>JBBRFU010000005.1:0-60937 GCA_038241315.1 Acidimicrobiales bacterium | reverse complement strand
GCTGGTGGTCGACGGCACCGGAGCCGAGCCCCGGCGAGCCGACGTGGCCGTGGCCGACGGGGTGATCGCCGCCATCGGCGTCGTCGACGGGCCCGCCACGCGCACCGTCCAGGCCGAGGGTCGCGTCGTCACGCCGGGCTTCGTCGACATCCACACGCACCTCGACGCCCAGATCTCCTGGGACCCGCTCGGCACGTCGTCGTGCTTCCACGGCGTCACCTCGGTGGTCATCGGGAACTGCGGCGTGACCTTCGCACCCTGCCGACCCGAGGACCGCCAGGGCCTGGCCGAGATGATGGAGTCGGTCGAGGACATCCCCGCCGAAGCGATCATGGCCGGCTTGTCGTGGGAGTGGGAGACCTACGGGCAGTACCTCGCCGACCTCGACCGCAAGCCGAAGGGCCTCAACATCGGGGGCATGGTGGGCCACAGCGCCCTGCGCCGCTACGTCATGGGCGACCGGGCGGCGGAGGCACCCACCGATGCCGACCTGGCGGCCATGGTCGAGCTGGTCGACGAGGCGGTGACGGCCGGCGCGCTCGGGCTGTCATCGAGCCGGACGGTGCTCCACAAGGGCGCCGACGGGCAGCCCATCCCGGGCACCTTCGCCACGGTCGACGAGCTGGTGGCCCTCGCCGAGGTGCTGGGGCGCCACGGCACGGGCGTCTTCGAGACCGCCGCCATGCTCGGCTCGCAGAACGGCGCCACCCCGGCCAGCACCATCGACGAGATCGCGGTCCTGGCCGCCGTCAGCCGGGCGACCGGGCGCCCGGTGTCGTTCGGCCTCACCGAGACCATCGCCGGCGGCCACCTCCACCGGCAGGTGCTCGAGTTGGTTGCCGCGGCGAACGCCGGCGGCGCCCGGATCCACCCCCAGACCACCGTGCGCTCGGTGGGCGTCCTGTTCGGGCTCGCCCACCACTCCCCCTACGGCGGGTGCCCCTCGTGGCGGGCCCTCGGAGACCTCCCGTTCGACGAGCGCCTGGCGGCCATCCGCCAGCCCGAGCGGCGGGCCGTGCTCGTGGCCGAGGCAGACGCCGCCGACGGCATCGGAGCCGATCGCCTCTTCCCGCTCGACACCGAGCCGGCCGACTACCGGCTCGACCCGGACCGGTCGCTCGCGGCGCGCGCCGCCGCGGCCGGCACCACGCCCGCCGCCCACTGGCTCGACCTCCTCGACCGCAGCGACGGCGCCTGCCTCCTCAACTGGCCCTTCCTCAACCAGACCCCCGACGAGGTGGAGCACCTCCTGGCCGACGCCAACGTGGTCCTCGGCCTGGCCGACGCCGGCGCCCACGTCGGCCAGATCATGGATGCCAGCCAGCCGACCTGGTTCCTCGCCCACTGGGTCCGCGACCGCGGCCTCTACTCGCTCGCCGAGGGGGTGGCCCGCCTCACCTCGGTGCCGGCCGAGCTGTTCTCCCTCGACGACCGCGGCGTGCTCGCCGAGGGGCGACCGGCCGACCTCAACGTGATCGACCTCGACGCGCTCGCCCTGCCGATCCCGGTGTTCCGCCACGACTTCCCCGGCGGCGCCGGGCGCTGGGTGCAGGGCGCCACCGGCTACGACCTCACCGTCGTCAACGGGGTGGCCACCGTCGAAGGCGGTCGCCACACCGGCGCCCTCCCGGGCGTCACCCTGCGGAGCCGAGCCCGGGCGAGCTGAGGTCAGCGAGCGGCGTCGAGCGCGAGGTTGTGGGCCACCAGCGGATCGCTCGCCAGCTCGGTCACCGACGCCACGTCCACCTGGGGCTCGCGGCCCACCGGCACCAGGGCCATGGCACCGCCACGCAGGCGCAGGCGCCCGCCCGGGTGGGCCAGGGCCGCCTCGCCCGCCACCACCACGACGAACGACGAGCCGTCGGGCTCCAGGACGGTGAGCGCGGTGGTGCCCGCCGGCACGTCGACCGTGCCGGTGGGGAGCACGAGGCGGACCGGCTCGGCGTCGGCGCCCAACGCGGTCCAGCACCACCCGGTCGCCACGTCGAGCACGACGGCGTCGGCGGTGCGCCGGGGGTCGTGGCCCAGGTGCGGCGCGAGGCGCAGGTGGCCGCCGCGGGTCGACACGGTGCCGTCGCCCGCCAGCGGCAGCAGCTCCGGCCCGGCGCCCTCGATCGGGCCCTCCGAGGCCGGGACGGCGACCGGTCCCTCCGGGATCGCCAGCCACGGCGGTGGGACGGCGTCGTCCACCTCCAGGTAGGCCAGCGGCACCGCGGGCGCGGTCCGGTCCCGCTCCGCCCACGGCGGCTCGGCGTCGACGGGCTCGGGCTCGGGGACCGGCGCGTCGGCGGCCAGCCGGTCCAGCTCGGCCCAGGGCGGCTCGCCCTCGTCGGCGTGGCGGCCCACCGGCTCCGCCGTCAGCGCACCCACCGATGACCCGAGCACGGGCGTCCAGGGCTGGACGGGCGACCCGTCGGGCAGCTCCACCGGAGGTCGGTCGAACAGGGCGAGGAGCTCCTCGACCTGGTCGGCCGGGGTCGCCACCTCGGACGCACCGACCGCATCGCCCGCGGCACCGGTCGGGCCGTCGTGGTCGCCGGCCTCGGGCTCGCTGCCGCCCATGCCGAGCAGGCGGGCGAAGCGGGAGCGCGGCGGGGTGCTGCCCGGTGCCGGCTCGGCGACCGGCTCGCCCTCGGTTGCCGGACCATCCACCGCACGACCGTCCACCGCACGAGTATCCACCGCGAGGCCGTCGGCCGCAGCACCGTCCACCGGGGCGGGGCCCACCGGCGGGTGCCAGATCTCCTGGGGGCGGGTGGGGTGCGGAGCGCCGGGGACCACCGGGACCGCCAGGTCCACCGGGGCCGGGAGGACGTGCGTCGGGGCCGGCAGCTCGTCCGTCGGGGCCGACGGTGCCGCCGCGGGTGCCGCCGCAGCGGGTGGGGCCGTCAGGTCCTGGCCCGGCGCGAACGTCAGGGGCGGGATCACCGTCGCCGGCGGCATCGGGGCCTCGAGCTCCGCGAGCGGGGAGGTGTCGGCCGCTCGGGGGGTCGGGTCCGGCGCACCCATGGCCTCGGCCACCTCGCCGTCGGGGCCGAGGAGCGCCTGGTACCGGACGGCGTCGAGCTCGCCGAGAAACCCCGAGCGGGACCGGCGGGTGAACAGGGCCGCGGCCATGAGCGACACCGCGGTGGAGGTGATCAGCGAAGCAGGTCCCACGGGTCCACCATCGGCACCGACGCCCGATCCCTGAGCGAACGAGCCATCGACCCCCACCCGGTCGCCGAACCCCACCGGGCCCGTCGCCGGGGGCCGTCGCGCTCCCGCCGGCGCCCCGGGACGGCCGCCGCCGATCCGGGGCGCCGCCGCTACCGTCGACCCGGTGCCCGAGCTGCCCGAGGTCGAGACGGTCCGCCGGGGCCTCGAGCCGCTCCTGCGGGGCCGGGTGCTGGTGGCCGCCGGCAGCCACCCGTCGCCCAAGTTCTCGCCGGCGGTCGAGGCGGTCGGCCACGCCGTCGAGGGCATCGGCCGCCGGGGCAAGTACCTCCTCCTCGCCCTCGACGACGGCCGGCGCCTGGTGATCCACCTGGGGATGACCGGCCAGCTGCGGGTCGATGCGCCGGGAACGCCCGACGACCCCTACGACCGGGCGTGGTGGCGCCTCGACGACGGCCGTCGGTTCGCCTTCCGCGACGTGCGCCGGTTCGGGCGCCTGGCCGTGGTGGGCGACGACCTGTCGGCGATGCCGACCCTCGCCGCGCTCGGCCCGGAGCCCTTCGACCCGGCGTTCACCCCCGAGGCGCTGTGGCGGGCGGTCGGGAGGAGCCGCATCCGGGTCAAGTCCCAGCTCCTGGGCCAGCGGGCGGTGGCAGGCGTGGGCAACATCTACGCCGACGAGGCCCTGTGGCGGGCCGGGGTCCACCCCGGGGCCCGCCGCCTGAGCCGCCCGGCCGCGGCCCGGCTCCACGCGGCCATCGTCGACGTGCTGGCCCAGGGCATCGCCAACGGCGGCACCACGCTGCGCGACTACCGCACCGTGGACGGGGGCTCGGGGTCCAACCAGCACCAGCTCGACTGCTACGGCCGGGCCGGTGAGCCCTGCGCCCGCTGCGGCACCGAGCTGCGGCGCACGGTGGTGGACGCGCGGGGCACCACGTGGTGCCCGCGCTGCCAGCGGGCCTGACCAGGTGGGGCGCCGGGCCGCCCGGCCCGTGGGATACGGTCGCCGCCCATGGCCGACCTCGCACCACCCACCTCGCCAGCCGACCTCTTCTCGGTGGCCGGCAAGACCGTCCTGGTCACCGGCGGGACGCGTGGCATCGGGCGCATGATCGCCGGCGGCTTCGTGGCCGGTGGCGCCAAGGTGATCGTGTCCTCCCGCAAAGCCGACGCCGTCGCCGCCACCGTGGCCGAGCTCTCCGAGTTCGGCGAGATCACGGGCGTCCCGAGCGACCTGTCCACCGAGGACGGGGCCCGGGCCCTCGCCGACGCCGTCGCCGCCGACCACGACCGCCTCGACGTGCTGGTGAACAACGCCGGGGCCACGTGGGGGGTCCCCCTGGCCGAGCACGACGCGGCGTCGTGGAGCCGGGTCCTCGACCTCAACGTGGAGGGCGTCTTCCACACCACCAAGTTCCTGCTGCCGCTCCTGCAGGCCGCCGGGTCCGCCGAGGACCCGGCCCGGGTCATCAACATCGGGTCCATCGACGGCATCCACGTCCCGGCCCTCGAGACCTACTCGTACTCGTCCTCCAAGGCCGCGGTGCACCAGCTCACCCGGCACCTGGCCAAGCACCTGGCGCCCGTCATCACCGTGAACGCCATCGCCCCCGGGCCCTTCGAGTCCAAGATGATGGCCGCCACCCTCGACGCCTTCGGCGACCAGATCGCCGCCACCGCCCCGCTCAAGCGGATCGGCCGCCCCGACGACATGGCCGGCATCGCCCTCTTCCTGGCCTCCCGGGCGGGCTCCTACCTGACCGGCACGATCATCCCCGTCGACGGTGGCATCGCCACCACCGCCTGACCCGCCCACCCGCCCGATCGTCGGGCCGGCCCCGCTCGCCCGCCGCCCGAAGGGGTAGGGGCCTCGACACCCACCTGCAGCTCTGAGGAGAACCCGACCATGACCGATGGCGACGACCCCACCCGGGCCTGGCGGCCGTCCGAGGACGCCGATCCCACCGCCCCCGGCGGGACCGAGTCCGGCGCCGGCGAGGCCACCCAGGCGTGGAGCCCGGGCGCGGCCTCGGTCGGCGACGACCCCACCCAGGCCGTGCCGGCGTCCGGGGCCCCCGGATCGGGCGCCGGTCCCACCCCCACGCCCCCCGGTGGCTACTTCATCCCCGCCCCCGAGGGTGGCGATTCCGGTGGGGCCGGGTACTACGAGGAGACCACCTACGAGGAGCCGCCCGACGACGGTGGTCGCGGCAAGGGCCCGCTCATCGCCATCATCGTCCTGCTGGTGCTCATCATCGTGGTCGGGGCGTTCGTCATCCTGGCCAGCGACGACGATGACGACGACCCCGCCGACACCACCACCACATCGGTGAGCACCACCACGTCGAGCACGTCCACCTCCACCACGTCGACGACCACCACCACCAGCACCACGCTCCCGCCCACCACCACGACGCTCCCGCCGACCACCACGACGCTGCCCCCCACCACGACCACCGCCGCGCCGCCCCCCACCACGGCCCCGCCGCCCCCCACCACGGCGCCGCCCGTCACCCCCCCCGAAGACCCCATCGTCCCCCCCGGCGCCTGACCGCACCCGCCCACCGGGTGGTCAGGGCGCAGGCCGGAGGACCACGGCGCCGTCGAGCGGCCGGCCGACCAGGACCGTGCTCGAGCGGTCGACGCGGGCGCACACGTCGACGTCCGCGTGGAAGGCGGCGAGCTCGTCGATGGAGCGGCTGGTCGACCACCAGGCGATGTGGTCCCGGGCGGTGGCCAGCACGGCTGCTCGCAGCTCGGTCGGATCCGGCCCGCCGCCGGTGACGACGGCCGCGAGGTGCTCGGCGCAGGCGCGGTCCTCCGGGGTGGTCCCGGTGCACACCAGGGACACCGCGTCGACACCCCGGGCGCGCACCCATCGACCCGTGGCGCCGACGTTGACGGCGGCGGCCGCGAGGAGCAGCGGGGCGGCCGCGAACCTCGCCAGGCCCCGCGTGCCGTTGCTCGTGCGCTGGACCACCACCCGGTCGTGCAGGTCGAGGTCGTCGAGGTCGAACGGCGAGTTCCCGGCGTCGAACCCGCGGGGCCGTCGCCCTCGCTCCTCCCCCATCAGCAGCGAGCCGGGCAACCGAGCGGCCAGCTCCCGCGCCGCGTCGAGCTCGGCCACGCAGTGCACCTCGGCTGCTCCCCCGTCGATGGCCGCCACGGCCGTCGTGAACGCCCGGATCACGTCGATCACCACCACCACGTCGGCCCGGTCCGGTCCGGATCGCGCCGCGAGCACGTCCTCGAGGTCGACCACGTCGCACGCAACCGCCACGTCCACCTCCACCGCCGAGTGATCGGACGAGCCTGGCACCCCTGCCGGGCGCGGCGAGCGACCGGGGTGGCTCAGGCGGGTTGGGCGGCGTCGCTGAGCTCGGACTCGCCGAGGGCGAAGGCCTCGTACTCGTCGCTGGTGTCGGTGAGGTCCTCGAACTGGATCACGCCGAGCTCGCCGAACTTGGTGCGCAGCCACCCGTCGCCGGCGTCGAGCAGGCCGAGCTTCTTGCAGTTCGGGACGATCTTCGAGAACAGCATCTGCTGGAACAGCTTGCGACCCTCGTCCTGCATGGCGAACTGCACCGCGGCCTTCACGTCGACGCCCATGCGGGCCAGCACCTCCTGCTGCAGCAGGCGGTCGCGCATGCGGACGGCCGACTCGAAGGCGAACTCCTGGCGCTCACGGATCTCGGCGGCGTCGAGCTCCTGGTAGTACTCCTTCAAGGTGAGCACGCCGAAGGCCACGTGGCGGGCCTCGTCGCTCATCACGTAGCGGAGCAGCTGCTTGAGGAGCGGCTCGGGCGTGGTCATGTGCATGAGGCCGAAGGCAGCGAGGGCCAGGCCCTCCACCATGATCTGCATGCCCAGGTAGGTCATGTCCCAGCGGGAGTCCTCGATGATGTCGTCGAGCAGCAGGCCGAGGTGGGCGTTGATCGGGTAGTGGCCGTCGAGCTTGGTGTCGAGGTAGCGAGCGAACACCTCGACGTGGCGGGCCTCGTCCATCACCTGGGTGGCCGCGTAGTACTTGGCGTCGATCCACGGCACCGTCTCGACGATCTTGGCGGTGCAGATCAGCGCGCCCTGCTCACCGTGCATGAACTGGCTGAGCATCCAGTTGTTGGACTCGAGCGCCATTTGGTCGAAGTCCTTCTCGCCCCACTTCTCGAACGGCGTCCCGGCCACCCGGACCGCCCGCTCCTCGGGGGTGATGCCGAACGCGGCCCGCTGCAGCTCCACCAGCTCCATGGGCTCCACCGCGGTGTCCCACGGCAGGTCGGTCTCGCCGTTCCACTGGCTGTGCTTGGCCTTCTCGTAGAGCTTGTTGAGGGGCGGCCGCGCGCCCTTCTCGTAGTCCCACGTGAAGATGGCATCCGCGTTGTCCTTGACGGCGCGGAGGTTCTCTTCCCCATCCGCGGTGGCGATCGCCATGATCGCCTCGATGTCGTTGATGTCGGCGCGGCCGATGAGCTCTTCGTTGGTCGACATGACCCGTCCCCTTGTCGCGGCGGCACCCGGACACCGGGCGCTCGATAACGGACGTTATCCGTAGACCGGTCGATGGACAAGGGGGACGTGGGTCACACGCCGCCGCCGGCTCGGGCCGGTCAGGCCGGCGGGTAGGCGTGGGGCGCCCCACCGAACACACGCTCGGCGTTCTCGCGGAGGAACTTGGGCCAGACGTGGTCGCGGAACGGCACCGCCGGCAGCTCGGCGTGGATGCGGTCGAGGGTGAGGCCGGCCGCCCAGTAGCCGGCGAAGAGGATCTTGTCGGCACCGCGGGTGTTGGCGAAGTCGACGATGTCGGCCGGGTAGTGCTTCGGGGCGAACGCCGAGGTGGAGTAGTAGAGGTTCGGCCACTTGAGCAGCAGCTTCACCATCAGCTCGGTCCACGGCTCGGCACCGTGGCGCGTGACGATGGTGAGCTCCGGGAAGAACCAGCACACCTCGTCGAGCTGCATCGGGAGCTGGGCCTGCATCGGCAGGCGCGGGCCCGGCACGCCGGCGTAGACCACGATCGGGAGCCCGGCTTCGGCGCACTTGGCGTAGACGGGGAACATCTTCTTGTCGTCGAGCGCCACCTGCGGCAGCAGCGCCGTCCCCCAGGTGTGGATCGCCTTGAGCTGGCTGCCCCACTGCTCCACCGCGGCGTCGATCTCCCGGAGAGCCTGCATCCCGGTGTTGGGGTCGACGTTCAAGATCCCCCAGAACTTGTCGGGGTGCTCGGTGAGGGCGCGCTGGGCCAGGTCCTTCTCGGTGACGTTGGTGAGGAACCGGCTGATCCCGAACCGCTCCATCTCGGCGAGCGTCAGCTCGAGCGGGTCGTCGATCTCGTCGTAGCTCGGGATGTCCTTGAACATGTACTGCGCGGGCATCTCCATCGACTGCGTCTCCGCGTCCATGGTGGCCTTGCGGATGAAGTCGTAGACCTTGGCCTTGGCCTCCCGGACGTCGGGGAACGAGAGGAACGTGTCGATGATCCCACCCGCCCGAGCGGCGTCGAAGGCGGCGTTCCCGGTGGGTGCAGGCATGCCCCGGACCCTACCCGAGACAAGAACACGTTCTAGTTAGGGCCCGCCCCGTCGATCGATCAGGTGGTGGCCCGGTCCTTCGGCGCAGGGAGCTCCCGACGCCACCACGGCACTGGCGACGCGGGCGCCAGGCTCGTGTCCACGCCCGCCGCTGCTGCTCGCTCCAGCACGAGGGCGTCGAAGCGCTGCACGGCGCGTGACCGCCGGGACGGGGCCCAGTCCGGCAGCTTGCGCCGACGGCCGCGGACCGGCACGAGGAGGACCGGCCGCCGCTCCTCTGGCTCCGGGTCAACGAACGCGAGGTCGGCGACGTCGCGGTGCAGCCGGGCGATCTCCGACCAGGCCCACGACCGCGTCCGCCAGCGACGGCTCACGATCCCCGACGCATCCACCACCACCCGGGCCCGCACGAAGCCGACGAGGAAGAGGGTCGCCATCACCGCCACCACCCGCACCTGCGCGGACATCCACGGATCACCGGCATCGGCGGTCGCGAAGACGATCGTCGCCGCCAGGTAGGTGAGCGGCGCCGACGCGTCCCGCAGCCCCGGCCGGATGGTCAGCACGCCGCCCTCGTTGGTGACTCGACCGTGCCAGATCGACGCGTCCACCCCTGCTCCCCTGCTCCCCCGCCCGCCACGATCGGGACGGAAGCTAGCTGGCCTCGACCGTGGGGTCGATCGTCCGGTCCCGTCGTCGTTCGAGCCACCACCCCGACAGCGGGGGCGGCGCCGTGTCGACGCCGGGGGCGGTCGCTCGCTGCAGCGCCAGGGTGTGGAAGCGCTGCACGACGGGCGACCGGTCGGAGGGTGCCCAGAACAGGAGCGGCCGGCGGCGACCCTCGACCGGCACCAGGAGGACCCGCCGCCGCTCCTCCGGGTCGCGGTCGAGATCAGCGGCGTGGCGGTGCAGGCGGGCGATCTCGGACCACGCCCACGAACGGGTCCGCCAGCGACGGCTCACGATCCCCGAGGCGTCCACCACCACCCGGTCCCGGGCCAGGCCGACGAGGCACTGGATCAGCCCCACGACGGCCATCGCCGCGAAGCCGAGGAGCCATCGATCGCTCCGGTCGCCGGCGAGCATGGCCGTGGCGATGAGGAGCAGCTGCTACGGATACGCCGAGTCGCGCAACCCCGGCCGGATGGTCAGCACGCCGCCCTCGTCGGTGATCCGGCCGTGCCAGATCGATGCGTCCACTCGGTTGCCTCCCACCTGCCATGCCCGCCGCGACGGACGGAACCTAGAGCACCGAGCGCCGAGCACCGGGCTCCCGGCCCGGTCCTGCTGTCCAACGTTGCAGCGACAACCCGGACCCGCTCGCGCCCGTAACCTCCCATCCGGACAACCCGCGCCGGCCGCTTGACCCGACACCCGACTCGGCACGGTCGCCACGAGCTGCCCGCTGGGGCGATCCTGGTCGAGCATGACCCGGTCTGCTGCCGACTGGCGTCGGACCCCCCGGCAGCACCACCCACGCTCCCGAGGTCGCCAGGCCGCATGTCGCTCCAACGTTGGACAGCGGCGCCCGCCCACGCCGACCGCCGAGCGAACGAGACGGCGCAGCCCCGTCTACATCCCCTCGAAGGTCTGGTCGATGATCTGGGCCTGCTCCTGGACGTGGATGCCGTGGCTGCCGGTGGCGGGGCTGCCCGAGCCGGTGCGGGAGACCTGGCGGTACTTGGTGCCCTCGGGGACCAGCGGCCACAGGCGCTCGTTGACGAACGCCCGGGGGCCCATGTTGTCGGGCTCCTCCTGGAGCCAGACCACCTCCTGGGCGTTGGGGTACGACGCCAGGACCTCGCTGATCTGCTTGTAGGGGAACGGGTACAGCTGCTCGATCCGCACGACGGCCGCCGCATGGCCCCGCTCGTCGCGGCGGGCGATGGCGTCGTAGGCCACCTTGCCCGAGCAGAACACCACCCGCTCCACGGCGCCCCGGTCGGTGATGGTGGCGTCGTCGAGCAGCTCCAGGAAGGAGCCGTGCTCCAGCTCGCCGATGGGCGACCGGGCCGCCTTGGCCCGCAGGAGCGACTTGGGCGTCATGACCACCAGCGGCTTGCGCACCTCGCGCTTCATCTGGCGACGGAGGAGGTGGAAGTACTGGGCCGACGTGGTGGCGTTGGCCACCTGGATGTTGTCCTCGGCGCACAGGGTGAGGAACCGCTCGATGCGGCCCGACGAGTGCTCGGGGCCCTGGCCCTCGAGGCCATGGGGCAGCAGCAGCACGAGGCCCGAGGTCTGGCCCCACTTGTCCTCGGCCGCCACCAGGTACTGGTCGATCACGATCATGGCGCCGTTGACGAAGTCGCCGAACTGGGCCTCCCAGACCACGAGGGCGTCCTTGTGGACCACCGAGTAGCCGTACTCGAAGCCCATGGCCGCGTACTCGCTCAACAGCGAGTCGTAGATCCACAGCTTGCCCTGGTCGGGGCCGAGGTTGGCCAGGGGGGCGAACTCGGCGCCGGTGCCGTAGTCGGACAGCACGGAGTGGCGCTGCGAGAACGTGCCACGTCGCGAGTCCTGGCCCGAGAAGCGGATGTCGGTGCCCTCCACGAGCAGCGAGCCCATGGCGAGGGCCTCGGCCGTGGCCCAGTCGACGTCGCCACCCTCGACCATCTTGGTGCGGGTCTCGAACTGCTTGGCCAGCTTGGGGTGGACCTGGAAGCCCTCGGGGACCGACGACATGGTGGCGTAGATCCGGTCGAGGACCTCCCGGGAGACCCCGGTCTCGACGTGGGGCAGCACGCCCACGGCGGGCGGCATCGGGAGGGCGATCACCTCGTCGTCGGGCTTGGCGTCGCGCGTCTCGGTGAGCGCGGTGCCGAGACGGGCCGAGAAGTCGTCGAGGGCCTGCTCGGCCTCCTCGATGGAGATGTCGCCGCGCTTCACCAGCGACTCGGTGAAGAGCTTGCGCACCGACCGGCGGGCGTCGATGCGCTTGTACATGAGCGGCTGGGTGTAGCTCGGGTCGTCGCCCTCGTTGTGGCCGTGCCGCCGGTAGCAGACCATGTCGATGACGACGTCCTTGTGGAACTCCTGGCGGAACGCGTAGGCCAGCCGGGCCACCCGGACGCAGGCCTCGGGGTCGTCGCCGTTCACGTGGAAGATCGGCGCCTCGATCATCTTGGCCACGTCGGTGCAGTACTCCGAGGACCGGGCCGACTCGGGCGACGTGGTGAAGCCGAGCTGGTTGTTGATGATGAGGTGGACGGTGCCGCCCACCCGGTAGCCCTTGATGGTGGAGCAGTTCAGGGTCTCGGCCACCACGCCCTGGCCGGCGAAGGCGGCGTCGCCGTGCAGCAGCACGGGCAGCACCGAGAACGCCTCGGGGTCGTTGATGAGGTCCTGCTTGGCCCGCACCATGCCCTCCACCACCGGGTCGACCGTCTCGAGGTGGCTCGGGTTGGCGGCCAGCTCGATGGGGAGCGTCTCCCCGGTGCGGCTGGTGAAGGTGCCGGTCTGGCCGAGGTGGTACTTGACGTCGCCGGAGCCCTGGGTGGACTCGGGGTCGATGAAGCCCTCGAACTCCTTGAACAGCTGGTCGTAGTTCTTGCCCACGATGTTGGTGAGCACGTTGAGGCGCCCGCGGTGGGCCATGCCCATCACCGCGCTGTGCAGCCCGTCCTGCGCCGCCCGCTCCAGGACGGCGTCGAGGATCGGGATGGCCGACTCCGCGCCCTCGATGCCGAAGCGCTTCTGGCCGACGTACTTGGTGGCGAGGAACTTCTCGAACGCCTCGGCGGCGTTGAGGCGACCGAGGACGTGGCGCTGCTCCTCGGGGCTGAGCCGGTCGTCGACGCCCTCGACGTGGGCCTGGATCCAGCGCTTCTGCACCGGATCGGAGATGTGCATGTACTCGATGCCGATGGTGCGGCAGTAGGCGTTGCGCAGCACGTGCAGGATGTCGCCGAGCTTCATCCGCGACCGACCGCCCACGCCGGTGGTGAGGAACTCGCGCTCGAGGTCCCAGATGGTGAGCCCGTAGGTGGCGGGGTCGAGCTCGCTGTGCATCTGCGGCTCCTTCCACGCCAGGGGGTCCAGGTCGGCGATGAGGTGGCCGCGCACGCGGTGCTGGTTGATCAGCGTCTGCACGTGCATCTGCTTCTCGAGGCGGGCCTGCTCCTTGTCGACCGGGTTGTCGTCGGCCAGCCAGCTCACGGCGGTGTAGGGCACGCCGAGGGAGCGGAAGATCTTCCCGTAGAAGTCGTCCTCGCCCATCAGGAGCTCTTGGATGCGCTTCAGGAACAGCCCGGACTCGGCACCCTGGATGATCCGGTGGTCGTAGGTGGACGTGACCGTCATCACCTTGGAGAGGCCCATCTCGGCGAGCGCCTGCGGATCGGAGCCGGCGAAGGCCGCCGGGTAGTCGAGGCGGCCGACGCCGACGATGACGCCCTGGCCGGGCATGAGGCGCGGCACGGACTGCACGGTGCCGATGGTGCCGGGGTTGGTGAGGGTGACGCTGGCGCCGGCGAAGTCGTCGGGGCTGAGCTTGTTGGAGCGGACCTTGCGGATCAGGTCCTCGTAGGCGCCCCAGAAGCCGCGGAAGTCGACCGAGGCGGCGTCCTTGATGACGGGGACGAGCAGCGTGCGGGAGCCGTCCTTCTTCTCCACGTCGACGGCGAGGCCCAGGCCCACCGTGTCGTGGCGGACCACGCGGGGCTTGCCGTCGGGCCCCTCCAGGTAGGAGCTGTTCATGTTGGGGACGGTCTCGGCGACCGCCCGCACGATGGCGAACCCGATGAGGTGGGTGAAGCTGATCTTCCCGCCCCGGGTGCGGGTGAGGTAGCCGTTGATGATGCGGCGGTTGACCTCGAGGAGCTTGGCCGGCACCTCACGGAACGAGGTGGCGGTGGGGACCTCGAGGCTGGCCTCCATGTTGGCCACGATGCGGGCGGCGGCGCCCCGCAGCGGCTCGCCGGGCACCTCGGCGGTGCCGTCGGGGCCGATGCCGGTGCCCTTGGGGGCCGGGGCCGGGGCCGGCTTCCCCTCGGCGGCGGCCGGCGGCGCCTGGCCGGGCTTCACCGCCTCGACCTGTGCGGTGTCCCCCGTGCGGCCCGACGCCGGGAGGGCGCGATCGGTGACGCTGGCGGTGACGTCGCTGTCGCGCTGGTAGTCGGCGAAGAAGTCCTGCCAGCTCTCGCTGACCGACCTCGGGTCGTCGAGGAACTGCTCGTACATCTCGTCGACGAGCCACGCGTTCGGTCCAAGGGCGTCGGTGGGGCTGGGGTTGTCGGCCATCACCGATCGATCCTACCGAGCGGCCACGGCTGTCCGAATGAGGGGCGCCGAGGGGCCCCCGGGCCCGGTCAGCCCCGGTTGAACCGGCGGATCGCCAGGGGCACGAAGACGGCCAGGATGGCGACGATCCAGAGGACGCTCTGGATCACGTAGCCGGTGGTGGAGGTGGTGAAGACGCCCGACGCCTGGAGGTCGGCGGCCGCCTCCGGCCCCAGCATCAGCCCTCGGGCGGCGCTCACCACCACGGTGACGGGCTGGTGGGCGGCGAAGGCCTGGAGCCACCCCGGCATGGAGTTGACCGGCACGAAGGCGGCCGAGGCGAAGGTGAGCGGGAACAGCAGCGGGAACGACACGGCCTGGGCGGCCTCGGCGTTGGCCACCCGCAGGCCCACCAGCGACATGACCCACGAGAGCGCGAAGGAGAACGCCAGCACCAGGAGGCACCCGGCCAGCACGCGCAGCACGCCCCCTTGGGGGCGGAAGCCGACCGCCATGCCCACCAGCAGCATCACCACGACCACCCCGGTGTTCCGCAACAGGTCGGCGCCCGTGCGTCCGGCCAGCACCGCCATGCGGACCATGGGCAGGGAGCGGAACCGCTCGACGATGCCGCTGCCGAGGTCCTCGGCGAGCCCGATGGCCGTGGCCATGGCGCCGAACACCACGACCTGCCCGAAGATGCCGGGCATGAGGTAGTCGACGTAGGCCAGGTCGCCGACCCGGATGGTGCCGCCGAAGACGTAGCGGAAGAGCAGCACGAACATGATCGGCTGGACGAAGGTGAACACCAGCAGCTGCGGCACCCTCGTGTAGTGGAGGAGGTTCCGCTTGGCGAGGGCGAGCGAGTCCCGCACGGCCCAGCCGAGCAGGGAGCCGCCGGGGTCGTCGGCCGGGGCCACCGCCGGGGCGGGGGCCGGGGACGCGGCGAGGGGGGCGGGCTCGGTGGTGGTCATCGCGGTCCTCCTCGGGCACCGGCCAGCTCCGGGCGGGTCTCGTCGTCATCGTCGCCCGTGGTGGGGTCGGGCCCGGCCTCCGCCCGGTGCCCGGTGAGCGTGAGGAACACGTCGTCGAGGCTCGGCTCGCGGACGGTGAAGCCGGCCACGGCCAGGCCGGCGGCGTCCACCGCCCGCAGCACGTCGAGGGCGGCGCGGGCACCGTCGCCCACCGGCGCCCGCACGATGGCCCCGTCGACCTCGGCCCCCGGCGCGATGGCCGCCACCGTGTCCCGGGCGGCCCGGGCCGCGGCGACGTCGGCGAAGGCGACCTCGAGGACCGTGGCCCCGAGCTGGGCCTTGAGCTCCCCGGCCGTGCCCTCGGCGATCACCGTGCCCCGGTCGATCACCGCGATGCGCTGGGCCAGCTGATCGGCCTCCTCGAGGTACTGGGTGGTGAGCAGCACCGTCGTGCCCTCGGCCACCAGCTCCCGGATGACCGCCCAGAGGTCGTTGCGGCTCTGGGGGTCGAGCCCGGTGGTGGGCTCGTCGAGGAACAGGACCGGGGGCCGGTGGACCAGCGAGGCGGCCAGGTCGAGGCGGCGCCGCATGCCGCCCGAGTAGGTCTTGAGCGTGCGGTCGGCGGCGTGGGCCAGGCCGAAGCGCTCCAGGAGCTCGTCGGCCCGGCGGGCGACGTCGGCGCGGGGCTGGTGGCAGAGCTGGCCCACCAGACGGAGGTTCTCCCGGCCGGTGAGCTGCTCGTCGACCGCCGCGTACTGGCCGGCCAGGCCGATGTTGGCCCGGACCCGGGGGCTCTCGGCGACCACGTCGAGCCCCAGCACCCTCGCGCTGCCGGCATCGGGACGGATGATCGTGGTGAGGATGCGGACGATGGTGGTCTTGCCGGCGCCGTTCGGCCCGAGCAGGCCGAAGACGGTGCCGGGGGCCACCTGGAGATCGACCCCGTCGACGGCCACCACGTCGCCGAACCGCTTGGAGAGCCCGGAGACCTCGATGGCGGGAGCGTTCGTCATGGCGTCCACCCTCCGCCAACCTGCGGGTGGTGACAAGCGCCGCCCGGGCTGCCCCCCGGGCTGCCCCGGCCCGATCCCGCCGAGGCCGCCACCACCACGTCGGTCCTCGGCCGCTGCGGGTCGCCGACCCCCCACTAGCCTGGCCCGTCGGCGTCGGCAGCCCGACGCACCGCGATCACGGAGGTCCCGCGCTCATGGCGGCCCAGTTCATCTACTCCATGCACAAGCTCACCCGGTTCTACCCGCCGGACCGCGAGGTGCTGAAGAACATCAACCTCCAGTTCTACCCGGGCGCCAAGATCGGCGTCCTCGGCGGCAACGGCGCCGGCAAGTCGTCGCTCCTCAAGATCATGGCCGGCCGAGACGACGGCTTCACCGGCGAGGCCCGCCTCACCCCCGGCTTCTCCGTCGGCATGCTCGAACAGGAGCCCCACCTCGACGAGACCAAGAACGTCAAGGACAACGTGCTCGACGGCGTGGCCGAGGTGGCCGGCCTCCTCACCGCCTACGACGCCTGCCTGGCCAAGTACGCCGACCCCGACGCCGACTACGAGAAGATCGGCGAGGAGCAGGCCCGGCTGGAGGCCGAGATCGCCGCCAAGGGCGCCAACGACCTCGACCGCAAGCTCGAGATCGCCATGGACGCCCTGCGCCTGCCCCCGGGCGAGGCCGAGGTCACCACCCTCTCCGGCGGCGAGCGCCGCCGGGTGGCCCTGTGCCGCCTGCTCCTCTCCTCGCCCGACCTGCTGCTGCTCGACGAGCCCACCAACCACCTCGACGCCGAGTCCGTGGCCTGGCTCGAGCGCTTCCTGCGCGACTATCCCGGCACCATCGTGGCCATCACCCACGACCGCTACTTCCTCGACAACGTGGCCGGCTGGATCCTCGAGCTCGACCGCGGCAAGGGCCACCCCTTCGAGGGCAACTACTCCAGCTGGCTGGAGCAGAAGTCCGAGCGCCTCGCCCTCGAGGAGAAGCAGGACTCCAACCGCCAGCGGGCCCTCAACCAGGAGCTCGAGTGGGTGCGCATGTCGCCCAAGGCCCGCCAGAGCAAGGGCAAGGCCCGCCTCGCCGCCTACGACAAGCTGCTCGAAGCATCCAAGGCGGCCGAGGCCCGCGACCAGAAGCTGCAGATCTTCATCCCGTCGGGCGATCGCCTCGGCGACCAGGTGATCGAGGTCGACCACCTGGCCAAGGGCTTCGGCGACAAGCTCCTCATCGAGGACCTGTCCTTCTCGCTGCCCAAGGCCGGCATCGTCGGCATCATCGGCCCCAACGGCGCCGGCAAGACCACCCTGTTCAAGATGCTCACCGGCCAGGAGCAGCCCGACAGCGGCTCCATCACCGTCGGCACCACCGTGCAGCTGGCCTACGTCGACCAGAGCCGCGACAGCCTCGACGACACCAAGACCGTCTACGAGGAGATCACCGGCGGCAAGGACGACCTCGTGGTCGGCGGCCGGGAGATCCACGGCCGGGCGTACGTGGCCTCGTTCAACTTCAAGGGCTCCGACCAGCAGAAGACCGTCGGCGTGCTCTCCGGCGGCGAGCGCAACCGGGTGCACCTGGCCAAGCTCCTCAAGGAGGGCGGCAACGTCCTCCTCCTCGACGAGCCCACCAACGACCTCGACGTCGACACCCTCCGCGCCCTGGAGGACGCCCTCGAGGCCTACGCCGGCTGCGCCGTGGTGATCTCCCACGACCGCTGGTTCCTCGACCGCATCGCCACCCACATGCTCGCCTTCGAGGGCGACAGCCAGGTGCGCTGGTTCGAGGGCAACTTCAGCGAGTACGAGGCCTTCCGCAAGAAGGAGCTCGGCGCCGAGGCCGACCAGCCCCACCGCATCAAGTACAAGAAGTTGACCCGGTAGCGGCTCCGCCGCTGACCGGGCCAACTTCTCGTCGGCCACGCACCACGCTCGTCGCGATCGACCGGGCTCGCCGCGCACCGTTGGCCTCGGCTGGCGCCTCGGCGAGCTGTTCTCCCCGCTCTCGGCCTCCTTCGTCGGCCGGGCCGCTCGGGCCCGTTTCGCCTCCGGCGACCACACCTGCCGCTCGGTCACCGGCCCGCATCCAGCAGCTCCTGCTGCCCCCGCCCCGGGGTCGGGCAGACGCCGGATCGGCGCGGCCAGCGTCAACTCGGCACCGCAGGGTCGGCCCCTCGGCGAGCTGTCCCCTGCAGCTCGGTCGCCCATCGTCGTCCAGCAGCTCCTGGTGTCTCCGGTTCGGGTCGGGGTCAAGGAGGTGGTCAGCGGGGGCGGGAGGCGCGGGCGAGGGTGAGGCCGGCGGCGATGAGCCAGGCGTCGCCGATGCCGAGGCCGGTCCGCTGGGCGAGCCCCTTGGCGTCGGCCACGACGGTCATCGCCAGGCAGGCGGCGATGGCCACCGCGGCCACCGCCGAGGCGCGAGCCGGCCCGCGGTGGCCGGCAGCGGCGAGCGGTGCCGCGGCCAGCGCGGGCACGGCGGCCAGCGACACGTAGCCGACGGTGGCGGCCACGCCGTGGGCCAGGTCCCCCGCGTCGGAGACGTCGAGCGGCAGGGCCGCCACCGCCCAGGTGGCGACCCCGTTCACCACCACGGCCGGCCAGGCCCGCCCCACCACGGACCGGCGGAGCGCCGGGGCCCCGGCCAGCACGCCGGCCCCGTAGACCACGAAGCCGGCCGTCATCAGCGCCCGCTCCGGCGCGCCCACCGCGGCGATCCGGCTGATGGCGTCGTGCACGGGCGAGTAGCCGGCCGTGCGGGCCCCGCCGACCGCCCACGCCGACACGAACGCCACCGGACCGACCACCAGCCCCAGCGCCCACCACTGCCGACCCGGGTGGGCGTCGCCGGCCCGCCGATCCACGCCGCCACCGGCACCTCGGTCCGCACCTCGGTCCGCACCCTCGGTCATCGCTGGTCCGGCGGTCCCCATCGACGGACCGTACCGCCGCCCGGACCCGCCACCACCTCCTCGCCACCACCCGGTCTCCTCCACACCGTCTCCACCCCCCGTCCTCGGGGCGCCCCCCGAGCCGACCCCCGCTGCGCCCAGGGCCCCGTCGGGCCGTACGGTTCGGCCCATGGCCGACCGACCGTTCGACGTGGTGTTCCTCGATGCCGGCGGCGTGCTGGTGAGCCCGCTGGCCGAGCGGGTGGAGGCGGCCCTGGCGGCCGCCGGGCTCCCCGTCGATCCCGAGCGGCTGTTCGAGGCCCACTACCGGGGCATGCACGCCGTCGACCGGGCCCGAGCCGATCCCGAGGTCTTCACCGACTACCACGCGGCCTACGCCGGGCACCTCGGCTTCGCCGGCCACGCCCGCGCCGAGGAGGTCGCCACGCTGCTCGACGTGCTCTGGTCGGCGGGCGGGCTCTGGACCCAGCCGCTCCCGTGGGCCGCCGAGGGCCTGGCCGCCATCGCCGCCACCGGGCTCCCCATCGTGATCGTCTCGAACGCCGACGGCACGGTGGCGGAGCTGCTCGCGACCTCGGGGCTCCTCCAGGTGGGCCCGGGCCCGGGGGTCGAGGTGACCGGGATCATCGACTCGGGCGCGGTGGGCGTCGCCAAGCCGGACCCGCGGATCTTCGAGCTGGCCCTGGAGCTGGTGGGCGCGACCGCCGACCGGGCGATCCACGTGGGCGACGCCTACCAGTACGACGTGCGCGGCGCCCGGGCGGCCGGGGTCCACCCGGTGCTGGTGGACCCGCTCGGGATCCGCGACGACTGCGACTGCGACCGCGTCGCCTCGCTCCTCGACGTGGTCCCGTTCCTCGGCTGATCGGCCTCGGAACCAGGCGATCAGCCCAGGCGGATGGCCACCTCGTTGGCCAGGAGCCGCCCGGCGGGGGTCAGCACCACCCGGTCGGCCCGCCGCTCGATCAGCCCCTCCAGCTCGGTGACCACCTCGTCGCCCACCTCGTGGCCGGCGACGCCGTCCCGGGTGCGGATGGCCAGCTGGAGGCCCTCGACGCGCCGCTCGTCGGCACCGAGGCGCTCCGAGCCCGACTCCGGCGACCGACCGGCCTCCACCGCGGCGACGTACCGCTCGGGGGTGCGGTGGTTCCAGTACCGGCGACCGTCGCGGTGGCCGTGGGCGGCGCAGCCGACGGCCAGGTACTCGCCCTCGGTCCAGTAGAGGAGGTTGTGGCGGCACTCGTGACCGGGGCGGGCCCAGTTGGAGATCTCGTACCACTCGAACCCCGCCGCACCCAGGCGGTCGGTGGCCAGCTGGTACTGGTCGGCCTGGGTGTCGTCGTCGGGGTGGCGGGCCGGGTCATCGGCGAGCGGCGTGCCGGCCTCGACCGTGAGCGCGTAGGCGCTCACGTGGGCCGGCTCGAGGGCGATGGAGGCGTCGACGGTGGTGGCCCACTGCTCGAGGGTCTCGCCGGCGGCCCCGTACACGAGGTCGACGTTGGTGGGCAGGCCGGCGCCGTGGGCCGCCTCGACGGCCCGGCGCACGTTGGCGGGGTCGTGCTCGCGACCGAGCGTGGCCAGCACCTCCGGCACCATCGACTGCACGCCGATCGACAGCCGCGTCACCCCACCGGCGGCGTAGACCTCGGCCCGGGCGCGGTCGAGGTCGTCGGGGTTGCACTCGATGCTGACCTCGGCGCCGTCGGCCAGGGGGACGGCGGCCAGCACGTCGACCAGCAGGTGGGGGTCCACCAGGGTGGGCGTCCCACCCCCGACGAACACGCTGGTGACCGGCGGCAGGCCTGGGGCCGCCTCCTCGATCTGGCGGCGGCAGGCGGCCAGGTAGCGCTCGGCCAGGTGGGCGCGGTCGGTCCAGGTGGCGAAGGCGCAGTAGTCGCACCGGTGCCGGCAGAAGGGCACGTGGAGGTAGAGCCCGAACGCCATGCCCAAAGGGTACCGAAGCCCCGTCGAGTCCCCATCCGGGTGGCTGCCGACCGCATAGTGCGCGAGCATGGGCCCAAACCGCTCACGCATCGTGACAATGTCGCGCTCCGTGGTGTAGTTTCGTAGATCAGCGCGCTGCGTGCGCACCGTTCCCTTCGCCCTCAGGAGCCCCGCATGTCGTCGCCAGAAGCCGAGCTCGATCCCGAGTCCGCCGACTACGCCCGCCTGGTCGGCGACCGCCTCCGGGCCATCCGCCGGCAGAAGCGGCTCTCCCTGCAAGAGGCCGAAGACCTCTCCGAGCAGGAGTTCAAGGCGTCGGTGCTCGGGGCCTACGAGCGCGGCGAGCGGGCCATCTCGGTCCCCCGCCTCCATCGCCTGGCCCGCGTGTACCAGGTGCCGGTGGACCAGCTCCTCCCCCGCGAGACCGGCGACAGCGCCGACGGCCACTACCTCGACCTCACCCAGTCGCCGCTCGCCGAGCCCCGCAAGGTGGTCCTCGACCTGGGCCGCCTCGACGACATCGGTGGCCCCACCGGCGAGATGCTCCGCCGCTACGTGGCCATGATCCAGGTGCAGCGTCAGGACTTCAACGGCCGGGTGCTCACCATCCGCCGGGACGACCTCCGCGCCATCGCCTGCGTGCTCGACACCCCCACCGACCACGCCACCGAGCGCCTCGAGCAGCTCGGCATCTTGTTCAAGGGCACGCCCGTCCTCGACGCCGGGCGCTGACCCCCGGCTAGTCGGGCCGGGCCACCAGGCCGGCCCGCAGCGCGGTCAGCACCACGCCGGCGGCGATCGCCGCCGTCTCGGCCCGCAGCACCCCCTCGGCCAGCCCCACCACGGGGAGATCGAGGGCACGCTCCTCGGGGGCCCAGCCGCCCTCCGGCCCGGTGAGCACCAGGGGCCGGTCGAGCGTCGGCGGCCCCCCGCCGCGATCGGCCCGGCACGCACCGGGCCGGGCCGCCACCTCGGCGAACGACGACACCGCCTCCACCACCGGCAGCCACGGTCGACGGCTCTGCATGGCCGCCTCACGCGCCACCCGCACCAGGCGGGCGTGGCCCGAGGCGGACCGGGCGGCGTCCCACCGCACCACCGAGCGGGCGGCCACGAACGGCACGATGGCGTCGACGCCGAGCTCGGTGAGCTTCTGCACCGCCAGCTCCGGCTTGGTCCCCTTCACCAGGGCGAAGGCCACGGCCACGGGGGGCGCGGGGAGGGGCGCCAGCACCGGCTCCCCCGCCAGCTCGGGCTCGACCCCGCCGAAGCGCGCCGCCACCCAGCGCCCGGCGCCGTCGCCCAGGACCAGCGGGTCGCCCGCCCGCAGCCGGCGGGCCCGGGCCAGGTGGTGGTGATCGTCGTCGTCCAGCACCGGCCGGTCGAGGTCGGCCACGAAGACGAAGGGGCCACCGTCGGCGGGGACGGCCAGGGTCAGGAGAACGCCGACTTGATCCGGGACAAGAAGCCCTTGTCCGCCGGCGCCACGTCCTCACCGCGAGCCTCGGCGATGCCGCGGAGCGCCTCCTCGGCCTCGGGCGAGAGGTCGGTGGGGGTGTCGACCAGCACGTGGACGAGGATGTCGCCGCGCCCCCGGCCCCGCACGTGGGGCACACCCCGCCCGCGCAGCCGGAACACCTTGCCGGTCTGGGTGCCGCGCGGGATGACGAGGTCCTCGGTGCCGTCGAGCGTCTCGAACGCGATGACCGCCCCGAGGGCGGCCTGGGTCATGGGCAGGTGCAGCTCGTGCACCAGGTCGACGCCCTCGCGCTGGAAGTGGTGGTGGCGACGGACCCGGACCTGGACGTAGAGGTCGCCCTTCCCGCCACCTCGCACGCCGACGGCACCGAAGCCCGACAGGCGGAGCGTGGACCCGGTGTCGACCCCCGCCGGGATGTCGACCGTGTAGGTCTTCTCGGCGATGGTGCGGCCCTCGCCCCGGCAGGTCTCGCACGGGCTGGCGATGATCTGCCCGGCGCCCCGGCAGACCGGGCAGGCCACCGCGGTGACCATCTGACCGAGGATGCTCTGGCGGACCTGGCGCACCTGGCCGGCCCCGCCGCACTGCCCGCACTGCTCGGCGGTGGTGCCCGGGGTGGCCCCGGTGGCCTCGCACGGCTCGCAGGGCACCGCGGTGCGGACGGTGACCTCCTGGGTGGCGCCGAAGACGGCGGCCTCGAAGTCGATCTCCACCGTGGCCTCGAGGTCGGGCCCCGCCGCCGGACCGGGCCGGGCGCCACCCCCGCCGCCGCCACCGTTGCCGCCGAAGAAGGCCTCGAAGATGTCGCCCAGGCCGCCACCGGCACCGCCGAAGCCCCCGAAGGGATCGCCGGCCCGGGGCCCGTCGGCGCCGTACTGGTCGTAGTGGCGGCGCTTGTCGGGGTCGCTCAACACCTCGTAGGCGTTGGCCACCTCCTTGAAGCGGGCCTCGGCCGCGGCGTCACCCGGGTTGTTGTCGGGGTGGTACCGACGGGCCGCCACCCGGTAGGCGCGCTTGATCTCGTCGCTGCTGGCGCTGCGCTCGATCTCGAGCAGGTCGTAGTAGTCGGTGGACACAGGTGGGGAGTCAGCCTTCGCTCAGCCGGTGCCCGAGGCGCTGGCCGACGACGGCCACCGCGGCGAGCGCCTGGGGGTAGTTCATGCGGGTGGGGCCGAGCACGCCGACCGTGCCGACCCGCTCGCCGTCGACGGTGTAGGGGGCGACCACCAGCGCGCAGTCGGCCAGCGGCTGCATGCCGGTCTCGCTGCCGATCGCCACGTTGAGGCCCCGGTCGACGACGTCGCGCAGCAGCGAGACCACCACGAGCTGCTGCTCGAGGATGGTGAGCACCGAGCGCACGGTCTCGACGGCCTCGAAGGAGGCGGAGATGCGCGACGCGCCGTTCACGAAGACGTGGTCGGCCTCGTCGTCGACCGACGTGCCCACCGCCCGGCGGACCCGGGCGAGGACCGCCTCGGTGACGGGATCCATCGCGGCCGGCACGTCGGCCACCACCGCGAAGGGCTGGCCGATGGCGTGGGGCGCGAGCTGGTCGACCACGCCCTGCAGCACGACCTCGTCGGTGTCGTCGCCCAGCTCCACGGTGCGCTTCTCCACCACCCCGTTGGCCAGCACGGCCACCAGGAGGGCGACGCGGGGCGTGAGGCTGACCAGCTGCACCGAGCGCACCTTGCCGACGTCGGCCGGCGGGCCGACCACCACGGCGGCGTAGTCGGTGAGGCCGGTGAGCAGGCGGGTGGTGTCGAGGAGCATCTGCTCGATCTCGCCGTGGGCCCGGTCGAAGAAGGCCCGGACCTGCTGGGCCGAGCCCCGGTCGAGCGAGGGCTGGGCCAGGGCGTCGACGAAGTAGCGGTAGCCCTTCTCGGTGGGGATGCGCCCCGCCGAGGTGTGGGGCTGGGCGAGGAACCCCTCGGTCTCGAGCGCGGCCATCTCGTTGCGCACGGTGGCCGACGACACGCTCACGCCCGGCGCGTCGACCACGTGGCCGGAGCCCACGGGTTGGGCGGTCTGGATGTACTCCTCCACCACGGCACGGAGGATCGATGCCTTGCGCTCGTCGAGCATGGCCACCTCTCGGGAGATCGTTGGCACTCGATCCTACCGAGTGCCAGCCCCCGAACCGGGCCTCGGGCCTCGAGGAGGCGCCCCTACCTGCCCTGGAACCGGGCCAGCGCCTCCTCGCGCTCAGCCTTGTGGTCCACGATCGGGGCCGGGTAGGTGTCGGCACCGGCGCCCGGGGCGCCGCCGAAGAGGTCCCGGTCCCCGAGCTTCCACGGCTCGTGCACCGCCTTCCCCTCGATGGAGCGCAGCTCGGGGACGTGGCGCCGCACGTAGTCGCCCGTCGGGTCGAAGCGCTGCCCCTGGGCGGTCGGGTTGAAGATGCGGAAGAACGGGGCGGCATCGGTGCCGGTGCCCGCGGTCCACTGCCACCCGTGGTTGTTCGACGCCAGGTCGCCGTCGACCAGGTGCTCGAGGAACCAGCGGGCGCCCCGCCCCCAGTGGAGGTGGAGGTCCTTCACCAGGAACGACGCGGTGATCATCCGCACCCGGTTGTGCATCCAGCCCTCGGCCAGGAGCTGGCGCATCCCGGCGTCGACGATCGGGTAGCCCGTGCGGCCCTGCGTCCACGCCTCGAAGCGCTCGTCGGCGCCCGTCCCCTGGTCCCAGCGCAGGCCGTCCATGGTGGTGACGTAGTTCTGGCGGGCGGTCTCCGGGCGGTGGTGGAGCACGTCGGCGTAGAAGTCGCGCCAGCAGAGCTCGCCGGCCCAGGTGGTGGCGCCGCCGCTGCGCCCGAGCCGGGCGAGGAGCTGCCGGGGGTGGACCGTGCCGTACTTGAGGTGGGCGGACAGGCGGCTCGTGCGGTCGAGGTCGGGACGGTTGCGGTCGTCGGTGTAGCCGTCGACGTCGCCGGCCAGGAAGGCGTCGGCGAGGCGGGCCGCCCCGTCCTCGCCGGCCGGAGGCAACGGCTCGGTGGCGGTGGGCGTCGGCGTCGGCGGCCGCTCCCCGGTCCCGGAGGCGCCCGGCAGCGCCTCGACCCACGGGACCCGCCCGGGCGCGGCGAGCGGCTGGTCCCACCCGTGGGACCGCCAGGCCCTCGAGAACGGCGTGAACACCTTGAACGGCGTGCCGCCGCCGGTGAAGAGGGTGTCGGGCGGCACCGCGTAGGCGCTGCCGACCCGCTCGAGCGTCCGACCGTCGGCGGCCAAGGCCCGCTCCACCGCGTCGTCCCGACGCTTCCCGTAGGGCCCGAAGTCCTCGGCGACGTGGACGACGCTGGCATCCACCTCCGCCGCCAGCCGGCGCACCACCTCGGCCGGATCGCCCGCCCGCTCCACGAGCGCCCCGCCCACCTCGGCATCGAGCGCGTCGAGGCAGCGGTGCAGGAACACCAGCCGGTTGGCGCCCGAGGGCCCGAGGAGCGCCGGGTCGTGGACGAACAGCGCCACCACCCGGTCGTGGGCCTCGACGGCCGCCACCAGCGCCGGGTTGTCGGTCAGCCGGAGGTCGCGTCGGAACCAGACGATGCCGGTGGTGGGGTCTGCCATCCGCCCTTGCTACCCGTCAACGACGGTTCCGGCCCCCCGGCACTCGCCGGCAGCGGCGATCACTCGTCGAGCTTGAGGGCGGAGACGAACGCTTCCTGCGGGACCTCGACGCGGCCGATGTTCTTCATCTTCTTCTTGCCCTCCTTCTGCTTCTCCAGGAGCTTGCGCTTGCGGGTGATGTCGCCGCCGTAGCACTTGGCCAACACGTCCTTGCGCTTGGCCTTCACCGTCTGGCGGGCGATGATGCGCCCACCGATGGCGGCCTGGATCGGCACGTCGAACATCTGCCGCGGGATGAGCTCCTTGAGCTTCTCGCACATCTTTCGGCCGTAGTCGTCGGCCTTGTCGCGGTGGATCACCATGGAGAAGGCGTCGACCGGCACCGAGTTCAGGAGAACGTCGACCCGGACCAGGTTCGAGGCCCGGTAGCCGGCCGGCTCGTAGTCGAGGCTGGCGTAGCCCTGGGTGCGGCTCTTGAGCTGGTCGAAGAAGTCGGTGACCACCTCGGCCAACGGGACCTTGTACTTCAGCTCGACGCGCTCGGGCGACAGGTACTCGAGCTTGTCCATCTCGCCCCGCCGGGTCTGGCAGAGGTCCATGATCGTGCCCGTGTAGTCGGACGGCGTGAGGATGGTGACGTCGAACCAGGGCTCCTCGATGTTGTCGATCTCGGTGACCGGCGGCATCTCCGAGGGGTTGTCGACCTCGAGCACGGTGCCGTCGGTCTTGTTCACCACGTAGGCCACGCTCGGCGCGGTGGCGATGAGGCTGAGGTCGAACTCGCGCTCGAGGCGCTCCCGCACGATCTCCATGTGGAGCAGGCCCAGGAAGCCGCAGCGGAACCCGAAGCCGAGGGCACCCGAGGTCTCGGGCTCGAACGTGACGCTGGCGTCGGAGAGGCGCATCTTGTCGAGGGCCTCGCGCAGCTCCGGGAACTGGTCGCCGTCGATCGGGTAGATGCCGCAGAACACCATGGGCTTGGGGTCGCGGTAGCCGTCGAGCGCCTCGGGCGCCGGGTGGCGGGCGGTGGTGACGGTCTCGCCCGACCGGGCCTCGGCCACGTCCTTGATCCCGGCGATGAGGTAGCCGGTCTCGCCGGGCCCGAGCTCGGCCACCGCGGTGGGGACCGGGTTGCGGACGCCGATCTCGTCGGCCTCGTGGACGGCCCCGGCCTGCATGAAGCGCAGCTTCTCGCCGGTGCGCATGGTGCCGTTCATGACCCGCACCGACGACACCACGCCGCGGTACTGGTCGAAGTGCGAGTCGAAGATGAGGGCCTGGAGGGGCTCGTCGGGGTCGCCCACCGGGGCCGGGATGCGCTCGATGACGGCGTCGAGCAGCTCGGGCACGCCCTCGCCGGTCTTGGCGCTGATCCGCAGGATCTCGCTCGCCGGGATGCCGAGGATGTTCTCGATCTCGGCCGCGTACAGGTCGGGATCGGCGGCCGGGAGGTCGATCTTGTTCAGGCAGGCCACGATCTCGAGGTCGTTCTCCAGCGCCAGGTAGCAGTTGGCCAGCGTCTGGGCCTCGATGCCCTGGGCCGCGTCGACCAGCAGGATCACGCCCTCGCACGCCGCCAGGGAGCGGCTGACCTCGTACCCGAAGTCGACGTGGCCCGGCGTGTCGATCAGGTTGAGGACGTGGCCCTTGTAGTCGAGCCGGACCGACTGGAGCTTGATCGTGATGCCCCGCTCCCGCTCGATGTCCATGGAGTCGAGGTACTGGGCTCGCATGTCCCGGGCGCTGACCGCCCCTGTGACCTCGAGGATGCGGTCGCTCAGGGTGGTCTTGCCGTGGTCGATGTGGGCGATGACGCTGAGCGAGCGGATCTTGGAGCGGTCCATGGGGCCTCGGGTTCGGGACGCCGGTGGGGCGCCGGAGGGCGCCGCCGGGGCGCCGGGGTGACGCACGACGCTACCAACCCACCCCTCCCGCTCCCCCACCCGCCCGGCGTCCGCCGTCGGCCCGGGCCCGGGTGTGACACGGGGGTGCCCCGGCCACTAGGTTTCAACAGCTTTCAGACGAACCTGCATGGAGCCTGCAACACCGTGGCCAACATCAAGAGCCAGATCAAGCGCAACCGCCAGAACGAGAAGCGTCGCCTTGCCAACAAGGCCGTCCGCTCCGAGCTGCGCACGCGTGTCAAGGGCGCCGTCGTGGCCGCCGAGTCCGGTGCCGAGACGGCGCAGGCCGCCGAGGCCATCGCCATGAAGCGGATCGACAAGGCCGCCAACAAGGGCGTCATCCACAAGAACGCGGCCGCCCGCCGCAAGTCGCGGCTGGCCAAGCGCCTCGCCGCGGCGTCCAGCACCGCCGAGTAGCCCCACCCGGCCCGCCCCGCCGGGCCCCGGCTCCGCCCCGTTCGCTCCGGCGACGGGGCGTTTCGCCGTTTTCGGGGCCGTCAGCGCGCGCCGCGAGCCGGCCGCGAGAGCGCCGTGAGGCGGGCCACCAGGACCTCCATCACCAGCTCGCCGGGCCAGGCCCGGGCGCCACGGAGGTCGACGTCGGCGGTGGCCAGGAGCTGCACGGCGCGCCGCACCCCGGCGCCGCCCAGCTTCTTCGACTGGTTCAGGGCCTTCCTGGCCGGGAAGGTCGACCCCTTCAGCCCGAGCACCTGGGCCGCCTCCTTCTCGCCGCGCACGCCGGCGCCGTCGAGGCGCAGCATGCGGGTGTAGTGGCTCTGGAGCGTGGCCATGATCGCCAGCGGGTGCCGGTCACCGGCGCCCATCATCCGGCGGAGGCGGTCGAGAGCGGTGGGCACGTCGCCGCTGTCGATGGCGTCGGTGAGCTCCCACGGCGGCACGCCGCCCGCCGGGCCCAGGAACGGCTCCACGTCCTCCGTGGTGAGCCGGGTGCCCGGGGCGTAGGCGCCCCGCAGGACCTCGATGAGCCCGACCAGCGCCCCGGCGTCCTCGCCGAGGGTGGTGGCGATGCGGTCGCGGACGCGCGGGTCGACGTCGAGGCCGGCGGCGGCCAGCTGGTCGCCCACCCAGCCGCCCAGGTTCTTGCCCTGCGGATCGGCGTCGAGGATCTCGCCGCCCGCCGCGGTGACGGCCTTGGTGAGGTTGGGCGGGATCCGCGGCGCCTTGGCCGCCGACTCCCCGGCCTCCACCGGGGCCACCGCTCGCTCCCACACCAGCACCAGCGCGGTGCTGGCGAGCGGGTCGTCGAGGTAGGCGACGAGCTCCTTGACCTCGTCGGCCTTGGAGAACCGGCCGAAGCGGCGCACCACCACGATCCGCCGCTCGGTGAGGAAGGGCGGCGTCTGGGCGGCGTCGATGGCCGCGCCCAGCTTCACCACGTCGAGGTCGAACTCGTCGACGAGGAGCGACCGCTCGTCGGTGCCCACCAGGCGATCGAGCAGCGTGCTGAGGGCCTCGCCCCGCAGGACGTCGTCGCTGCCCTTGACCAGGTGGACCGGGACCGTCACCGGAGCCGCCCGGCGGTCGGCTCGGCCAGCGCCGGGTCGGGCCGGCCGGGGGCGCGAGCGCCGTCCACCGCCTCGAGCACGGCGAGGACCCGGTGGAACCGTGCGGCCGACACCCCGCGCACCGTGCGGGCCCCGGCGCGCAGCACCTGGGTGAGCGCCCCGATCTCCCAGCCCGCCACCTCGGCCGCCGGGCCGTAGGCGGGCCGCAGCACCGCCCCCACGTGCCACCCGGCGGCGGTGGCCCGCCACACCAGCTCGGCGTCGACCAGCCCTCGCTCCACGGTCACCGCCAGCTCCACCACCACCGGCCCGGTCGCGCCGGCCCCGACGAGGTCGAGGGCGGCCTGCTCGGCAGCCGCCAGGTCCCCGGTCACCACCACCGCCACGCCCGCCGCCGCGGCGGCCAGGACCTCGTCGGTGGCGCCCGAGAGCGGGTCGAGGTGGAGCAGCGCCGCCCCGGCCGCGACGGCGTCGGCCACGAGCGCCGGAGCGTCGAGGGCCGCACCGACCACCCCGTGGCCGCGACCCGCCTCGGCCAGGCGAGCCACGAGCGTGGCGGCGTCGACCCCGGCACCGTCGACCAGCCGCACGTCGCCGTCGGCGCCCAACAGCAGGGGCCGGCCGGAGACGGCGGCCGGGTTCGGGGGGAGCGACGCGGGCACGTCCGGACCCTACCGGCACCCGGTGGCGGGCGGTCCCCGCCGGCGGCGGCCCTGGTGAGGGCTTCACGGCCCCGCGGCGAGCACCTCCGCCCGGTCCCCGGGCCCGGTGGTGACGACCAGGCCGCCGACGCGGATCGCCAGCGGGGCGACCTCGTCGAGCGCCACCACCCGGCCCACCGGCCAGCGGTGGCGGAGGGCCCGGAGCAGGGCGGGATCGGGGCCCGACGGGGCCACCAACAGATCGACGCGGCGGACGCCCGCCTCCCGGAGGCCCTCGAGCGCCGCCCGGGGCGTGGTGCGTCCCGCCAGGACCACCACCGTGGCCCCACCGTGGCGGTGCACGACCACCCCCGGCCCGGCCGGCACCCGCTGCGGCGGGGAGCGGAGCGAGGCAGCCGGCGCGAGCAGGGCGGCGGCCACCACCGCCCACGCCAGCCACCGGGCGCGCCGGGCCGCCCGCCCTCGGCTGCCCAGGGCCAGGGCGGTGCTCCCGGCGACCACCACCAGCACCAGGCCGCCGGCGCCGAGCTCGCCCAGCGGCACGCCCGCCGCCACGCGCGCCACGCCCGCCACCCACCCGATCAGGAGCTGGGTGGGCCGATGCACCACCGCCGCCACGCCGGGCCCGCCCAGCCCCGCCACCACCCCCGCCGGCAGGCCCCACGTGGTGACCAGGCCCGACACCGGCACGGCCAGCACGTTGGCCACGATCGACACCACCGGCATCCCCCCGAAGCGGGGCACCAGCACCGGGGCCACCCCCAGCTGGGCGGCCACGGTGACCCCCAGCGCCTCCCGCCACCACCGCGGGCCCCGCATCCGCCGCACCACCCACGGCCCCAGCACGGCGATGCCGGCCGACGCTGCCACCGACAGCTGGAACGCCACCGACCGCACCAGCAGCGGGTCGACCAGGACGAGGGCGGTGACCGCGAGGGCGAGGGTGCGCACCGTGGTCGAGGGCCGACCGGCCAGCGAGGCCGTGACGGCCACCGCGGCCATGGCCGACGCCCGCAGCACCGACGGCTCGAACCGGGTGAGCACCCCGAAGGCGGCGATGACCGCCACGGTGGCCGCCCACCGACCACCCAGCCGGAGCCTCGACGTCAGCGGCGAGACGATGACCAGCACGAACGCCACGTTCTGTCCGGAGACGACGAGCAGGTGGGTGAGGCCGGCGGCGCGGAAGTCGTCGACCACCTCCGGGGGCTGGCCGCGGTCGTCGCCCAGCACGAAGCCGCCGTAGAGCGACCGGGTGGGCTCGGGGAGCGCCTCGGCGCCCCGACCCAGCAGGCGCCGGAACCGGTTGGCGGCCCGCCACGGCGCCGAGCCGCCGTCGAGCCGCTCGGCCCGGGTGGCCGAGAGCCGGCCGACCACGTGCCGGGGAACGAGCCACGGCGCATCGGGCGGGGGCGGCCGGAGGCGGCCCTCCACGAGCAGGCGCTCGCCGGCGAGGGCGCCGGCCACCGCGCCGGCGGCGCCACCCGTGGCCTCCAGCTCCAGGCGCCGCTCCCCCGCCCGCACGTCGACCCGGGTGCCGAACGGGGTCTCCACCGGGTCGGCCAACAAGGTGACCGGGCCCTGGTGGGCCGCCGGGGCGACCGGGTCCAGCCCGTCGACCGCCCGGAGGCCGAGGGAGGCCCCCAGCAGGAAGCCGCCGAGCACCAGCAGCCGGGGCGACCGCCGTCCGAGCGCCAATCCCACCACCACGACCGCCATCCCGAGCGGCACCGGCCCGTGCCACCACGCCCCGAGCGCCGTCGCCGCGGCGAGCACGGCCGCGCCCCGGTCGGTGAGCACACCGCCACGCGGCTCGGGAGCCGGCGGGATGGGCCAGGTCGGCGCGGGCCCCGTCATGCCGGCCCTCACACCGTCACCAGCGGCCGGAGCTGCTCGAGCTTCGCCTCGCCGATGCCGCGCACCTCCAGCAGCTCGTCGACCGAGGAGAAGGCCCCGTGCTCGTCGCGGTAGGCGAGGATGGCCGCCGCGGTGGACGGGCCCACCCCCGGCAGGGTGTCGAGGGCGTCGGCGTCGGCCGTGTTGAGGTCGACCACCGCCGGCGGGGTCGGCGCCCCGGCGCCGCTCGGCCCCCCGGTGCCGCCCCCACTGCCGGGCATCGGGGCCGGCACCGGCGCACCGCCGCCGGCCACCACGGCGGGCGGCTCGGCCTCACCCCGGCGCGGGATCCAGACCCGCTCGCCGTCGGCCACCGGCGCCGCCAGGTTCACGCGGTCGAGGTCGGCCTCGGGCGCCAGGCCACCCGCTTCGCGGACCACGTCGTCGACCCGACCGCCGGCGGCGAGGCGGTACACCCCGGGATGCGCCACCGCTCCGGCCGCCTGCACCACCAGCTCCTGGGGCGTGGTGGTGGACGAGCCGGCGCCCGGCGTCGCCGCCCCGCCGGCCCCCGTGCCCGGGCCGGCCGCTGCGCCCCCGGGGCCGGCCTCGGTCCCCGCGAGCGGGAGGGTGGACTCGATGGGTGGCGCGGGCGGGCGCAGGAGCCACCACCCCGCCCCGGCGGCCACCACGACCGCCACCGCCACCGCGGCGGCCCGCAGGCCGACCGCTCTCGGGCGACGGAGGAGCACCTCGAGCCGCTCGCCGAGCGTGACGGGCGGGGGCGGGCGGAGCTCGGCGAGGAGCTCGTCGGGGCGGTGGCCGACCGGGCCGTCGGCGGCGGGCTCGGACGGGAGACGTTCGGACGGGAGACGGGGGTGGGCCATGGCCCCTCCAGGCGCGCGGCGCGGACAGGAGGGGAAGGCTCGGCGCCGAGGGTACCGAGGCCGGTGGTGGGTGTCGAGGGTCGGCGCCCGGCGGGAGCGCCCCGTTCAGCGGTGCGTGGTGCCCAGGCCGAGGCGCCGGCGGGCGCGCCACTCGGCGGTGACCTCGGCGGGGATGCGCCGGTATGCCGCGGCGTGGGGGTAGCCGCGCAGGCGCCAGCCGAGGTAGGCGCCCAGGTACCGGACGAGGAAGCCCGCCACGCCCTGCTCGCGCCACTGCCGGACGTGCTCGAGCTCGTGGGTGAGGAGGTGGGTGTTCGCGGCGTGGCGGCGCCGCACGATCACGAGCGACCCGAGGGTCCATGCTCCGGCGCCGGGCGGCACCGGACCACCGACCCACAGCCGGTACCCCGGCCGGCGCTCGATCGTCCCCAACCCCACGACCGCAAGCCTGCCCCGTCGGCCCACCCGGCCGGCGGATGGCGCCCTCAGGAGAGCCGCGGCTCAGAAGAGCTGGCGGCTCAGGGCGCGGCGGAACTCGACGGTGCGGGGATCGGTGGAGCCCATGAGCTCCAGCAGGTCCAGGTACTCCTGGCGGGCGTCGTCGTCGTCCTTCACCCGGGGCAGGAGGTCGTTGAGCTTGGCCTCCACGTCGACGCCGGCCAGCGGGCCCTCGTCGCTGTCGGCCGCCGGGGCACCGGTGCGGGCCAGGGCGGCGACGCGTCGGGTCTCGGGCGACTCGGGGATCTTGTGCAACATCGCGATGGCGTCGTCGGGGCGCCCATCGGTCACGTAGCGCTCGGCCAGCGCCACGACCGCCTCCGGGTGGCCGGGCACCTCCTCGAGCACCTGGAGCAGCGACGCCTCGTCGCCGGCCTCGAGCAGGGCGGCGATCCGGCGGGCCTCCTCCGACGGCAGGAGGGCGGCCACGAACTCGCGGACCTTGGCCTCGGGCTGGGCGCCGACGAAGCTGGCGACCACCTTGCGCTTGTGGACGGCGTGGACGGCGGGGATGCCCTGCACCTGGAACGCCTGGGAGAGGCCGGGGTTGTCGTCGACGTTGACCTTGACCAGCTCGACCCCGCCCTCGGTCTCGTCGACCACCCGCTCGATGATGGGGCCGAGCGTGCGGCACGGCCCGCACCACGGCGCCCACAGGTCGACCACCACGGGCACGGTGTCGGACCGATCCAGGATGTCGGCTTCGAACGTGGCATCGGTGACGTCGACCATCCCACCACGCTACCGGCGGCTCGCCACCGACCCGACGGGCGTGACGGGGCGTGACAGGCGCGACGCCCCGCTCGGCCGGTCGGCCCCCGCGGCCGCGGCACTAGGTTGAGCCGCGATGAACGACACCTCGCACCCCGGCATCGACGTCGACGGCGTGACCGCCTGGTTCACCGCCAACGTGGGCGACGTCACCCCGCCCCTCGCCTTCGAGCTCATCGCCGGGGGGCGATCGAACCTCACCTACCGGGTCACCGACCAGGCCGACGGCGACTGGGTCCTTCGCCGGCCGCCCACCGGCCACGTGCTGGCCACGGCCCACGACATGGGTCGCGAGCACCGCATCATCTCCGCCCTGGTGCCCACCGACGTCCCCGTGGCGCCGGTGCTGGGCCTGTGCACCGACGAGGCGGTGAACGGTGCGCCGTTCTACGTGATGGCCCACGTCGACGGGCTGGTGCTGCGCGACGCCGCCGCGGCCGAGGCGGTCACCCCCGAGGTCCGCCGCCGGGCCGGCCTGTCGGTGGCCGAGACCCTGGCCAAGATCCACGCCATCGACCCCGACGCCGTCGGCCTCGGCGAGCTGGGCCGCAAGGAGGGCTACATCGCCCGCCAGCTCAAGCGCTGGAACGGCCAGTTCGAGCAGTCGCTCACCCGTGAGGTCCCCACCGTCACCGCCGCCTACGAGCGGCTGCTCCAGGCCATCCCGGAGCAGGGCGCGCCCGCGATCGTGCACGGCGACTACCGCCTCGACAACTGCATGGTCGACCCCACGGGCGAGATCATCGCCGTGCTCGACTGGGAGCTCTGCACCCTGGGCGACCCGCTCGCCGACCTCGGGGTGCTGATGGTCTACTGGACCGAGGCCGGCGACCCCTACGCCGCCCTCCCCGGTGCGGCCACCACGCTCGAGGGCTTCCCCACCCGGGCCGAGATGGTGGCGGCCTACGAGGCGGCCGGCGGCCGTCCGGTGGGCAACCTCGACTACTACGTGGCCTTCGGCTACTGGAAGCTGGCCTGCATCCTCGAGGGCGTCTACGCCCGGTACAAGGCCGGGGCCATGGGCGACGACGGCGCCGACGCCGACGTGTTCGGCGACATGGTCACCCTCCTCGGCCAGGCGTCGCTCGAGAGCCTCGACAAGGTCGGCACCTGATGGCCTCGGGCTGCGGGCCGTCGGTCACCGGGCGCCCGGCCGGGCGTGGCTGACGTGGCCCTCTACGACCTCCACGACCAGCCCGAGCTCGACGCGCCCGTCCTCGTGGTGGTGCTCGAGGGGTGGATCGATGCCGGCTACGCCGCCGGCAACGCCATCCAGACCCTCCTGGCGGGGCTCGACACCTACCCCGTGGCCACCTTCGACGCCGACCAGCTGCTCGACCATCGGGCCCGGCGACCGGTCATGCACCTCGTCGACGGGGTCAACACCGGGCTGTCGTGGCCCGGGATCGAGCTGCGGGCCGGCACCGACGAGGACGGCAGCGACGTGTTGCTGCTGCTCGGCGCCGAGCCCGACCACGCCTGGCGGGCCTTCACCGAGTCGGTGGTCGAGCTGGCCCAGGACCTCGGTACCCGGATGGTGGTGGGTCTCGGCGCGTACCCCGCCACGGTCCCCCACACCCGTCCCGTCACCATGTCGGTCACCGCCTCGTCGGCCGAGCTGGCGATGGTCTCCGGGCTGCTCCGCGGCTCGCTCGAGGTCCCGGCCGGCGTGCAGGCCGCCATCGAGCACCGCTGCGCCGAGCTCGACCTGCCCGCCGTCGGGCTGTGGGCCCAGGTGCCCCACTACGTGGCCGGCGAGCTGGCCCCGTACCCGGCCGCGTCGCTCGCGCTCATCGAGCAGCTCGAGCGCACCGCCGGGCTGCGCCTCCCGACGGGCGGCCTGGTCGGCGAGGCCGAGCGCACCCGCAACCGCATCGACGTGGCCATGGCGGCCAACGCCGACCACCTCGGCATGCTCCACGCCCTGGAGCAGCGCCACGACGAGCTGCAGGCCGACCAGGCCGCCGCCGGGCCCGGCACCATGTTGCCCTCGGCCGACGAGCTGGCCGAGGAGGTCGAGAAGTTCCTCCGCGACCAGGACGACGGCTGATCGCCGCTCAGGCGGCCCGCAGGGTGGCGACGGTCGACCGCAGCAGGTCAGGCGACGCCCGGTAGGGCGTGTAGAAGCTGAGCCGGTCGACGACGTCGCCGAAGCGGGTCAGGAGCTCGCCGGCCACGGCCTCGGGCTCGGCGACCACGGCGAAGGTGGCGAGCACCTGGTCGTCGACGAGCTCACCCATCTCCACCCACCGACCCTGCTTCGACAGCAGGTTCAGCTCGGTCTGCAGGTCGCCCCACCCGTGGTGCTCGAGCACCCCGCGGTAGGCCGGTGTGGAGGCGTAGAACGCGATCTGCTCGCGCACGCCCTTGGCCGCCGCCGCCTGCTCCTCCTCGGTGGTGCCGCTGACGATGAACGCCGGGAGCGACAGCTCGATGTCGGCGCGGGTCCGCCCACCGGCGTCGAGCCCGGCGGAGATGGCCGGCAACGTGACCTCGCGCAGGTACGACTCGGTGGTGAACCCGTGGCACAGCAGGCCGTCGGCCACCTCGCCGGCCACCTTCGTCATGAGCTCGCCCACCGCGGCGAGGAAGACCTTGGGGGCACCGTGCTCGTTGGGGCCCGGGTCGAAGAAGGGCGTCATGAGCGTGTGCTCGTAGAACTCGCCGCGGAAGTCGAGCTTCGTGCCCTGCTCCCAGGACTCCCAGATGGCTTGCATGGCGAGGATGAACTCGCGCATGCGAGCCGCCGGGTGCGACCACGGCATGGCGAACCGCCGGGTGATGTGGGCCTTGATCTGCGAGCCGAGGCCCAGCAGGAAGCGGCCCTCGGCGAACGCGTTGAGGTTGTACGCGGTGGTGGCCAACGTCATCGGGCTGCGGGCGAAGGCCACCGCGATGCCGGTGCCGAGCTGGATGCGCTCGGTGTGCTCCGCCGCCAAGGTGAGGGCCAGGAAGGGGTCGTGGTTCGTCTCGGCGGCCCAGAGGCCGTCGTAGCCGAGCTCCTCCTGCTCCTTCGCGGCAGCAGCCGCCTTCGCCAGGTCGGATCCGATGCCACCATCCACGAGCATCGCCGCAGCGTACGCGCGCGGCTCCGCTCGAGGGCCGGCTCAGCCGCCCGCGGCCACCGCGACGCCCGACAGGACGCCGACGTCGGAGGTCGGGTCCGGATCGGTGTGGTCCCCGTCGACCGAGAACGATGCCTCGAAGGGACCGGCGTCGGGCGCCTCGAGCGTGACGACCACGAACGTCGACACGCCGGGGGCGAGCGATCCCACCGGGCACCCGAGCGCGGGGTCGAGGGCACAGGGGCGGCCGAACCAGCCGACCGCCGCGGACCGGATGACCACGCCGACGGGCGTCACGCCGTTGCCGTCGACCGTCACGCCCGACACCGTCCTCGGGCCGTGGTTCTCGATGCTGACGATCGCGGTGAACGGCTGGCCGGCGACGACCGGCTCGGCGAGCGGGCCGTCGATCGAGAGCCGGAGGTCGACCGGCGATGCCGAGCCGGGCGCCACCGCGTCGAGGGTGAGCGCGCCCCGGTCGGCCGAGGGGTCGGGGTCGTCCTGCTCCCCGCTCACCGCCAGCCCGGTCACCGTGCGCCCCAGCTCGGTCGCCTTGGCCGTCACGACCACGAAGTTCGACGCACCCGCCTGCAGCGGCGGGAACCCGCAGCGGACGACCTGATCGGAGACCCGGCACGGCACCTGGAACCACCCGCGCCGGGCGGACACCACGGTGATGCCGGGCGGCACCTCGATGTCGAGGGTGGGTGCCGTCTCGGTCTGCGGCCCGGCGTTGGACACCCGCGCGAGGTACGAGAACGTCTCGCCCACGGTGACCTCGTCGGCCTCCGGCAGCGCGGCCACGCTGAGGTCGGCGATGATCGGCGCGATGACCCACTGGGCCGTGGACAACTCGTCACCGGGGGCAGCTTCGGCGGAGCTCTGCAGTGCCACCGCGCTCAGCGGGTAGGTGCCACCGACCCGGGCGAGGACGATGCCGGTCACCGCCACCTCTTGCCCCGGGTAGAGGTAGCCGCCTGGCGCCACCACGCAGCGGCCGCCCCGACGATCAGGAAGGACTTGGCAGTCGAGCGTCGTGCCTGGCGTCGCCGTGGCGTGCAGGCGCACGAGCTGGATGGCCTCCGGGACGTAGATGGTGAAGGTGGTGTCGGCGGCGACCCGATCCGACGACGCGTTGCGGAAGCCCCACGTGACCGTGCTCGACGGCCGGTCAGGATCGGGAGGCGGCGTCGTCGTGCCGGGGCTGGCCACCAGGTCGGCTCCGAGGGCGAGCACGTCGAGCTCGGCCTCGTCGACGTCGGGTGCCGTACCCGCCTGCGCGGTCGAGGACGTGACGGCCACGGTGAGGATCGCCGACGACGTGGCTCCGGGCGGAGCCGTGAGGCGGAGGCCGGGGACGGCGGACGCGCCCGGCCCGAAGCGGTCGTAGCGGCAGACCACCGTCCGACCATCTCCCGGGTTGCACGCCGGTTGGTAGATGTCGAGGGCCTCGACCACCCAGCCCTCCGGGGCCGAGAACGTGACGGTCACGTCCTCGGCGGTGCCCTCCCCGACGTTCGACACCGTGGCGCCGGCACCGAACCGCTCGCCCGCCGCCACGATCGTCCGGGGGCCGTTCCACTCGACGGTGAGGTCGGGGGCGTCGGGCAGGACGGTGACCGCGACGGTGGAGGTGTCGTTGGTGGGGTCCGGGTCGGCGCGGCCCGTGACCGTGGCCTCGGCCGTCACGACCTGGGGCGTGTCGGGCAGCGCCAGCGTGTACTGCACGTAGGCGCCGAGGAACTCCGTGTTGATCGGGTTGCTCGTCAACGGTGCGCAGCGGTAGTCGGTGGCCGTCACGGTGCAGTGGCTGGCGGTCAGGTCGTCGACGCCGGTGCCGAACTCGAACGACCCCGGCACCACCGTGGCGTTCGCCGGGAACGTGCCCGCGAGCGACGCGCCGAAGGCCGCCGTCGGACCGTCGTCCTTGAAGATGTGGGCAACGCCGTAGAGGCTGCCGACCCTGGCCTGGTCGGCACGGTCGAGACCCACCAGGTCGGCCGACTCGGGCACCACGACCAGGTCGTGCTGCGAGGTGCTCCCGTCGGGGTCCGCGAGGTCGGACGAGGCCGAGGCGGTGAAGGGGTGGGTGCCCTCGGTGAGCTGATCGAGGTCGACCCGGAACGTGCGCTGGCCGCCGACCTCGAGGCCGTCGAGCCGGCAGGCGACGGCGGTGCCCTCGGCGGCGCACGGGGTGCTGGCATCGGCGAGGTGCACGCCGGGAGGGAGCTCGAGGCGCACCGCGACATCGGTGGCGGGCTCCGGGCCCGCGTTGACGACGGTCAGGAAGATCACGGCGGTGCCGTCGACGACCGGGCGGGCGGGCGTCGGCGCCGACGACAAGGTGGTGGTGAGGTCGGCCTCGCCGGGCGCGGCCTCGGCCGGGCCGGTCGCCGTGAGCGTCGCACCGAGCACGACGGCGACCAGGAGGGCCACGCGCGCCCGGCGCCTCGATCGGACAGGGATGGATCCGGTACCGATCATGGTCGTCTCCTCTGAACGCCGACCCGCCTGGCCGGCCCGCCGCGGCCATTCCACACCACGGGGCGACGGCGTGCTCCGGATCTTCGCGGAACCTCAGGCCTCCACCGCATCGAGGCGGGCCAGGATGTCGTCGCCGTAGCGGTCGAGCTTGGTGGGGCCGATGCCGTCGCACGCCAGCAGCCCGGCGGCGTCGGTGGGTCGGCTGAGGGCGATGCCCCGGAGGTGGGCGTCGCTCAGGACGATGTAGGGCGGCATGCCGTCGGTCTTGGCCCGCTCCGTGCGCCACGCCCGCAGGGCGGCCTCCGCGGCCGCCGCCGGCCCCCACAGCTCGGTGGGCGGGGCCAGCGGTGCCTTGCGGCCACCATGCTCCACCCGCTCGCCGAAGCGGACGGTGAGGGTGCCGCCCGTGGGCAGCCGCACCGTGGCGCTGCGCCCGTCGGCCGACTCGATCGCGCCCTCGTAGCCCCCGAGCAGCTTCACCACCAGGCCCTCACGGGCCTCGATGCCGTCGACCACGGGGGCGGCCTTCCCCTTGGCGCCCTTCTTGAACACCGGCTGCACCTCCGACGCCTGGCGCGAGGCCCGCTCCTGGCCGGGGCGGGGCGCCGGTCGCTTCGGCGCGGTGCCGGCCAGCTCGGCCAGGAACGGGGAGGGGCGGGACCGGTCGGCCAGGACGGCCACCCGGTGGCGACCGCGGGTGATGCCCACGTGCAGCACGCGCCGCTCCTCCTCCACGTCCTCGCTGAGGCGGTGCGGCACGACGCCGTCGGCCACGCCGAAGACCAGGACGCGATCCCACTCCCGGCCCTTCACCCGGTGGATCGTGGACAAGGTGACGCCCTCCGGGTCTGCCTCGCGCCCGAACACGCGCCGCAGCCACGGCTCGAAGCCGGCCGGGTCCGGGTGGAGGTCGGCCACGCCCAGGAGGCCCTCGAGGTCGTCGAGGTGGCTGGAGCCCTGACCGCCGCCGGTGCGGTCCAGCATGCCCATGGCCGTGCCCAGCCCGACATCGTCCCGCACGACCTCGAGGACGTCGCGCGTCGTGCCGCTGCGGGCCGCGTCGACCACCGCCGCCAGGTCCTCGGCCAGGCGGAGGACCTTGGCGGCCTCCTTGTCGGGCACCTGGTCGGCGATGCCCCGGAGGGCCTTCACCGACCAGGAGGTGCGCCGCTCCAGCCGGTCGGGGAACCACTGGGGCAGCCCGCGTGTGGGGCGCCGCATGACCTCCACGATGTCGCGGGGGTCCATGGCCTCGGCCGCCACGCCGAGCCGGAGGTAGGCCAGGGCCGCCCGCATGCCGGTGCGCTCGAGCACCTCCGGCCGCAGCACCGAGCTGAGGGCCACGCCGGCTTCGGCCAGCGCCACCTGGGGAGCCAGCAGCAGGGAGTTGACCCGGGCCAGCACGGCCACCGACGCGGGGGCCACGCCGTCCTCGTCGAGCCAGGCCCGGACCACCTGCACCGTGGTCTGCGCGGCGTCGTCGGGGCCGTGCTCCACCACCCGGAGGCCACCGGCCGCCGGGTCGGCCCCGGGACCGGCCGTGATCTCCTTGGCCACCCGACGGTGGTTGTAGCCGAGCAGGGTGCGGGCGCCGTGGACCACCTCGACCGGGCACCGGTAGTTCACGGTGAGCGGGTGGGAGGCGGCGCCGGGGAACAGGCGCTCGTAGTCGATGAGGAACGCCGGATCGGCCGAGTTGTGGCCGTAGATGACCTGGTCGTCGTCTCCCACGCCGAACACGTCGAGGGCCGGGAGGGCGAGGAGGCGGATCAGCAGCACGTGGGCCGGGGTGAGGTCCTGGAACTCGTCGACCAGCAGGTGGCGGCAGCGGGCCTGCATGGCCCGGCGGAAGGCGCCGTCGGTGAGCAGGGCCTCGATGGCCCCGTAGATCTGGTCGTCGAAGTCGACCACCCCCCGGTCGGCCAGGTGGCTCCGGTAGGGCCGGAACAGCTCGGCCAGGCCGTCGACGTCGTCCCGGACGGCCTCCACGGTGGCGGGGTCCTGGAGGCCGAGGCGGATGGTGCCGAGCGCCTCGAGGTACGGGCCGATGGGGTCGGTGTTGGCCCGGCGCTGGCGGCGGCCGGGCAGCAGCGACTCCACCAGGCGCCGGGTGTCGCGCTCGTCGAGCAGGCCGGGCGCCGCGCCCCGGTGCTCGGCCAGCACCCAGTAGCCGAGCGCGTTCAGCGTGCGGACCCGGGGGCGGAAGGCCGTGGTGCGCCGCTCCAGCTCCAGCTGGGCCTCCTTGTTGTAGGCCACCGCGAGCACGCCCTCGGGCTCCCAGCCGCGATCGCCCAGCAGGTGCCGCAGGCGCTCGGTGAGGACGCGGGTCTTGCCCGACCCGGCCGGGGCGATCACGCGCGCCGGGCCGGCGAGGTGCGCCACCGCGGCCAGCTGGTCGGGAGCCAGGTCGGCCGACGGGGCCACCGGGCCGGGGGCCGGGCGCAGGCGCCCGAGCTCCACGCTGTCGGTGTGGACGACGACCGCCTCGGGCACCGCGGCCGACAGCTCGACCGCCTCCCAGGGCCGGCGGGGCCCACCGTCGATCCACCCGGGCGTGCCGTCGGCCAGGGCCACGTCGGCCGGGCCCTCCGGGGTGGCGGTGGCGCCGAGGCGGGCCGCCTTGCGGCCCCACCACCAGATCGGCTCTCCGGCCCGCGCGTCGTAGGTGTTGGCCCACACCAGGAAGTGCAGCCGGTCGAACCAGGGCTCGAAGTCCGGCGCCAGGCGCCACGGCGCGTCGGCCACGTCCTGCGGCGCCCGGAACCGGGCCGGGTCCACCGACAACTCCACCACGAGGGCCTCGCGGGCGGCCCAGGCGCGGTGGAGGCGGGTGACCACCGCCGCGGGGTCCTTCAGGGCACCCTCGTCGACCGTGACCACCGGCGCGGTGATCCAGGGCGCCGGGATGGCGCCTCCCTCGAGCACGACGACGCCGCGCCCCAGCGCGGCCGGACCAGGAACCGGCATCCCGCCAACCTACGCACCAGGGGTGACAACCGGTCCGGCCCGACTCGACCGGCCAACGGAGCCAGCCGGTCAGGCCGGACCGGGGGGCGTCGGCGTCGAGGTCGCCGGGGCGGCCCGGGCCGCGGCATCGGCCCGACGATCGGCCCGGCCCGCGGCGCGCTGGTCGGCCAGGTACCAACGGCGCACCACCACCGCCGCCACGGCGAGGGTGAACAGCTCGCCCATCCCCCACAGCAGCCCGGCCGCGATCCGCTGGTCCGACAGCGACGGGTAGGCCTCGGGCGCCAGGGGCGACCGGGCCGAGAGCATGGCCAGGCCGAGGAACGCGTGGAACGGGACGGCGGTGAGCACCGACAGCAGGCGCGCGCCGTGGGCCAGCGGGCGGGGCGACGGGTCCGCCCCGACCAGCCCGGCCAGGAACAGCGACCCGGCCGCCACCAGGTGGACGTGCACCGCCAGGTGCACCAGGTCGTTCCGGGCGCTCAGCTCCAGCACGGGGGTCAGGTAGATCACCACGATGCCCCCGCCGAAGACGGCCCACGTCACCACCGGGTGGGCCACCCCCCGGGCCACCGGGTGGTGGAGGGCCCGTCTCACGAGCTGCCGGGTGGCCGGTCGGCCGCTCTGCAGCGCCAGGGTGAGCGGCGCCGCGCAGACCAGGGCGAACGGCACCACCATCCCGAGCAGCAGGTGCTGGACCATGTGGACGGTGAGGCGGTCACCGTCGTAGCGGCCGACGCCGGACTGGGTGGCCACCACCAGGGCGGTCACCGCCACGGCGAGGGCCGCCAGCCGCGCCCTCGGCCAGCGGTGGCCCCGGCGGGCCAGGTCGGCCACGCCCCGCAGGTACGCCCCCGTGCCCACCACCGTCACCAGCAGCGCCGCGGGGTCGAGCTGCCAACCGGTCACCACGTCGCCGAACCCGGGCTCGCCCACGGGGCCACGGTACGACGCCGGACGGGTCCGCGGTCCCCGGGGCCCGGCGTCCCCGCCTCGGCCGGGCGAGGGGTCTGGTAGAAACCACGGCAGTGGTCGACACCGGAGCGATCGGCGGGCACCCCTCGACCCGCACACCCGACCCCACCAACGTCGGGATGGTCGTCTGGCTCGCGTCGGAGCTGATGTTCTTCTCGGGCCTCTTCGCGGCCTGGTTCACCCTCCGGGCGGGCACCACCACCTGGCCGCCCGAGGGCGTGGAGCTGGAGACGGCGCGCACCGCGGCGGCCACCGTGGTGCTGCTGGCCTCGAGCGCCACCATGCACCTCGCCGCGGCGGCCGCCCGGCGCGACGACCGCGCCGGCTCGGTCCGCTGGCTGGTGGCCACCGTGGCCATGGGGGCCGTGTTCATCGCCAACCAGGCCTTGGAGTACGCCGAGGCGTCGTTCCAGATCGGCTCCCACGCGTACGGGTCGATCTTCTACCTGATGACCGGGTTCCACGGGCTCCACGTCATCGGCGGGCTGGTCTTCCTGTTGGCCATCGCCGGCGTCGTCGGGGGTCGGTCCCGGGCGCCGGCGGGTCGCACCGTCGAGATGGCGGCCTACTACTGGCACTTCGTCGACGTGGTCTGGGTGGCCATGTTCACCGTCGTGTACCTCATCGGATGACGCCGCCGGGCCCAGCTCCCAGCGGCGACACCGGCCGCCGCCTCGCCCGGTGGACGCTCCTCGCCGTCCTGGCCACCGCGCTGGGCACCACCGTCCTGCTGGCCGGGCGGGCCCCCGCCGGCGCTCAGGACGACCTCCTGGCCGAGGGCCGCCAGCTCTACCTCGTGGGGTGCGTCAGCTGCCACGGCAGCGACGGGAAGGGCGTCACGCGCCCCGACGGCACCGTGCGGGGGCCCACCCTCGAGCGCTCCGGTGAGGCGGGCGCCCACTACTACCTCTCCACCGGCCGCATGCCCCTCGCCAACTCCGACAACCAGCCCCGGCGCAACGCGCCGGCGTACCCGCCCGACGAGCAGGCCGCGCTGGTGGCCTACGTCGCCAGCCTCGGCGACGGCCCGGCCCTCCCCGACCTCGACCTGGAGCAGGCCGACCTGGCCGCAGGCGGCGAGGCCTTCCGGGACAACTGCCAGGCCTGCCACTCGGCCTCGGGCAGCGGGGGCGCCCTCTCCTACGGCCGCGCCGCGCCCAGCCTCGACAAGGCGACGCCCGAGCAGACCGCGGCCGCCGTGCGCATCGGCCCGGGTCAGATGCCGGTGTTCGGCCCCAGCGAGATCAGCGACGCCCGCTTGAACGACGTCGTCCGCTACGTCGAGTACCTCCAGGACCCGGAGGACCCGGGCGGCATCCCGATGGGGCGCATCGGCCCGGTCCCCGAGGGCTTCGTGGCCTGGTTCATCGGTGTCACGCTCCTCCTCGCCTGCGTCTTCTGGATCGGCACCCGCAGCCCCGCCCGCCGCCGGAGGCGACCGTGAGCCCCGAGCACCGCACCTCGTCCACCACCGCCGAGGCGCTGGCCGCGGCCTGCTTCTTCGTGGCCGCCCTGGCTGCGGTCGGCCTGGGCGTCGTCTACTGGCGCGGCGGCCAGACCCAGCTCGAGGGCCTGCTGCTGGCCGTGGCCACCGGCGGCATCGGCGTGGGCATCGTGGTGTGGGCCAAGCGGTTCATGCCCGACGAGCAGGTCACCGAGGAGCGCGAGCCGCTGGCTTCCACCGAGGAGGAGATCGCCGCGTTCCGCTCGTCGTTCGAGCACGGGGAGCAGAGCGTGGTGGGGCGCCGGCTGCTGGTGGCCTCGATCGGCGCCGCGCTCACCGCCCTCGGTGGGGCCCTGCTGTTCCCCATCCGCTCGCTGGGCCCCCGCCCCGGTCGGGGCCTCAAGCAGACGGCGTTCGCCGCGGCCCGGGGCCGACCCGGCGGGGTGCGGCTGGTGCGCCAGGACGGCTCGCCGCTCCGGCCCGACGACCTCGCCGTCGACGGGGTCCTCACGGTGTTCCCCGAGGACCACGTGCGCGACGCCGACTCCCCCACCCTCGTGATCCGCACCCGCGCCGACCAGGAGCTCGACCTGGCCGAGGGGCGCGACGAGTGGGTGGTCGACGGGATCATCGCCTACTCCAAGCTCTGCACCCACGTCGGCTGCCCCGTGGGCCTCTACCAGTCCGGTGAGGGCCTGCTCCTCTGCCCGTGCCACCAGAGCACCTTCAACGTCCTCGAAGGGGCCAAGCCCGTCTTCGGCCCGGCGGCCCGGGCCCTGCCGCAGCTGCCGCTCGGCGTCGACGACGACGGCTACCTCATCGCCACCGACGACTTCTCCGCCCCCGTGGGGCCGGGCTTCTGGGATCGGGGCCGGTCGTGACGGTGGCCAAGAAGAGCCCCGCCACCCGGACGGCCACCTTCAAGGGCGCCCGCTGGCTCGACGAGCGCGTCGGCGGCGCCAAGTTCGCCCGCAAGGCGCTCACCAAGGTGTTCCCCGACCACTGGTCGTTCATGATCGGGGAGCTGGCCCTCTACTCGTTCGTGATCCTGCTGCTCACCGGCGTCTACCTCACCTTCTTCTTCGACCCGAGCAGCCAGCTCACCACCTACGAGGGCTCCTACGAGGCCCTGCGCGGCGTGGAGATGACCGAGGCCTACAAGTCGTCGCTCGAGCTGTCGTTCGACGTGCGGGCCGGCCTGCTCATGCGCCAGATCCACCACTGGGCGGCCCTGCTGTTCCTCGCCACCATGGTCGTGCACCTCGCCCGGGTGTTCTTCACCGGCGCCTTCCGCAAGCCCCGGGAGATCAACTGGATCATCGGCGTGACCCTGCTCACGCTCGCCATCTTCAACGGGTTCGCCGGCTACTCGCTCCTCGACGACCAGCTGTCGGGCACCGGCCTGCGCATCGCCTACTCCATCGCCCTCTCGATCCCGCTGGTCGGCACGTGGATCACCTCGTTGCTCTTCGGCGGTGAGTTCCCCGGCCCCGACATCATCGAGCGCCTCTACGTCATCCACATCCTGTTGCTCCCGGCGCTGATCGCCCTGCTGCTCGGGCTGCACCTCTTCCTCGTGGTGCGCCACAAGCACACCCAGTTCCCGGGGCCGGGGCGGCGCGAGGACAACGTGGTGGGCGAGCAGGTGTTCCCCACCTACGCGGCCAAGGCCATCGGCCTGTTCTTCCTCACCGTCTCGGTGCTGTGCCTGCTCGGCGGCCTGGTGCAGATCAACCCGATCTGGGTCTACGGGCCCTTCGACCCGGCCGAGGTCTCGGCCGCCAGCCAGCCCGACTGGTACATGGGCTGGCTCGACGGGGCCCTGCGCATCATGCCGGGCTGGGAGATCCGCGCCTTCGGCTTCGAGATCCCCAACCCCTTCTTCCCGGCCGTCCTCCTCGCCGGCGCCACCTTCGGGGCGCTCTACGCCTGGCCCTTCCTGGAGGCGCGGGTCACCGGCGACCACGCCTCGCACCACCTCAACGACCGCCCCCGCCAGCGCCCGGTGCGCACCTCGCTCGGCGTGGCCACGCTGGCCTTCTACGTCGTCTGCTTCCTGGGCGGCGCGGCCGACGTGCTGTCCACCACGTTCGGCCTGTCGGTCAACTCCGTCCTGTGGAGCTTCCGCCTGGCTCTCTTCGGCCTCCCCCCGCTCGCCGGCTGGGTCGCCTACCGCCTCTGCAAGGAGCTCTCGGCGCGCGACGGCCTGCCGGTGGCCGAGAAGGTCCACTGGCGCGAGATCCCGGGCCGCCTCCGCCACGGCGTGGCGACGCCCACCCAGGACGCGTCCCGGACCGACCAGCCCGACGAGTCCGACGAGTCCGATGTCGGGGCGTCGACCGGCGGTCGGGAGTGAGCGGCGGCGACGACGTCTTCCAGGGCCGCGACATGAGCGCCCGGGACAAGATCGAGTTCATGCTCGAGCAGGAGGGCTGGGCCATGGACGCGGTCCGGGCCCGCGCCGACCTCGATCCCCCGATGCCCACCTACTCCTACACCGTGGGCCTCGAGGATCGCTTCGACTTCCCCGAGGTGTGCATCTTCGGGCTCAAGCCGGTGGCCTGTCGGGGCCTGTTCGGCCTGGTGGTCGATGCCCTGGCCGGCGGCACGGAGTTCCCGGTGGGGCCCGCCTTCATCGGCCTGCTCGACGGCGGTCAGCCCTGCGCGTTCCTCCCGGTCGACGCCACCGGCGCCGTCGGCATGTTCCCCAACCTGGCCGAGCACCAGACCCTCGCCGGACGCGCCCCCGACGCCTTCCGCCTCGTCCAGCTGGCCTGGCCCGACCCCGCCGGCGCGCTGCCGTGGGAGGACGCCTTCTCCCCGCAGCTCGCCCCCGCCCAGCTCCTCCTCGGCGAGCCCCCCGCCGCCTGAGCCGGCCAGCCAGCCAGCCAGCGGCGCGTGGCTAGCGGCGGTGGCGGGACTGGCGGGCGAAGCCGGCGAGGGACAGGGCCAGGACCATCACCCCGGGCACCAGGAACCAGCTGCCGATGAGCAGGCCGTTGAGCACCAGGGCGACGCCCAGGCCGATGCCGAACGGCCACGGGCTGGCCTCGGGCAGGTACATCGCGGCCGTGTCGCCCCCCGGCTCGCCCGCCCCGCCGGCCTCGTAGCGCCGCAGGTTCCGCCACAGGTACGTGCCGATCCACGCGCCCAGCACCGCGGCCACGGCCAACATGGCCGAGCCGGCCTCCTCGTAGGACGTGAACCAGTAGACGACGGCGATGACGCCGACGAAGGCGCCCACGAAGCCGAACACCCGCCACGGCACCCGGGCATCGGCGCGGTCGTCGATCTCGGTGACGTCGGGGCCGGGCTCGCGGTTCTGGGCCGGCTCAGCCATCGCCGTGGCCCATCTCGGTGTGGTCGGGGTTGAGCTGGTCCCACACTGGCCGGTTGGAGCGGATCGGCGGCAGCTCGCCGGCGAAGTTGTGCGGGTGCGGCGGCGACGTGGCCGCCCACTCGAGGGTGTGGCCCTCCCAGGGGTTGTCACCCGCGATCTTCCCCCGCCGGAGCTTCAGCGTGCGCCACACGTTCCAGAGGAACGGCAGCGTGGACGCGCCCAGCAGGAACGAGCCCACAGTGGACACCTGGTTGAGGAAGGTGAAGCCGTCGCCGGGGTAGTAGTCGGCCACCCGGCGGGGCATGCCCTCGAGCCCCAGCACGTGCTGGACGAGGAAGGTGAGGTGGAAGCCCACCAGGGTGAGCCAGAAGTGCCACTTCCCCCACCCCTCGTGGAGCAGCCGGCCGGTGATCTTGGGGAACCAGTAGTAGATGCCGGCGTAGAGGGCCATGACCGAACCACCGAAGAGCACGTAGTGCATGTGGGCCACCACGAAGTAGCTGTCGTGGACGTGGAAGTCGATCGGTGCGGCGGCGAGCATGACGCCGGTGACGCCACCGAGCACGAACGTGGCCATGAACCCCACCGCGAACAGCAGCGCGGTGGTGATGGTGATCTTCCCGCCCCACAGGGTGCCGATCCAGTTGAACAGCTTGATCCCGGTGGGCACCGCGATGAGCATCGAGAACCCGGTGAAGAACGGCAGCAGCACCGCGCCGGTGGTGAACATGTGGTGGGCCCACACCCCGACCGACAGGGCGCCGATGGCTATGGTGGCGAACACCAGGCCCGCGTAGCCGAACACGGGCCGCCGGGAGAACACCGGCAGGACCTCGGTGACCACCCCGAAGAACGGCAGCACGAGGATGTACACCTCGGGGTGGCCGAAGAACCAGAAGAGGTGCTGCCACAGGATCGGCTCGCCCCCGTTGGCGGGGTCGAAGATGTGGCCGCCGAGGTGGCGGTCGGCGAAGAGCATGGCGCCCGCCGCGGTGAGCACCGGGAACGCGATCAGGATCAGGATGCTCACCACCAGCATGTTCCAGGTGAAGATCGGCATCCGGAACATGGTCATGCCCGGGGCCCGCATGGCCACCACGGTGGCCACGATGTTGACGCCGGTGAGCACCCCCGAGAGCCCGGTGAGGACGACGGCGAGCAGCCACAGGTCGGCACCGGCCGAGGGCGACCGGATGACGGTGGACAGCGGGGTGTAGCCCGTCCACCCGAAGTCGGCGGCGCCGTCGGCGGTGAGGAAGCCGGCCATCATGGTCAGCCCGCCGAACAGGTAGAACCAGTAGCTCAGGGCGTTGAGGCGGGGGAACGCCATGTCCCGGGCGCCGATCTGCAGCGGCACGAAGTAGTTGGCCAGGCCGAAGGCGAACGGCCCCAGGAACAGGAACAACATGATGCTGCCGTGCATCGTGAAGAGCTCGTTGTAGCGGCCCTCCCCCACCAGCTGGGTGCCGGGCTCGGCCAGCTCGGCCCGGATGCCCATCGCCATGGCCCCGCCCACCAGGTAGAAGACGAAGGCGGTCACCATGTAGGAGATGCCGATGCGCTTGTGGTCGGTGCTGGTGAGCCAGGCCAGCAGCCCGCCGGCCGGCCTCGGCTCGGTCCGGGCCCCCTGGGGGTCGTACTCCTCGTCAGGTTGGAGGTCGGCGACCTCGGTCACGGTCACGTGCCATCCTCCTCACCGGTGGAGCTGACGGGGTCGTCTGGTGCGGCCGCCGGGGCCGAGCCGCCGGCGGCGCGCTGCTCGGCGACCCACGCCCGGTAGTCGTCGAGGGTGACCACCCGGACGGTGAAGCCCATCCGCCAGTGGTCGAGCCCGCAGAACTCGGCGCAGCGCCCCTCGTAGGTGCCGACCTCGTTGGGCGTGAGGGTCACCTCGTTCTCGACGCCGGGGATGAGGTCGCGCTTGGAGAGGAAGTCGGGGATCCAGAAGGCGTGGTTCACGTCGGTGCTGACCAGCTCGAGGTTGGAGTCGACGTCGACCGGCAGCACCAGCTGCGGCTTCTCCCCCGGCGGGGCGTCGACGGTGAACCCCTCGTCCTCGTAGCGGAACTGCCAGCCCCACTGGAAGCCGATGACCTCGATGCGGGCCACCGGGTCCTCCGAGACGTCGACGACCTCGCCCTCGGTCTGCACGCTGAAGAAGAACAGGACCGCCACGATGACCACCGGGCCGGCGGCCAGGGCGATCTCCAGCGGGATGTTGTAGGCACGCTGGCTGGGGACCTCGTGGTCGCCCTGCTGACGCCGGTACCGGATCAGCACGAAGGCGAGCGGCACCCACACGCAGAGCGTGACGAAGATGGCGGCCACGAAGAAGCCCTGCCACAGCCCGAGCACGTGGCCGCCCTGGTCGCTGCGGGCGTCGGGCGCCCCGAACCGGGGCAGCTCGCAGGCCGTCAGGAGCAGGCCGGCGGCCAGGGCGACGGCGCCGGCCGCGACCGACGTCCGGCGGGAGGACCGACGACCGGGGGCAGCCATGGGGGCGACCGTATCCCAGGGGTCGGGGGCGCGGGCCCGAGACCGCCCGACCGACGGGCCCGGCCCCGTCTCCTTCACCCCGACGGGTTAATCGTCCCCCGAGCTACCGACACCACGGTGGGTCGGTCTACGATCACCGGGTGCCTGACGACACCCCCCGTACCGCGCTCCTCGACCTCAGCGTCGATGCCGGGCCCGCCTCCACCATCACGCTGGTGGGCGAGCTGGATCCCGCCACGGCGCCCCAACTCGACGAGCAGATCGAGCAGCTCCTCACCGACGACTCGGTGAAGCGCGTGGTGCTCGACCTGTCGGGCCTCACCTTCCTCGACTCCTCGGGCCTGCGGGTCTTCGTCACCGCCCGTGAGGCGCTCTCGTCCCGCGGGGGCGAGCTGGCCCTCCGTGGCCCCTCGGCCAACACCCAGCGCCTCCTCGACATCACCGGCCTCGGCGAGATCATCGCCGTCGAGTAGCTCGGTCGTCGGGTCGCTCAGTCGTCGGTGGGCGTCGGGTCGAGCATCCCCTCGGGGAGCTCCCCGATCTTCTCCCGGAGGTCGAGCAGGATGCGGCGCAGGAGCCGCGAGAGGTAGCTCTGGCTGACGCCCACCCGCTGGGCGATCTCCTCCTGGCCGAGGCGCTCGAAGAAGCGCAGCCGGATCACCTCACGCTCGCGCTCGCCGAGCTGGTCGAGGAGCTCGGCCACGAGCATGCGGTCGTCGACGCGGCCGAAGCCGGTCTCGCCCACGGCCAGCAGGTCGTCGGCCTCCACCACCGCGCCGTCGTCGTTGGTGCGGGTGATCCCGCCGGCGGTGCGCGCCCCACCGGCCTCGATGGCCTCCAGCACCTCGTCGATCGACGCATCGAGGGCCGTGGCCAGCTCCTGCACCGACGGGGCCCGGCCCAGCTGGTGGGTCAGCTCCTCCTCGCGCTTGCGCAGGGCGAGGTGGCGCTCCTGGGCGGCGCGGGGCGGGCGGACCGCCCAGGCCTTGTCGCGCAGGGCCCGCTTGAGCTCGCCGTCCATCGTGCGGCTGGCGAAGGTGGCGAAGGTGACGCCCTGGTCCGGGTCGAAGCGGTCGACGGCGCGGACCATGGCCACCAGGGCGGTCTGGCGGAGGTCCTCCACCGGGATGCCGCGCGACCGGTAGCGGCGCGCGAAGCGGTCGGCGAGGTGGCGGTGCTCCTCCACCAGGTCGTTGCGGATCCGACGGTCGCCGGTGGCCTGGTACTGCCGGAAGCGGTCGAGCAGATCCGCGGGCGAGTCGCTCACGGCGCCAGGACGCCGGCTCGCTTGGTGAACTGGAAGACGCGGTCGTCACCGTCGGTGCCGAGCTCGTGGCCCTCGGCCACCAGGCCCAGCAGGTCAACCGCCACGGGGTGCAGCTCGGGCGCCTTGCCCCCGCCCACCACCCGGCCCGAGATCTTGAGCGCGTCGCCGTCGATCTCGAAGCGGAGGTCGAGCAGGTGCTCGGGACCGATGCCGTCGATGGCGGCCGCCGCCAGCTCGTCGACCGCCACCCGGAGGTCCTCGATGTCTTGCACCGTGAACGGCAGCTCGGCCGCCAGGGCCGCCGCCGTCACCCGCGCCACTCGCAGGAGGCGGGGATCGGAGGGGATCCGGAGCTCGGCGTGACGCAGGTCGGGTGGCATGGGGTGGGGGTTCCTTCAGACGGGAGCCAGGACGCGGGCATCGGCCGGGAGAGACGCTACTCAAGTCGATGACCTGGGCCGATCCTGCCCGACCCCTGGGAGGGCCAGAACGGCCGCGAGGGCCCGGCCGGCCCGGTCCGGCCAGCCGGCCGGACCGTCAGACGGGCTGGAGGGCGTCGCCGAGGTAGCGGTCGCGGCAGAGCGAGCGCTGGAGCTTGCCGCTGCTGGTCTTGGGGAGCGAGCCCGGGGCCACGAGCACGATGTCGTCGGCCGCCAGCCCGAGCACGTCTCGCACGCGGGCCGCCACCGAGCCGCGGACGGCGGCCAGGTCGTCGGCCCGGGCCTCGGCCACCACCACCACGCCCTCGCGCCGGCGGCCCTCGACGCCGAAGGCGATCACGTTGCCCGCCCGCACGCCCTCGATCTCGGCGACGCGGCGCTCCACGTCCTCCGGGAACACGTTGCGCCCGGCGACGATGATCACGTCCTTGATGCGACCGCACAGCACCAGCTCGCCGTCGATCAGGTAGGCGAGGTCACCGGTGCGGAGCCACTCGCCGTCGAAGGTGGCAGCGGTGGCCTCGGGGTGCTCGTAGTAGCCCGACATGACCGACGTGCCCCGGATCTGCAGCTCGCCCACCTCGCGCTCGCGCCGCACGTCGCCGTTGTCGGGGTCGACCACCCGGATCTCCAGGCCGGGCACCGGGCGGCCGAGGCGGGCGAACAGCTTCACGTTGTCGCCGCCGGGGTCGACCGGCGCCGCGTAGCGCTCGGTCTCCAGGACCCGTTGGTCCACGGCGTCGGCCCGGAGGCCCGACAGCGGGGCGGGGAAGGTGCCGGCGATGGCCACCTCGGCCATGCCGAACGCCGGGAACACCGCACCGGGGCGGAGGCCGTGGCGCTCGCCGGCGGCCACCAGCGCCTCCACCGAGTCCGTGTCGACCGGCTCGGCACCGTTGAGCGCCACCCGCAGCGGCGAGAGGTCGAGGCCCTCCAGGCGGCGGAGGGCCCGGGTGGCGAGCACCCAGGAGAAGTTGGGACCGGCAGTGATGGTGGCGCGGTAGTCGGACAGCCACTGCACCCAACGTGACGGGCTGGCCATGAACGTCTGGGGCCCGGCGAGGACCAGGTCGACGCCGCGCACCATGGCGGAGGTGAGGATCCCCACCAGGCCCATGTCGTGGTAGAGCGGCAGCCAGGAGACGGCCACGTCGGTCTCGGGATCGAGCTCGAGCGCCTCGGCGATGGCGTCGACGTTGGCCAGCACCGCCCCGTGCGGGAGCATCACGCCCTTCGGGTCCGACGTCGAGCCGCTGGTGAACTGCAGGATGGCCAGGGCGTCGGGGTCAACGGGCGGCGGCGTCCAGGCGTCGGGATCGCCGCGCAGGTCGTCGTAGCCGACGGTGACCGGGTCGGACGGGTGGGCATCGAGGAACGGCGCCAGCTCCGGGTCGACCACGAGGAGCTTGGTGTGGGCACCGAGCACCCGGCGGCGCGTCTGGTCGACGAACTCCTCGATCGACGCCATGCGCATGGGCAGCGGGAGCACCACCACGGTGGCGCCGGCGTACCAGATGGCCTGGATGGTGGTGACCAGGTCCCGGGTGGTGGGCCCGAGGAGCGCCACGTGGTCGCCGGGCTCCACGCCCCGGGCGGCGAGGCCCACGGCCAGGCCCCGGGCGTCCCGGTCGATCTCGGACCAGCGGACGGGATGGGCGTCGTCGCCGACGATGAAGGTGACGGTGCCGTCGCGGCGGTCGGCGGTCTGGAGGCGGAGGGCGAGGGTCAGCACGACGCGTCCGACCCGGTCCCCGCCCAGCGGGTTACCTCCCGAAGGTCACCTCCGGTCCACCCGGCCGTCGCCCGCCGGACGCCACCGGGCCCCTGATCGGTCTTCGGGGCGGTGAGGGTGGCGCAGTACCGTGCGGCCATGGCCGCACCGACCTCCGCCGACACGACGTCGGACCTGCCCACGCACCGCTACGACGCCGCGTTGGCCCAGGAGATCGAGGCCCGCTGGCAGGACCGGTGGGAGGCCGAGGGCACGTTCCACACGCCCAACCCCGTGGGCGACCTGTCCGAGGGGTTCGACGCCGTGGCCGACCGGCCGAAGCGCTTCGTGCTCGACATGTTCCCCTACCCCTCGGGCGTCGGCCTGCACGTGGGGCACCCGCTCGGGTTCATCGGCACCGACGTCTACACCCGCTACCTGCGCATGACCGGCCACAACGTGATCTACACGATGGGCTACGACGCCTTCGGGCTGCCGGCCGAGCAGTACGCGCTGCAGACCAACACCCACCCCCGGGTGACCACCGAGGCCAACATCGCCAACATGCGCCGCCAGCTCCGGCGCCTCGGGCTGGGCCACGACCCGCGCCGCGCGGTGTCCACCACCGACGTGGGGTTCTACCGCTGGACCCAGTGGATCTTCCTGCAGATCTTCCACGCCTGGTACGACCGCGACGCGGGGCGGGCCCGACCGATCGCCGAGCTGGAGGCCGAGCTCGACGCCGGCACGCGGCAGCCCGATGCCGGCACCGAGCCCACCGGTCGGCCCTGGGCGGAGCTCGACGCCACCGCCCGGCGCGCCGTGGTCAACGCCCACCGCCTGGCCTACCTGGCCGAGGTGCCGGTGAACTGGTGCCCGGGGCTCGGCACCGTGCTCGCCAACGAGGAGGTCACCGCCGAAGGGCGCTCGGAGCGGGGCAACTTCCCCGTCTACCGACGGCCCATGAAGCAGTGGATGCTGCGGATCACCGCCTACGCCGACCGCCTCGTCGACGACCTCGAGCTCCTCGACTGGTCCGACGCCATCAAGAGCCAGCAGCGCAACTGGATCGGCCGCTCCACCGGCGCCCGGGTCCGCTTCGCGTCGCCCGCCGGCGACCTCGAGGTGTACACCACCCGTCCCGACACGCTCTTCGGCGCCACCTACGTGGTGGTGGCGCCGGAGCACCCGCTGGCCACCGCCCTGACGGCCGACGCCTGGCCCGACGGCCCGGACCTGCCCGAGCGGTGGACCGGTGGTGCGGCCACGCCGGCCGAGGCGGTCACCGGCTACGTGGCCGCGGCCAGCCGCCGCTCCGAGCTCGACCGCCAGACCGAGGGCAAGGACAAGACCGGCGTGTTCACCGGCACCTACGCCACCAACCCGGCGGACGGCCGGCTCGTCCCCGTGTTCGTGGCCGACTACGTCCTGATGGGCTACGGCACCGGCGCGATCATGGCCGTGCCGGCCCACGACCAGCGCGACTTCGACTTCGCCACGGCCTTCGGCCTCCCGGTGGTCGGCGTGGTCGAGCCGAGCGAGGCCTGGCGCGCCCGCCACGACGTGGCCGCCGACGCCCCCGCCGGCCAGTGGCCCGAGGCCTACGTGGGCGACGGCGTGGCCATGGCCTCGGCCAACGCCGACGTCACCCTCGACGGCCTGGCCGTCACCGAGGCCAAGGCGGCCATCACCGCCTGGCTGGAGCACGTCGGCGCCGGCGAGGCCACCACCCAGTACAAGCTGCGCGACTGGCTCTTCAGCCGCCAGCGCTACTGGGGCGAACCGTTCCCCATCGTCTTCGGCGACGACGGCGAGCCCCAGGCGCTGCCCGACGAGGCCCTGCCCCTGGTGCTGCCGCCGATGGAGGACTTCTCCCCCACCACGTCGGACGACGAGGACTCCGAGCCCGAGCCGCCGCTCGGCCGGGTCACCGACTGGACCACCGTCACCACCGACCTGGGCCGCGGCGACGGCGTGCAGACGTACCGGCGCGAGACCAACACCATGCCGAACTGGGCCGGCTCGTGCTGGTACGAGCTCCGCTACGCGGATCCCACCAACACCGAGGCCTTCGTCGACCCCGCCAACGAGGCCTACTGGCTGGGCCCCCGGTCCGAGGGCGACTGCGGCGGCGCCGACCTCTACGTGGGCGGCGTGGAGCACGCGGTGCTGCACCTCCTCTACGCCCGCTTCTGGCACAAGGTCCTCTTCGACCTGGGCCACGTCTCGTCGTCGGAGCCGTTCCGCCGCCTGTTCAACCAGGGGATGATCCAGGCCTACGCCTACCTCGACGAGCGGGGCTTCTACGTCGAGGCCACCGAGGTCACCGAGGTCGACGGCCGCTGGTACCACGACGGCCGCGAGGTCCGCCGTGAGCTGGGCAAGATGGGCAAGTCCCTCAAGAACGCCGTGGCCCCCGACGAGATGTGCGAGCGCTACGGCGCCGACACCCTGCGCCTCTACGAGATGTTCAGCGGCCCGCTCGACCAGAGCCGCCCGTGGGACACCACGGCCGTCGTGGGGATGTACCGGCTGCTCCAGCGCATCTGGCGGGTGTTCATCGACGAGGACAGCGGCGAGGTCCGCACCGGCCCGGTCGACGACGGCGCCGCGGTGGCCGACGAGACCCAGCGGGCGCTGCACCGCACCATCGCCGCGGTGCACGACGGCATGGAGACGCTGCGGTTCAACACCTCGATCGCCCGCATCACCGAGCTGACCAACCACCTCACCGCCGCGTACCCCGACGGCGGCGTGCCCCACTCGGTGGCCGAGCCCCTCGCGCTGCTGCTGGCGCCGGTGGCCCCGCACACGGCCGAGGAGCTGTGGTCCCGGTTGGGCCACGAGGCCACGCTGGCCTACGAGCCCTTCCCGGAGGCCGACCCGGCCTGGCTGGTCGACGACACCGTCGAGATCCCGGTCCAGGTCAACGGGAAGGTGCGCGGCCGCGTGACCGTGGCCGCCGACGCGGATCGCGACGCCCTCGAGGCAGCAGCCCGGGGCGACGACAAGGTGGCGGCCCTGCTCGCCGCGGCCACCATCCGCAAGGTGGTGGTGGTGCCCGGCAAGCTGGTCAACTTCGTGGTCGGCTGACCTCGCGCGCGCCGTTCGGTGAAGGGGCCGGTCCGACGGCCAGGGTGAACCGGAAGCGGGCCGGGCCCTCGGACCACATCGGGAAGTTGGTGCCCCAGCAGTTGTCGTGGAGGAGCACGTGGAGGCCGCCGGCCAGGTCGGGCAGGGGCGGGTCGGCCTCGAGCAGGGCGGGCCGACCGGGCGCCACCAGGCCGGCGTCGACGGTGCGGATCCGGAGGGACCCGTCGGGCCCGGCGTAGGCCATGCCCTCCCCCACGCCGTGCAGCCCCCGCCCCCCGTGGCGGACCACGTCGAGCGGCGAGACGTCCTGGCCGAGCTTGTCGAGGGTCCACCGGTCGGGCTCGGCCACCATCGGGGTGAACGAGCACCAGGTGGCCTCGGGAAGCCGGCTGGCGGGCTTGTCGGGCCACCACACGTCGAGGTCGAGCTCGTCGCTGCCCTCGTGCCACGCCCAGCGGGCCCAGACCTCGGTCGGGGCGCCCAGCACGTCGGCGGGGGCGCCCGGGAACGCGAGGCGGACGAGCACGGTGTGCCAGGTGCCCGCCCGCTGCTGGGCGTGCCACGCGCCCACCACCGTCGGGTCCCACCAGGCGCTGCGGGCCCCGGCGGCGTCGATGCCGGGCTTGGTGTTGTCGAGGCGGGACCACCACTCGTCGGTGGCCGTCGGGGTGAGGCCGCGGTGGAAGCGCTCGTAGTCGGCCTCCGAGAACGACTGGTAGCCGAGGCGGCCCACCAGGTGGGCGGGATCGGCCAGGGTCCGGCCGGAGCCCCCGTGCACCAGGTGGGCCAGCGCGCCCGTGGCGGGGTCGAGCCCCAGCTCCCAGCCGGCGCCGCCCACGACACGGCCCGCCTGGAGCGCCGCGAAGCCCCCGAGCGGGGTGCCCTCGGCGTCGACCGGCCAGCGGGGCACGGCCCCGAGGTGGTCCGCCACCCGCCGCGGCGCCCCCGCCGGTTCCGGGACGCCGAGGGTGGCCCGCGCGTCGGCCAGGACGGCGGCCGCGGCGTCGACGTGGTCGCGCTGCTCCTGCCACGACCGCTCGAACCGCTCGCCCTCGGGGGTGGCCCGCAGCTCGGCCAGGCCGGCGCGATCCCACCGACGCACGTCGGGCAGGGCCTCCTTCTGATCCAGCCCCCACGTGTGCTCGGCCACCAGCATCAGCTGTCGATCCACCTCCACCCGCCGGGCTGCGACCCGGCGGGCGACCGGCCCGCTGGCCCCGGGCCCTCGGGTCCCGGGCACACGGCGCCCCTCGGCGTCGCAGGCCAGCGCCCGTCGGGCGCGCAGCAGGGCCCGGTAGGCGGCGAGCTTCACCGGGTCGGCCGCGGTGCCGAACACCCACGGGTCGCCGATCTCGGCCGTGACCACCGGGAGCCGGGCCGCCGCCCCGGAGGCGACCAGCGCGGCATCGAAGGCGTCGAGCGTGGAGCCCCGCACCTCGGCCCCCTCGTGGCGGGCCGCCAGCGACGCGTGCGCGTCGAGGACCTCGTCCACGGTGGGCGGGCCGAGGTTGTCGCCGGTGTGCAGGAAGGCCAGCACGTCTCCACAGCCGGCCACGGCCACCTCCCCGCCGTAGCCACCGGCCTGGTAGGCCACCACCACCTCGGTCCCGTCGGGGGCGCGCCAGCGGAACACCGGCGGCACGTCGGGCACCGGCCACGCCGGGTTGACGCCCAGGTGCAGGAGGCGGACCCCGGCCTCGGCCAGCAGCGGCACCAGACCCCGGGTGTGGCCGGGCACGTCGGTCATCTTCGCCGCGGTGGTGGACCGCCCGAACCGGGCGTCGAGCTCCTGGCTGATGGCCAGGCCGGCCCGCACCAGGTCTGCGTCCATGACCTCGGTGTGGGTGGTGAGCGGCAGGGCGTGCCACGCCAGCGCGCCGGTGCGCACCCCGGCCGCAACCGCGTTGCGCTGGGCCGCCGACCCCTCGTGGAGGGCGTGGTGCAGCACCCACGAACCCGTGGTCCACACCAGCCGCTCGGCGCCTCCGCGGTCCCGCAGCTCGGCGGCCACCGCCAGGGCGCGCGGGAAGAAGTCGTCCACGTAGCGCTGGGCCACCTCGGCCCCGAGCGCGGTGAACCCGAGGTCGAGGTGGGTCTTGGCCACGAGGTGGACGACGGGGGCGGGGGGCACGAACGCGACGCTACGGCGCGCCCGCCCGGACCGTCGAGGGCCGAAAGGCGACGGACCTCACCGACGTGACATCCGACATGTCACGTGCCTTCGGCCGCAGCCGCGATCGCCGGGTTAGGGTCGCCCGTCCCTTTCGGTCGGTCCCTCGTCGGAGACGCCACGTGAAGAAGTTCTGGTCCACCCTCGCCGTCCAGCTCGGCAAGCGAGCCGGGATGGTCTCCGTCGTCGGCCTGGTGCTGACGCTGGTGCTCGGCCTCGGGATCACCCAGCTGGAGTTCTCCACCGGCCAGGACAGCTACCTGAACAAGGACGACCAGGTCGCCAAGGACAACGTGGCGTACCAGGAGCTCTTCGGCGGCCAGATCATGGTGGTGCTCTTCACCATGGACGAGGGCCACTCGGTGGCCGAGCTGGCCGAGCCGGCCAACAAGGAGGTCATCGACGCGGCGGTGGCCGAGATCCTCGAGGACCCGTCGGTCGAGGCGGTCCTCTCCCCCCTCGACACGCTCGAGTTCAGCGCCAACCTCCTGTCGCGCACGCCCGACGCGCCCACCGACGCCGAGGCCTTCGACCCGCTCAACTCGATCGCCAACACCACGCTCACCGCCGCCACCGAGGCCGAGGAGCCCGGGTCGCCCGAGGTGGCGGCTCGCCAGTCCGACTTCGCCGAGACCGCGGAGCGCCTCGGGCCGTTCCTCGCCTCCACCGCCGACCAGCGCACCCTCGCCAACCCCGAGTGGGTCGACGTGCTCCTCCACGACAACGACGGCAAGATCCGCAAGCCGCTGCGGTCGTCGTTCTTCGACGAGCGCCACGCCCAGATGATCGTGCGCCTGGTGGGCAACGCCGACGTGGAGGTCGAGGGCAAGGGCGCGGTGGCCGTGAAGGAGGCGTGGGCGGACCGCGACCTCGAGGGCGGCGAGGTCCTCGTCACGGGTGCGCCGGTGCTGTTGAAGGACATCAACGACTACCTGCGCGGCGGCATCCTCCAGCTCGGCGCCATCGCGGTGGCGATCATGGTGGTGATCCTGCTCGCGTTCTTCCACGTGCGGTGGCGTCTCCTGCCCCTGGCGGTGGTCCTCGTCGGCGTGGTCTGGGCGTTCGGCTTGGCCGGCTACCTCGGCATCCCGCTCACCATCGTCACCATCGCCGGGCTCCCGGTGATGCTCGGCGTGGGCATCGACTACGCGATCCAGATGCACGCGCGCATCGAGGAGGAGGTGGTGATCGACCGGGCGGAGCACCCGATCCAGGAGACGGCGCGCAACCTCGGCCCCGCCCTGCTCGTGGTGACCTTCGACGCCCTGTTCGCCTTCGCCGCCCTGCGCTTCGCCAAGGTGCCGATGATCCGCGACTTCGCCCTGCTCCTCTGCATCGGCATCGCCGTCATCTGCCTCTGTTCGATCATCCTGCCCCTGGCCATCCTGGGCATCCGGGAGTTCAAGTCGCCCACCAAGGGCCGCGACTTCCGGGCCGGCGCGCTGGGCCGCCTCGTCGTGTCGCTCGGCTCGCTGCCCGCGAAGATCGCGCCGGCGATGATCCTCGCCAGCGTGGTGGTCTTCGTCGGCGGCATCGCCGTGGAGAGCGAGCTCACCCTCCAGACCGACCCCGTCCAGTGGGTGGACCAGGACTCGCAGAACCGCAAGGACGTGGC
>JBBRFU010000004.1:0-63005 GCA_038241315.1 Acidimicrobiales bacterium | reverse complement strand
ACAACAAGTTCAACCACCACGAGAAGCTGGGCCGGCCCTGCCTGCTCTTCCACATCGAGAAGTGCTCGGGACCGTGTGTGGGGGAGGTCTCGACGGAGACGTACCAGGGCTACACCCAGGAGCTCCTCCAGTTCCTCGAGGGCGACACCGACGAGGTGGTGCGCAAGCTCGACACCGGCATGCGGGAGGCCGCGGTCGAGCTCGAGTTCGAGCGGGCCGCCCGCCTGCGCGACCGCCTGCAGTCGGTCACCAAGGCCATCGAGCGGCAGCAGATGGTGGCCGACCGCAACGAGGACCTCGACGTGTTCGGGGTGGCCGACGACGAGCTGGAGGCCGCCGTCCAGGTCTTCCACGTCCGCCGGGGACGGGTGGTGGGCCGCAAGGGCTTCGTGCTCGACAAGGTGGAGGACCTCACCGCCCACGAGCTCACCGGCCGCATCCTCGAGGGCTTCTACGCCGAGCCGCCGCCCATCGGGATGCCGAAGCAGGTCCTGGTGCCCTGGGACCCCGAGGACCTCGAGCTCTACCAGCGGTGGCTCACCGACCAGCGGGGCTCCGCGGTCACCATCCGGGTGCCCCAGCGGGGCGAGAAGCGCGCCCTCCAGGAGACGGTCACGAACAACGCCCGCGAGGAGCTGGTGCGCCACCGCCTCAAGCGGGCCAGCGACCACAACAGCCGGGCCAAGGCCCTCAACGAGCTCCAGGAGTACCTCGGCCTCCCGGAGCCGCCGCTGCGCATCGAGTGCTACGACATGAGCCACATCCAGGGCTCCGACTACGTGGGCTCGATGGTGGTCATGGAGGACGGCCTGCCGAAGAAGTCGGAGTACCGCCGGTTCAAGATCAAGAGCGGCCAGGGCAACGACGACTTCCGGGCCATGGAGGAGGTGCTCACCCGGCGCCTCACCGCGTACCAGCACGACCGCACGCTCCCGCCCAGCGAGCGGGGGAAGTTCTCGTACCCGCCCCAGCTCCTGCTGGTCGACGGCGGCAAGGGCCAGCTCGGCGTGGCGGTGAAGGTGCTCCAGGACCTCGGCCTCGACGAGGAGATCCCGGTGGCCTCACTGGCGAAGCGGTTCGAGGAGGTCTTCGTGCCCGGCCTCTCCGACGCCATCACCATCCCGCGGCAGTCTGAGGGGCTCTACATGCTCCAGCGGCTGCGCGACGAGTCGCACCGCTTCGCCATCTCGTTCCACCGTGAGCTCCGGGGCAAGCGCATGACCACCTCGGCGCTCGACGGCATCGCCGGCCTGGGGGAGACCCGCAAGAAGCGGCTCATCAAGGAGCTGGGCGGGGTGAGCGCGGTGAAGAAGGCCCCGCTCGAGCAGCTCCAGGCGCTCAGCTGGCTCCCCGACGCCGTCGCCCGGGCCGTCCACGACAAGATCCACCAGCCCGGCTGAGGTCGCCCGCACCCGCGGGTCCGCCGCAGCTGCGGCCCGGCCGCCGGCGAGCCTCGCTCAGGCGGGGGCGGTGGTCCAGGGCGGGGCGAGGGCGAGGATCTCGGCGTGCACGGGGCAGGCGGGGTGGTGGGCGCCGGGGAGCCAGCCGGTGGACATCAGGAACTCGCCGGTGATCTCGCCCCCGGTGAAGCGGAACGCCTTCTTGAACAGCTTCACCCAGCCCTCCTTGGGGAGGGGGTGCTGCTCGCCGAGCCAGGCGTGGAAGCTGCCGTGGCCGTCCCGCAGCGCCTGGATCGTCTGGGCGTTGACGATGGCGGCGTCGACCTTGAGCCGGTTGCGGATGATGCCGGCGTCGGCGAGCAGGCGCTCCCGCTCGGCGGGGCCGTACGACGCGACCGCGTCCACGTCGAAGCCGTCGTAGGCGGCCCGGAACCCCTCGCGCTTCTTGAGGATCGTCAGCCAGGACAGGCCGGCCTGGTTGATCTCCAGCACCAGCCGTTCGAACAGGGCGGCCTCGTCGGTGGTGGGGAAGCCGTACTCGGTGTCGTGGTACGGCCCGTGGAACGGGTGGTCGGGCGCCGCCGCGCAGTAGGAGTCGGGCGGCACCACGTCGTCGGGCAGGGGACGGGTCATGGCGGGATCGTACGTCTGTTCGCCACGGCCGAGCAGGACCGGGCCCCGAAGGGGGCTCCCCTGGGCCTCGGCGGGCCGGGCGCCTACCGTGGCTGCACCATGGCTGACGACATCGACCTCTGGGAGGCCCACGCAGGCTGGTGGCAGGACGGCTTCACCGAGGGCGCCGACCCGGAGTACACCGAGCAGATCCTGCCCCTCGCCGCGGACCTGCTGGCCGGCCACGACCGCATCCTCGACGTGGGCACGGGCGAGGGCCAGGTGGCCCGGCTGGCGTCGGCCCAGGGCTCCTCGGTGGTGGTCGGCATCGACCCCACGGCCAACCAGGTCCTCGAGGCCAGTCGTCGGGCCGGCGGCCCCCGCTACCTGCGCTCGGGCGCCGATGCCCTGCCCTTCGCCGACGAGAGCTTCGACGCCGTGGTGGCCTGCTTGGTGTTCGAGCACATCGAGGCCGTCGACGAGGCCATCGACGAGGTGGCCCGCGTGCTGCGGTCGGGCGGCCGATTCGCCTTCTTCCTGAACCACCCGCTCCTCCAGACGCCCGGCAGCGGCTGGATCGACGACCAGACGTTGGACCCGCCCGAGCAGTACTGGCGCATCGGCCCGTACCTGGTGGAGGACGATTCCATCGAAGAGGTCGAGAAGGACGTCTTCATCCCGTTCATCCACCGGCCGATGAGTCGCTACGTGAACGCGATGGCCGATGCCGGCCTCACCCTCCGTCGGATGCTCGAGCCGGCGCCGCCACCCGGGTTCCTCGCCCGCGCCACCGAGTACGCCGAGGCGGCCTCCATCCCGCGCCTGCTCGTGCTGGTGGCCGAGCGGGACGAGCGGTGAGGGCCGGCCGATCGTGACCCCACCCTTCGACGACCCGACGCCCGGGCCCGCGCCCCAGGGCTGGGACCAGGAGCCGGCGATCCCCGACACGCCGATGTGGCTGTCGCACCACTGGCCGGACGGCTACGACCGCTGCGCCGTGGTGGGCGGCCTCCACGTCTGCCGCCGGTGCCTGGTGCTGTACCCGTTGGCCCTCGTGGCCGGCATCGCCATCAGCATCGGCGACTGGTGGTCCCACGACCTCGACCCGTGGATCCTGTGGCTGTTCCCCCTCCCGGGCGTGATCGAGTTCGTGCTCGACAACCTCGGGCGCATCGCCTACGTGCCGATGCGCCAGGTCGTCCTGTCGGCGTTCGGGGCGGTGGCGGCCGGCGTCGGCTACGTCCGCTACCTCGACCACACCACCGACCCCCTCGTCTGGACCGTGCTCGGCGTCTACACCGCGGCCTGCCTCGCCGGTGCGGTGATCGGTGGCCTCCAGCGGGGTCGGGGCGCGACCTCCGAGGCCGATCCCGGATGACGCGTCCCCGGCCCACCGGTCCACGTCGTGTCTCGTCACCGCGTCCCTCGTCCCGGACGACCTCGTCTCGGACGACCTCGTCCCCGATGATCGGGTCGCGCCCGTGAAGGCCCCGGCGGTCCCCACCGGCTGGCGCGCCTTCCTGCCGTCGCCGGCCGGGCCGAAGGTGACCGACGGCGAGATCCTGGTGTTCATCGCCTGCGTGCTGCTGACCACCGTGGGGCTGACGGGCGACATCACCCGGCACCTCCTCGATCCCGGCTCGCTGGAGAACGACTTCCTGTCGGGCTGGCACCTCGTGCTCTACGGGGGCGTGGCCTCGGTCGGCGCCTTCATCGGCCTCGGTGCCGTCCGTCGGGGCCCGGGGTTCGTGGGCGAGGTGGCCACCGGGACCATCGGCTTCGCGCTGCTGTCGCTCGGCGGGCTCGCCGACGCCGTCTGGCACGAGGTGTTCGGCGTCGAGGCCGCGGTGGAGGCGCTGGTGAGCCCCCCGCACCTGCTGGTGTTCGCCGGCCTCGCGTTCCTGCTCACCGCCCCGATCTCGATCCTCTGGAAGCGCCCGGCCAGCCGGCTGAACGCGGTGGGCTCCCTGGCGCTCATCGTCTCGCTGGTCTCGATGGTGCTGGTCACCAGCCTCTTCACCGGCTTCCTGTCGCCGATGTCGGGAGGCCTGTCGCTGCAGGCCGGCTACATCGAGCCCCTCGTGGGGGAGTCGCAGGTCGACTACGACACCGTGCGCGGCCTCGGCATCGCCATCTGGACCAGCGCGGTGCTCTCCGCGGCGTTCTCGCTCGTCCTCATCCGCTTCCGGCCCGTGCCCGGTGCGCTGCTGGGCGGGTTCGTTGCCCTCGCCATCCCGGCGCTGGTGGTGTCGGACACGGCCAAGATCTACCCGCTGTGCGTCGGGTTCGTGGCCGCCGGGATGGCCCTCGAGCTGTGCGTCCTGGTCCTGGGGCGGCCCACGCTGGGGCGGATCGGCGCCGCGGTGGCCGGCGCCGCCGTCGGCTCGTCGCTGTGGGCCGCCACCTTCGTGGCCCTCCGCCTCGACGATCGCCTGGGCTGGTCCCGCGCCCTCTGGTCCGGCACCATCACCTTGTCGGCCATGGTGGGTGCCGCGGTCGCCGCGCTGGTGGCCATGCCGGCGATCACCGCCACCCGCCCGTTCCGGCCGGCGGGGCGGGGCGCGCGCTGATCCCGTCCGCAGGTCGGAGCGTCCGGGCCGGCCGCGGGGGACCCGTACACTTCGCCGGGTGACGGACTTCGCGGTGATCACCGGGCTCTCCGGGGCGGGCCGGTCCACGGCGGCGAACGTGTTGGAGGACCAGGACTGGTTCGTCATCGACAACATGCCCGTGGAGCTGATGCCGAAGGTGGCCGAGCTGGCCACCCGCCCCGGCGCCGACATCGATCGGGTGGCCTTCGTGGTGGGCTCGAGCGCCGACACCACCGCCCTGTCGGTCCTGCTCGACGACCTGCGGTCGTCGGGGTCGCGGGTCCGGGTGCTGTTCCTCGACGCCCGCAGCGACGTCCTGATCCGCCGGTTCGAGAGCACCCGCCGCCGCCACCCCAGCAGCGCCGGTGCCCTCCTGGGCGCGGCGATCGAGCAGGAGCGGGTCGGCCTCGACCACCTGCGCGCCATGGCCGACGTGGTGGTCGACACCAGCGACCTCAACATCCACCAGCTGCGCGAGCGGGTGGAGGAGCTGTTCGTGGAGGTCGGCGCGGGCGCGGGCATGCAGGTGTCGGTGGTGTCGTTCGGCTTCAAGCACGGGGTGCCCGCCGACGTCGACATGGTCCTCGACTGCCGCTTCCTCCCGAACCCCCACTGGGTCGACGAGCTGCGCCCCCAGACCGGGCTCGACGTGGACGTGCGCGACTACGTGGTGGGCTCCGACCTGGCCCGAGACTTCCTCACCGGTCTCGACGGCCTCCTCGACGTGCTGCTGCCGGCGTTCCGGGCCGAGGGCAAGGCCTACCTCACCCTCGCCTTCGGGTGCACCGGTGGCCGTCACCGCTCCGTGGCGATCGCCGAGGAGGTGGCTCGTCGCCTCCGGGGCCACGGGATCCAGCCGGGCGTCTCGCACCGAGACGTCACCAAGGGCGGATGAGCGGCCCTGCGGTCGTCGCCGTCGGCGGCGGCCACGGCCTGGCCGCGTCCCTGCGGGCGGCGCGGCGCTACGCCGGGTCGATCACGGCGGTGGTGTCGGTGGCCGACGACGGCGGCTCGTCCGGGCGGCTCCGGGCCGCCATCGCCGACCTCCCGGCACCCGGCGACGTCCGCCGGTGCCTCAGCGCCCTCGCCGAGGACGGCTCGGCGCTGGCCCGCACCCTCGAGCACCGCTTCGACGTGACCGACGGGGACCTCCAGGGGCACGCCTTCGGCAACCTGCTGCTGGCCAGGCTCACCGACGAGCTCGGCTCGTTCACCGCAGCGGTCGACGAGGTCGCCCGCCTGGTGGGGGCGGTGGGTCGGGTGTTGCCCGCCACCGACGGGCCCGTCGCCCTCGAGGGCACCCTCGGCGTGGCCGCGCCCGGCGCGGACCGGCGCGTGGTCGGCCAGGTGGCGGTGCAGAACGCCCGCGGCCTCTCGGTGCTGTCGCTCACGCCGGCCCACCCCAGCTCGCCACCGGCGGTCGCCGAGGCGATCCTGGCCGCCGACCAGGTGGTGATCGGCCCGGGCTCGCTCTACACCAGCGTGCTGGCCGCAGCGATCGTGCCCGCCGTCCGCCGGGCCGTCGGGGCCACGCGGGCGCGCCGGGTCTACGTCGCCAACCTCTCGCCACAGGTGCCTGAGACCGAGGGGCTCAGCCCGGCGGACCACGTGCGGGCCCTCGCCGATCACGGCGTGGCCGTCGACGTGGTGCTGTGCCACGTGGCCGACGGCCGGTGTGGCGAGCGGGGCGAGCTGGCCGGCGTCCCCACCGTGTCGTACCCCGTGGCCGAGCCCGGCACCGATGTGCACGACCCCGCCCGTCTCGCCGTCGCCCTGGCCGCGCTGCGCTGACGATCGCCCGTCCGGGCGCCCGCCACGTCCCCGACCCACGTTGGCCGGGCTTTCACGGCGTCAAGTAGGTTCCGAGTCGAGCAGGGACGCGCGTCACAGGCGGTGAGAACCTGCGCCACAACCACTCAGAGAGGGCTCAGCACTCATGACCATCCGTGTCGGGATCAACGGCTTCGGCCGCATCGGCCGCAACTTCTTCCGTGCCGTGAAGCAGCAGGGCGCCGACATCGACTTCGTGGCCGCCAACGACCTCGGCTCGCTCGAGACCATGGCCCACCTGCTCAAGAACGACTCGGTGATGGGTCGCTTCGACGGCGACGTGAAGGTCCACGCGGATGGCATCGAGGTCGACGGCGACGTCATCAAGATCCTGGCCGAGCGCGATCCCGCCAAGCTCCCCTGGGGCGACCTCGGCGTCGACGTGGTCATCGAGTCCACCGGCTTCTTCACCACCCGCGACAAGGCCGCCGCCCACCTCGACGCCGGCGCCCCGTTCGTCATCGTGTCCGCCCCGGCCACCAACGCCGATGCCACCTTCGTGGTGGGCGTGAACGACGACACCTTCGATGCCGAGAACCACAAGGTCGTCTCCAACGCCTCGTGCACCACCAACTGCTTCGTGCCCATGGTCAAGGTCCTCGACGACGCCTTCGGCGTCGAGAAGGGGCTCATGAACACCATCCACGCCTACACCGGCGACCAGCAGCTGGTCGATGGCCCGCACTCCGACCTCCGCCGGGCCCGCGCCGCCGCCGTCAACGTGGTGCCCACCTCCACCGGCGCGGCCCGGGCCACCGGCCTGGTGCTGCAGTCGATGCAGGGCAAGCTCGACGGCACCTCGCTGCGGGTCCCGATCCCCGTCGGCTCCATCACCGACTTCACCGCCGTGTTGAAGCAGGAGGCTTCGGTCACCGAGATCAACGCCGCGTTCGCCGCCGCGGCGGGCGAGGGCCGCCTGCAGGGCATCCTCAAGTACTCCGAGGAGCCGCTGGTCTCGTCCGACATCGTCGGGACCCCCTACTCGGTCACGTTCGACGCCGGCCTCACCATGGCCATGGGCAACCTCGTCAAGGTGCTCGGCTGGTACGACAACGAGTGGGGCTACTCCAACCGGCTCGTCGATCTCAGCAAGATCGTCGGCGCGGCCAACAAGTAGCCACGATGATCAATGGAGTTCCCCAGCTGGAGGACCTCGGCGACGTCGCCGGCAAGCGGGTCCTGGTGCGTTGCGACTTCAACGTGCCGATCCGCGACGGTGCCATCACCGACGACCTCCGCATCCGGGCCGCGCTGCCCACCCTCTCCTGGCTCCAGGAGCGGGGGGCCACGGTCACGGCCTGCTCCCACCTGGGCCGGCCCGAGGGCGCTCCCGATCCGCAGTACTCGATGGACCCGGTGCGAGCTCGCCTCGCCGAGCTCGCACCGGGCGTCGAGCTGCTCGAGAACCTCCGCTTCGACGCCGGCGAGACCGCCGACGACGCCGCGTTCGTCGCCCGGCTGGTCGAGGGCCAGGACGCCTACGTGAACGACGCCTTCGGTGCCTCGCACCGGGCCCACGCCAGCATCGTCGGGCCCCCGCGGACCCTGCCGTCGGCTGCCGGCCGCCTGCTCGAGAAGGAGGTCGAGATCCTCCTCGGCCTCCGCGACGACCCCCGCCGTCCCTTCGTCTCGATCCTCGGCGGGTCCAAGGTGTCCGACAAGCTCGGCGTCATCGAGGCCCTGCTCGAGGTGGCCGACAGCCTGGTCATCGGTGGTGGCATGTGCTTCACCTTCCTGGCCGCGATGGGCCACCAGGTGGGCTCGTCGCTGCTGGAGCAGGACCAGGTGGCCACCTGCCGCACGCTCCTCGACAGCGGCGCCACCATCCACCTCCCGTCCGACATCACCGCCCTCGGCCCGGGCGGCAAGATCGGCGACCCGTCCGCCGGGGGAGAGGTGCGCCAGTTCGGTCGCAACCTGCCCGACGGCTGGATGGGCCTCGACATCGGCCCGGGCACCGCGGCCGAGTTCTCCGACGTGATCGCGGAGGCCCGCCAGGTCCTCTGGAACGGCCCCATGGGCGTCTTCGAGGACCCCCGCTTCGCCGCCGGCACGCGCACCGTGGCCGAGGCGGTGGCCGACTGCCGCGGTCTCACCGTGGTGGGCGGGGGCGACAGCGCGGCGGCCGTCGCCGAGTTCGGCCTCGCCGACCGCATCGACCACATCTCCACCGGTGGTGGCGCCTCGCTGGAGCTGATCGAGCAGGGCGACCTGCCCGGCCTCGAGGCGCTCCGCGGCGCCCCCAACGTCTCCTAGCTCTCGTCCCCGTCTCCGAGCCCGACGGTGGCCCGGGCATCGGCGGTCCCGGCGCCCGCACCCCATGGGCCCACCCACCTCCACGGCCGGCGCTCCTGTCGGCCCGAACCGAACGGACGCCACCATGGCCAAGGTCACCCGCAAGCCGCTCATCTCGGGCAACTGGAAGATGCACCACAACCACTTCGAGGCGATCTCGACGGTGCAGAAGCTGTCCTACCTGCTCCACCAGGACGACTTCGACGTGGTCGACGTGTCGGTGCACCCGCCCTTCACCGACCTCCGGTCGATCCAGACCGTGCTCGAGGCCGACGACATCGACATCGCCCTCGGCGCCCAGCACTGCCACTGGGAGGAGAAGGGGGCGTTCACCGGTGAGGTGTCCCCGGCGTTCCTGGCCAAGCTCAACGTGAGCTACGTGATCGCCGGCCACTCCGAGCGCCGCGAGCTGTTCGGCGAGACCGACGAGATGGTCAATAAGAAGGCCAAGGCCATCCTCCAGCTCGGCATGACGCCCATCGTGTGCTGCGGCGAGACGCTGGCCGAGCGCGAGGCCGGGGGCACCGAGGACAAGGTGGCCGGCCAGGTCCGGGCCGGGCTGGCCGGGATCAGCGCGGAGCAGGTGGCGGGGCTGGTGATCGCCTACGAGCCGATCTGGGCCATCGGCACCGGCAAGACGGCGAGCGCCGACGATGCCCAGGCCGTCTGCAAGACGGTGCGGGGCGTGGTGGCCGAGGTGGCGGGGGCCGACGCCGCTTCGGCGGTGCGCATCCAGTACGGCGGCTCGGTCAAGCCGGCCAACGCGGCCGAGCTCATGGGCCAGCCCGACATCGACGGGGCCCTCGTGGGCGGCGCCTCGCTGGTGGCGGAGGACTTCGCCGGCATCGTGCAGTACCACGCGGCCCGCTGAGCCCTCATCCGACCGGGTGAACATCGCCCCGGTCAGCTCCTGGTCACCGGGCGTTCACCGAGCCGTCGCGGCCCGTTGGCGGGCCGCGATCGGCGCACCCGGCGTCGCCGCAGCGGTGGGCAGATCGGTCGATCTGACCAGTCCTGCGGTGCTCGGCTGAGCAGATCGTCTGCCGATCGCCCGCATCACCGAGCGGTCCGTCGGCACGGGCGCGTTCACGCTGCTACGGTCCCGACCCGGTCACCACGGCCTCGTGCGGACGTCACGGTGGTGCCCGAACCGGTTGCCCGGGAGCCGAGCGGCTCCCGCCCCTCCGCCCAGCGACGTCCGGCTGGGAGTAGGGTTTTCTCCAGTCGTGTGACCTTCGGCATACCGCGAGGCGCATGGCGCTCCCTCATTCCCCCTCAGGAGGTCCCGTACTGTGCGACGTAGGAATTCTCGGAGCTTCAAGCTCCTCGCCCTGCTGTTCACCTTTGCGCTGCTCGCATCCGCGTGCGGCGGAAGCGACGACGAAGAAGGAGGCGGCGGCTCCGGCGAGACCGGGGGGAGCACCGAGACCGGCGGCGCCACCGAGAAGAAGGAGGGCGGCACCGCCGCCACCGGCGAGGGCCTCCCGGCCGACACGCTGATCGACTACTCGACGCTGTCGGCCGACAACCCCAACCACATCGACCCGGCCACCGCCGACACCCGCAACGGGTCCCAGGTGACCGAGGTGCTCTACGACGGGCTCACCCAGGTGGACCCCGACAACGAGCTCCAGCCCGACGTGGCCGAGGAGTGGGAGGCCAACGAGGACTCCACCGAGTGGACCTTCACCCTCCGCGACGACGTGACCTTCAGCAACGGCGAGGCCGTCACGCCCTCCACGTTCAAGAAGTCGTGGGAGCGGGCCCTGAACCCGGAGCTGGCCTCCACGCTCGGCTACCACTTCCTGCCGATCGAGGGTGCCACCGAGTACTCCGAGGGCGAGGCCGAGGAGATCACCGGCGTCGTCGCCAACGACGACGACAACACCCTCGTCGTCACCCTGGCCGCCCCGCTGTCCGACTGGCCGGCGATCGTGTCCCACACCGTGTTCTCCCCGCTGCCCGACGAGGCCACCGCGGCCACCACGGCCGACGAGATCAACGAGTGGGAGCGTGGCGAGATGATCGGCAACGGTCCCTACGTCATGTCCGAGCCCTGGAAGGCGAACGAGTACATCCGCGTCGAGGCCAACCCCGACTACTGGGGCGAGGCCCCGGGCATCGACAACATCGAGTTCCGCATCTCCAAGGAGGTCGAGGCCGCCTACGCCGCGTTCGAGGGTGGCGAGGGTGACACCGGGCAGATCCCGCCCGGCGGCTTCGCCGATGCCACCGAGAACTACAACAACGCCACGGACCCGTCCTTCGGCCTGTACTACTTCGGCATCGCCTGGGAGGACGAGGAGCTGGGTGGCGAGGACAACCTCGCCGTGCGCAAGGCGATCTCGCTGGCCATCGACCGCGACCGCATCAACGAGCAGGTCTACAACGGCGCTCGGGAGACGGCCACGGGCGTCACGCCCCCCGGCATCCCCGGGTTCAAGGAAGACCTCTGCGAGTTCTGCGAGTACGACCCGGATGCGGCCACCGCGCTGGTCGAGGAGTGGGGCAAGGCCGACGGCATGACCCCGATCCGCCTCCAGTACAACCTGGGTGGTGGCCACGAGGACGTGACCGCCATCATCGGCGAGAACCTCGAGGCCATCGGCCTCACCGTGGAGCAGACCCCGCTCGACGGCGAGACCTACTTCGACGAGATGAAGAAGCCGGGTGGCTGCCACCTCTGCCGTGCCGGGTGGATCTGGGACTATCCCTCCTACTACAACGGCATGTTCTCGATGTTCACCTCGCAGGCCGTCGACGGTGACAACCTCGGCCGGTACGCCAGCGACGAGTTCGACGCCAAGGCGGCCGAGGCGGCCGAGACGGCCGACGAGGAGCAGCGGGCCACCCTGTGGAACGAGGCGGAGCAGATCCTCCTCGACGACATGGGCGTCATCCCGATCAACTGGTACACGAACCAGATCGTGTACAGCGACCGGGTCGAGGGCCTCGTGGCCAACGGCCTGCAGGCGGTGAACTACCCGGAGATCGAGCTCGCCGAGTGATCACCGTGTGAGAACCAGATGACGGTGGGGCCCCGCTTCGGCGGGGCCCCACCGCTTGCCCCCGCCCCAGGAGTCGCCATGTTCGGGTACGCCGTACGCCGGATCGCCCTCGTCGTGCCGGTCGTGTTCTTCGCGATCAGCCTGCTGTTCTTCCTCTTCTACGTCCTCCCCGGTGACCCGGTCACGATCCTCGCCGGCGGCGAGGGGCGCACCATCCCCGAGACCACCCGCGAGAACATCGAGCGGCGCTACGGGTTCGACCAACCCGTCCTCACCCAGTTCACCGACTACTGGAAGGCCGTCCTGCAGGGCGACCTCGGCGAGTCCTACCGGAACAACACCCCGGTCTGGGAGACGGCGAAGCAGTTCGCCCCCAACAGCCTGCGGCTGGCGTTCTGGGCGGTCATCCTGGAGATCATCATCGGCATCGGCGTGGGCATCATCTCGGCGGTGAAGCGGTACTCGTACCTCGACACCCTCACCACGTTGGTGACCACGGTGGCCATGGCCATCCCCGTGTTCGTCACCGGGTACCTGCTCATCTACCTCTTCGGCATCCGGGCCTTCCAGAACGGCTGGCCGGAGTGGCTGAGGTTCCGCACCGGCGGCACCCCGTCGGAGTGGAAGTTCCTGGTGTTCCCGGGAGACGACGAGAGCTTCCGGCGGCTGGTGCTCCCGGCGGTGGCGCTGGCGTTCGTGCAGATCGCGGTGATCGCCCGCATGATGCGCGCCACCATGCTCGAGACGATCAACACCGACTACGTGCGCACCGCCCGGGCCAAGGGCCTCACCGAGCGGGCGGTCGTCTTCAAGCACGGCCTGCGCAACGCCCTCATCCCGGTCGTCACCCTGATCGGCCTCGACTTCGGCACCATGATCGGCGCCGCGGTCCTCACCGAGACCGTGTTCTCCTACAACGGGCTGGGCAGCGCCATCGTGCGCGCCGCCGAGCTGCGCGACGCGCCGGTGGTGCTCGGGCTCACCCTGGTGGTGGTGCTGGCGTACCTCTTCGTCAACCTCATCGTGGACCTCAGCTACGGCCTGCTCGATCCGAGGATCCGCTATGACGACTGAGAAGGTCATCTCCACCTCGGTCGGCGGTGGCGACACCGACACGCTCGTCTCGTCCGGTGCAGACGACGAGGCGCCGGTCGAGGCGAGCCTCCGGCGAGACATCTGGAAGCGGTTCCGTCGCAACAAGCTGGCCGTGGTCGGCCTCTGCATGATCGCCATGCTCATCCTGATGGCGATCTTCGCCCCACTGCTGGTGCGGCTGGAGTCCACCATCGGCGGCATCGCCGAGCTCGACCCCGAGAAGGGCACCAGCCCGGCCCGGCTGCCCCCCAGCGCGGACCACTGGTTCGGCACCGACAAGACCGGCCGCGACCTCTTCGCCCGGGTGGTCTACGGCGCCCGGATCTCGCTCCTCGTGGGCTTCGCCGCCGTGTTCATCTCCACCACCGTCGGTGTGGTGCTGGGCGTGCTCGCCGGCTACTTCGGCAAGGCGATCGACGGCTTCATCATGCGCATCACCGACATCGCCCTGGCCCTGCCGTACATCGTGCTGGCCATCGCCCTGGTGGTGGTGTTCGGGCGCAGCCTCTTCACCATCATCTTGGTGCTGGCCGCGCTGGGCTGGATGGGCACCGCCCGGATCTTCCGCTCGAGCATCATCCAGCAGAAGAACCAGGAGTACGTAGAGGCGGCGCGCGCCATCGGCTGCTCGGACTGGCGGATCATCTCCCGGCACCTCGTGCCCAACGCCATCCAGCCGGTGATCGTGTACTCCACCCTCGCCATCGGCACCGCCATCCTCTCCGAGGCGGCGCTGTCGTTCCTGGGTGTCGGTGCGGTCGAGCCCACGCCGTCGTGGGGCCTCATGATCAACCACGGCCGCTCGGCCCTGCGGTCCGATCCCCACCTGCTGTTCTTCCCGGCGGCCTTCCTGGCCCTCACCATCGTGGCGTTCACCGCGGTGGGCGACGGCCTGCGCGACGCGCTCGATCCCAAGCTGAAGCGATGACCGGCCCCTGCGCCAAGGACGTGATCCCATGACCGCCGTGGTCGATGCCTCTGCCCCCCGGGCGTCGGGGGCCCCTGATGCGATGCTGCGCGTCGAGGACCTCCAGGTGGAGTTCCACACCGACGCCGGCGTGGTCCGGGCCGTCAACGGCGTGAGCTTCGAGGTGGCGGCCGGGGAGACCCTGGCCGTGGTGGGCGAGTCCGGGTCCGGCAAGTCGGTCACCGGCATGAGCATCCTGGGGCTGCTGCCCAAGCCCGAGGCCCACACCAGCGGTTCGGTGCTCTGGAAGGGGCACGACCTCGTCGGCGCCCCGGAGGCCCGGCTGCGCAAGGTGCGGGGCGGCGAGATCTCCATGATCTTCCAGGACGCCATGACGTCGCTGAACCCCGTGCTCACCATCGGCCGTCAGATCGCCGAGATGGTGAAGCTCCACACGTCGCTGCGGGGCAAGGCGGCCAAGGACCGGGCGGTCGAGATGCTCGACGCCGTGGGCATCCCCGAAGCTCGCCGTCGGGTGAGCATGTACCCCCACGAGTTCTCGGGCGGCATGCGCCAGCGGGCCATGATCGCCATGGCGATCTCCTGCGACCCCCAGCTGATCATCGCCGACGAGCCCACCACTGCCCTCGACGTCACGGTCCAGGCCCAGGTGCTCGACGTGTTGAAGGAGATCCAGGAGCGCACCGGCGCCGGGATGATCCTCATCACCCACGACCTCGGCGTGGTGGCCAGCGTGGCCGACCGGGTGATGGTGATGTACGCCGGGCGCCAGGTGGAGACCGCCGCCACCGACGACATCTTCTACGACCCCCGCCACCCCTACGCCCTCGGGCTGATGGCCTCGCTGCCCCGGGTCGACGTCGACGGCGTGCTGTCCGACGCCACCGGCGGCCGCCGCCTCAAGCCCATCGAGGGCCAGCCGCCGTCGCTGCTGCACCTCCCCACCGGCTGTTCCTTCCACCCCCGGTGCGAGCTGGCCGAGCTGCCCAGCCCCTGCGCCACCGACATCCCCGTCCTGTTCGACGTGGGCGGGCCCGGGCACCGATCGGCCTGCCACTTCGCCGACGACCTCGTCGGCCGAGCTCGCGAGGCCGGCAGCGACTACGCCGACGTGGCCGAGGTGCTCGAGGACACCGGCGCCGCCGCCGGCGCGGGCACCGGCACCGATCCCGCGGCGCCTCCGTCCGCCCCGTCGGCCGCCGCGCCGGTCACCGAGGAGCGCGCATGACCGACCCCACCTCCACCGGCAGCCTGCCGACCCGCCCCGACGGGCCCCTCCTCCAGGTGCGAGACCTGGTGAAGGAGTTCCCGGTCCGCTCCTCGATCGTCCGCCGCACCGTGGGCCTCATCCAGGCCGTCAGCGGCGTGAGCTTCGACCTCGACGCGGGGGAGACCCTCGGCCTGGTGGGGGAGTCCGGCTGCGGCAAGTCCACCACCGGGCGGATGGTGCTGCGGCTCCTCGACGTCACCTCGGGCCAGGTCGAGTTCGACGGCATCGACGTGTTGAGCCAGAGCCGCGGCGAGCTCCGCAAGCTGCGCCGGCGCATGCAGCTGGTGTTCCAGGACCCGTACGCCTCGCTGAACCCCCGCATGAAGGTCCGCGACATCATCGGCGAGCCCCTCAAGGTCCACGGCCTGTGGGACGACGGCGGCTCGGATCGCATCTCCGAGATCATGCAGACGGTGGGCCTCAAGGCGGAGCAGGCCAACCGCTACCCCCACGAGTTCTCCGGCGGCCAGCGCCAGCGCATCGGCATCGCCCGCTCGCTGGTGCTGGAGCCCGAGCTGCTGGTGCTCGACGAGCCGGTCTCCGCGCTCGACGTGTCGATCCAGGCCGGCGTGGTGAACCTGCTCGAGGACCTCCAGGACCGCCTGGGCCTGGCCTACCTCTTCATCGCCCACGACCTCTCGGTGGTCCGCCACATCTCGGACCGGGTGGCGGTGATGTACCTCGGCAAGATCGTGGAGATCGCCGACAAGGAGCAGCTCTACCGCAACCCCGCCCACCCGTACACCCACGCCCTGCTCTCGGCCGTTCCCGTGCCCGATCCGCAGAAGGAGCGCGACCGCAAGCGCATCGTGCTCGAGGGCGACGTGCCCAGCCCGCAGGATCCGCCCTCGGGCTGCCGGTTCCGCACCCGCTGCCCCAAGGCGGAAGAGATCTGCGCCGTCGAGGAGCCCGCCCTCATCGACCGGGGCCAGGGCCACCCCGTGGCCTGCCACTTCGCCGAGGTGGCGGTGGGCATCACCTGACCGTCCTCCCGATGGCTCGTCCTCTGGCTCGCCGGCCGGGTGGTCGGCCGGGTGGTCGGCCGGGTGGTCGCTCGGCCTCGCAGGTCCGCCGGCGGTGGGGCCGGGCAGGCCTGGGTGGTAGCGTCGTCGAGGTCTTGGCGACCGGTCGCGGTCGTCGGAAGAAAGGTTCCTCTCCTGTGATCCCCGTGCTCGTGACCCTCCACGTCATCGTCTCGCTCGGCATGCTCGGCCTGGTGCTGCTCCACAGCGGCAAGGGCGGCGGCCTGTCCGACATGTTCGGCGGCGGCATGGGCGCGGCTGCGCAGGGCTCCACCGTGGTGGAGAAGAACCTGGACCGCATCACGGTGGCGGCGGCCGTGGTCTTCATCTTCACCACCCTCGCCCTGGGCCTGCTCATGAGCACGCCCACCTGATCACCCCGATTCGGCCCACCGGCGACGGTCGGCTAGGATCGCAACTCGCATCGGGTCCGCCCGATGGCCACGTCGAAGTGGCGGAATTGGCAGACGCGCTAGCTTGAGGGGCTAGTGCCCTTAGGGGCGTGGGGGTTCAAGTCCCCCCTTCGACACCAAGGTGACCAGCACGAACGTGCTGGTCACTGCTGGTTTTGGGCGACTGCTCAACCGCCCGAAATCGCCCGATGACCGCTCGGCATCAGGCCCGGCTGCCACCGGACCGCGACGCTGTGTCGTCTGGTGGCGCCGCCGCAGTGGGGAAGGCGGACGCTGCGCCCCATCGACGCGCTCAGCTGCGGTGGGCTCGCTCGTTCGTTCCTGAGGGGCTCAGCGGGGGATGAGTCGGGCCATCAACAGATCCTCAGTACTGTGCTGTCATGTCAGCGGGGGAGGGATCGGGGAGCGGTCTCACCGCCTGGCAGACCATGGAGCACAATGCGGTCCAGTTCGTCCGTGCATTGGGGCACGAGGCCACCCTGGCGAGCCCAAGGGTCGACGGCGGGCTGGATCTCATCGGTCCCGAGGTGGCCGGACAGGTCAAGGCTCACGGAACCCCAGCCGACGGGCCTGACGTACAGCGCCTTCGCCGGGCGTCCCACGCGCGTCGGCACGCTCTCTTCTTCTCCGGGAGCGGCTACGCGCAGAGTGCGGTCACAAGTGCATCGCAGTCGGGGGTTGCCCTCTTCACCATTCACCATGGTGGCCGGATCGAACCGACCAACGACCTGGCGCTCGCCTTCTGCAACGCATCTCTGCCAGCCCACTGCGCCGCGCCGTACTTTGGGCCACCGACCATGCGCGTGCCTGTCCAGGCTCGGCCTGCTCCGCCTCTCGCTAGGCCTGCTCCTCCCCAGAGTTGGCGTGCTCCTCCCCAGGCGTGGCCTCCACCTCCCCAGGCGTGGCCTCCTCCCCAAGCGTCGCCTGCGCTCGCCCGCGCGGCCTCGGCCATCGGATGGTTCTACCTGCTCGTCCTGGGCGGACCGATCACCTTTTCCTTGGCGGTCGAGGCCCGCCGTCGCAGCGGTGACACCCCCCTGAGCGGCCCGGCGAACTCCACCGCCGGACGCTGGCGGTTCTGGGCCATGGCCTTCGGTGCCTTCGGCATGTTGGCGTGGGCGGGGGCGGCGTTCCGGGGGCTGATCTGGGTGGTCACCTTCAACTCCGTCGCAGAATCGACGAGCGACAGCATCGGCACTGCACTCGGGATCATCTTCGGCCTTCCGCTGGCCGTCGTGCTCCACCGCCACCTCTGGAGCCACCCTCACGAGAGCCTGCCGCTTCCCCGGCGATTCATCGACCAGCCTCCACCTCCACATCTGCCTCCCCATCCGCACCTGCATCTACATCTGTCGCCCCCTCCGCCTCCGCCTCCGCCTCCGCCTCCGCCTCCGCCGCCTCCGCCGCCACCTACGCCTCCGCTGGCACCGTCGGCCCTCGGCACGCCATGGGGTGGCCTCCTTCAGGAGGCCACGGTGGCGACCTCACGCATTGCTGCCTCGCGTGCCAGAGCCAGAGGCATGGCGATCCCTGCCATCCAGCGCGCACACGTCGAGGCAGCGGCATCGCTCGTCACCGTGTCGAGGGTCGCCGCGAACGCATCGGAAGTCGATCAAGCGAGGCGTGCACTGGACGTCGAGAAGGTCAGGGCTCGGCTCCACGATCTCGATACGAGATTCGGAACCACTGACGATCTCGACGAGGCGCGTCGGGCGCTGCACGAGCAGATCGCTGCAGAGAGCCGTATGGCGCAGGTGACGGTGAGCCTCGAGGGAAAGCTCCACCGGATGGTCGCTCAACTCGGGGAGGCGGCCGCTCGATGTGATGAGCTCAGCCTGCGCCCGCCGGACGAGGTCCTCACCTCGGGCGACCTCGCGCTCGCTGTTGACGGCCTCACCGGGTTGCGGCTCGCGCTCGACGAAGTGCAACAAGCGGCGATCTCGGGTGGCACTGCCTTCTGAAGTGCCGATCGGACCTCAGCCCCTTGCCCCCAGGCCCGGTGTCCAGGGGGCCCTGGCAAGTCCAACGGGGCGACAGGTGCGGCTGTCGGCACGTCGGCCCAGCGCCCGTGACCACGATGGGGCAGCATTGGGCCATGAGCGGGGGCGAGGTCACCGAGGCCGTCATCTTCGACACCGACGGGGTCGTGACGCGGACCGCCACCGTGCACGAAGCGGCCTGGCGGGCTCTCTTCGACCGCTTCCTGCGCGAGCGCGACGGCGCAGGCTTCGCCCCCTTCAGCGGGGATGACTACCGGCACTACGTGGACGGCAAGCCCCGCTACGACGGGGTGGCCAGCTTCCTGGCCTCGAGGGGGATCAGCCTCGAGCGCGGCTCGCCCGATGACGACCCTTCCCGCGAGACCATCTGCGGGCTCGGGAACCGCAAGAACACCTTCTTCCTGGACGAGCTCCGCCGCCACGGAGCGGCTCCGTACGAGTCGACGCTGGCGCTGGTGCGGCGCCTGCACGTGCTCGGGATCCCCGCCGCGGTCGTCTCGGCCAGCGAGAACTGCGCCGCCGTGCTCGAGGCCGCAGGTGCGGCCGGGTTGTTCGAGGTGCGCGTCGACGGGCTGGACGCCGCGGCGCTGGGCTTGGCCGGCAAGCCCGATCCGGCGCTGTTCCTCGAGGCTGCCCGCCGGCTCGGCGTGGAGCCCGGAGCCTGCACCGTGGTCGAGGATGCCCTGGCCGGGGTGGAGGCGGGTCGACGCGGCGGCTTCGGCGTGGTGATCGGTGTCGATCGCAGCGGGCATCCCGAGGCGTTGGCCGAGCACGGCGCCGACATCGTGGTGGCAGACCTGTCGTGGCTCGACGTCAGCGATGACCGCCGTTGGCAACGGGTCGAGCCGGCCCCCGAGGCTCGCGAGGTCAGCCCCGGTGGATGAGTGGGTGATCGCCTTCGACGGCTGGGCGCCCGATCGGGTGGGGTGGCAGGAAGCCCTCACGACCCTGGGCAACGGCTACCTGGCCACCCGGGGCGCTGCCCCCGAGGCGAGCGCCGACGGGGTGCACTATCCCGGCACCTACTTCGGCGGCGTCTACAACCGCTTGGGCGACGAGGTCGCCGGACGCCACATCGAGAACGAGAGCCTGGTCAACGCGCCGAACTGGCTCCCACTCACCTTCCGGGTCTCCGGAGGTGCCTGGTTCGGCGCCGACGACGACCAGATCCTGGACCAGCACCTCGAGCTCGATCTGCGCCGGGGGTTGCTGACGCGCCGGGCCCGGATGAGCGATGGCGACGGCCACGTGGTGCGGCTGACGCAGCGGCGCTTCGTCAGCATGCGGGATCGACACCTCGCCGCCCTCCAGACGACCATCGTGGCCGAGAACTGGTCCGGCCCCCTCCAGGTCCGCAGCGGGCTCGACGGGACGGTCTGCAACGCCGGCGTCGCCCGCTACCGGGGGCTTTCCGGCCGTCACCTGGACGTCATCGAGACCGGCGCCCACGGTGACGACGTGGTCTACCTCACCGTGGAGACCAACCAGTCCCACCTCCGCATCGGCGAAGCCGCCCGCACCCGCTGGTGGCATCACGAGGAGCCAGTGGCCGGAGGGGTGGAGGTCATCGACGAGGCGGGCTTCATCGCCCAGCAGATCACGCTCGAGGTGACCGAGGGCGACGAGGTCCTGGTGGAGAAGGTCGTGGCCCTGTTCACGTCCCGCGACGAGGGCACCAGCGAACCGGGCCTCGAGGCCCGGGACAAGGCCACCCACATCGAGGCCGACTTCGACACGCTGCTCGCCGGCCACATCGTCGACTGGCACCACCTGTGGGAGCGGATGCACATCGAGATCGGTACCGACGGCCGCACCGCGCAGCTGGTGCGCCTCCACGAGTTCCACGTGCTGCAGACGGTGTCGAACAACTCCATCGGGTCCGATGTCGGGGTCCCGGCTCGGGGCCTCCACGGCGAGGCCTACCGCGGTCACATCTTCTGGGACGAGCTGTTCGTCTTCCCCTTCCTCAGCCTCCGGTTCCCGCAGTTGACCCGGGCCCTGCTCCTGTACCGCTACCGGCGCCTCGACCAGGCGCGTCGCAGCGCGATCGAAGCCGGGTTCGCGGGGGCGATGTTCCCCTGGCAGAGCGCCAGCAACGGCCGCGAAGAGACCCAGACCATGCACCTGAACCCGAAATCGGGGCGCTGGTTGCCCGATGCCTCCCACCTCCAGCGCCACGTCGGCGCCGCGGTCGCGGTCAACGTGTGGCAGTACTACCAGGCCACCGGTGACCTCGAGTTCCTCAGGTTCGACGGCGCCGAGATGATCTTCGAGGTCGCCCGCTTCTGGGCGAGCATCGCCGTCTACAACCACGGGCTCGACCGCTACGAGATCAAGGGCGTGATGGGCCCCGACGAGTACCACGACGGCTATCCCGACCGCGACGAGCCCGGCCTGGACAACAACGCCTACACCAACGTGATGGCGGTCTGGTGCCTGTGCCGCGCCTTCGACACGCTCGAGGTCCTGCCCCCGGTCTCGGTTCGGGAGCTGCGCGACCGCCTGGCGATCAGCCAGGAGGAGATCGACAGGTGGGTGGAGGTCAGCACCAAGATGCGGGTCTGCTTCCACGACGGCGTCATCAGCCAGTTCGAGGGGTACGAGGACCTCGAGGAGCTCGACTGGGACCGCTACCGGGAGACCTACGGCGACATCCACCGCCTCGACCGGATCCTCGAGGCCGAGGGCGACACGCCGAACCGCTACAAGCTGTCGAAGCAGTCCGACGTGTTGATGCTCTTCTACCTGCTGTCGCCCGACGAGCTCACCGACATCCTGGTCCGCCTCGGCTACCCCTACGACGGCGAGATCATCGGCCGGTCGATCGACTACTACGCGCCCCGGACGGCACACGGCTCGACCCTGAGCCGGGTGGTCCATGCCTGGATCCTCGCCCGACACGATCGGGAGGGGTCCTGGAACCTCTTCCTCGAAGCCCTGCGCAGCGACTTCGACGACGTCCAGGGCGGCACCACCGCCGAGGGGATCCACCTCGGCGCCATGGGCGGCACCGTCGACCTGCTCCAGCGGTGCTACAGCGGCATCGAGACCCGGGAGGACGTGTTGCGACTCGACCCCGTGATCCCGCCCGAGCTGGGGCGCCTGGCCTTCGACCTCCGCTACCGGGGCCACCTGGTCGCCCTGGAGCTCACCCCGGAGCTGGCGCGGGTGCGGGTCGACCTGACCGAGGGTGAGCCCGTCGACGTGGAGTGCCGCCGACGGATCCACCGGGTCCAGCCCGGCAACACGATCGAGATCCCGCTGATCTGACAGAGTCCGGAACCAGGTGAATCTCCTCGGCGACGGCACCATGCTCCGCTGACCAGCCGCACTCCGAGACCCCCGGCGGCGCGCCCCTGACCGATCCGGTCCTGCCGAACGCGCGCGACGCCGAGCGGTCCCCGCTCCGGACCCGCGCGCGCCACCCGCTCGGACAGGGCCACGCGCACACCACCTCGCGGACGTTGCCGGTCACGGCACTAGGTCGTCCGACCCATCGCGCTCAAGTCCGCCTGCTGGCCAACCGATCACGTACCGATACCCGGTGCGGCCGAAGCAGACGGTCGCACCGAGGGGGTGCGTCTGGACCGTCGAGACGAGCCCCCACCCCAGGCCCACACCCTCCGTCGAAGGCGAACCGAAGACCATGACCACCTCTTCCCGGCGCCGCGTACGTCGCACATCCGTGGGCCTCTCTGCCTTCCTGGTCGCCGGTGTCTTCGCCGCGTGCCAACCCCCCGCCGCCCCGACCAAGAGCACCCCCGCAGTCGAGCGGACCCTGTTCGACACCTACACGTCGTCGACATCACCGACCTCGTCAGGGAACACCGCGAGGGCGCTGTACTCGGTGTCCGGTACCCGGACCCAGGTCACCTACATGAGCTTCAACGTGTCCGGGAAGGCCTCGGGCCCCCACAGCGGTGTCCTTCGCCTGGTCGCGGAGAACCGGATCGATTCGGTCTCGGTCCACTCGGTCGGTGCCCTCAGCACGGCGACCACGCACCGCAAGCAGCCGGCCAAGGGCGTCAAGGTCGGTTCCGTCTACGGCAAGGCAGCCGGGGTCCTCACGATCGACCTCTCGAAGGTTCCCGTGGACTCGAAGGGCCACATCCACCTCGGCCTGTTCAACAACACGTCCGTGACCGCGAAGTTCCTGTCCGCCGAAGGTGCCGGGGCCGCCAGGGACCGGGCGCCTCGCTACTTCCCCGGGACGACGGCGCCGACGACACCGACCACGGTGGCCCCGACCACGACACGGCCCCCGACCACGACGGCGCCGGTCACGACCACGACCCGTCCCCCGGCGACGACGACGACCCGACCGACGACCACGACGACCCCTGGCGGGTCGAACGTGGTGTACGTCGACGAGTCCAGGCTCCTGCCGCGCAACACGGCCTCGTACTCGACGCCTCGCATCGGATCGGCCTCGTACCAGCCCCGCGCCGGTGACGGCGGCGAGTTCCGCACGAACTGCCGGTTCTCCCACCAGGCGTTCAACGACCCGATCGTGTTCCCCGGTCAGGCCCGCGCCGGGCACCTCCACAACTTCTACGGCAACACTGCGATCAACGGCATGTCCACGGCGAACAGCATCGCGACGACCGGCAACTCGACCTGTGAGGGCGGCACCGCCAACCGGACCGCCTACTGGTCGCCGGCGGTGATCGACACCCGCAACGGTGCCCCCGTCCACCCCGGCACCGACGCCGAGGTCTCGGCGAACGCGGCCCAGCTCTACTACAAGGCCGGCTACCGGGGCGTCTCCGGCAGCGACATCGTGAACTTCCCGGCCGGGCTTCGCATGATCGCCGGCACCGCGTCCTCGACGACCGCCCAGGACATCACGAAGGTCTGGTACTCGTGTGGCCCGCTCGGCACACCACGCACGTCGTTCCCGAACTGCGCACCCGGTGAGCTGTTCGTGATCGCCGTCGAGTTCCCGCAGTGCTGGGATGGCCGCAACCTCGACTCGCCCGACCACAAGTCCCACATGGCGTATGGCCGAGGCTGGCCGAACCTCGGTTGCCCGTCCACGCACCCGGTTGCGCTCACCCAGGTGACCGCCCACTTCTGGTACCGGGTTCCCGCCGGTGGCATGTCGACGTGGCGCCTGTCGTCGGACATGTACTCCGGTCCGGCCGGCTACTCCGGTCACGCGGACTGGTTCATGGGCTGGGACCGCAACGTGTACCAGAAGGTCGTCGACAACTGCATGAACCCGGGCGGCGTGGACTGCCAGATGAACCTCCTCGGCGACGGCACCATGCTCCGCTGATCAGCCGTACCCCGAGAGGACAGAGCCCCGCACCGGTTGGTGCGGGGCTCTTCACATCCTGGCCGCGGCAGTTCAGGCGATGGAGATGATCCAGGCGTAGCCGTCGTGGTCGCAGTGGTGGCTCGCGTCGATCTCCAGCGGGATGCTGGTCGTGGTGCACCTGTTGTCGACCCAGGTGCGTCCCTCGTAGACCCACTTGCCGGCGCCGGCCATGGCGTAGAGGAGGTGGCTCCGGGCGATGTTCGAGTAGCCGAAGTCCTCGTTGGACTTGCCCTCGTTCTTGTCGAGGTGCACGGTGCCGATGGCGTAGTACTGCCAGTTGCCGTAGGAGCCCTGGTAGACCTGCGTCCCGTCCCGGCCGTTCGGTCCGTAGAGGCGGAGGTGGATGTTCGAGTTGGCGTCGGGGCAGATGGCGCAACCGACGGAGGTCTTCTGACCGTTCGAGAAGGACCGCCAGGGATCGGTCTCGCTCACCCCGGGCCGGCTGGGTCCGACGCCGTTGAGGCGCATCTGGCCGCCGTTTCCACATCCGAGCCATCCGCAGACCTCGCCGGCCATCTGCTGGTAGGTGCGGGTGACCACGTTCGGTGCGTTCGAGACGAAGATGATGCTGACAGGGTGGTCGGGCCGGTTGCCCGCGTTCTCGTCGTAGTCCCAGTTGTCGAAGCGGTACTTGAACCCTTGTGCGGTCACGGCTTTGCGGTTGGGTTCGCATCCGGACAGACCCGCGGCGACGAGGGTGACCGCGCCGGCGAGCAGCCCCAGTCGGAGCAGCTTCGTGCGGGTGCGTGCGCGTGAACTCGGGGTTGCCATGGGTCCTCCTGCCTGTGCTCGCCGCCGACCGCCGAGCTCGGCCGGATCCTAGCTGCGTGCTGTTCGATGCGTCGGCTGGGCGGGGCCGCGAGGGGAGGGCGCCGGGGCACGGGGACTCTCACGGTCGGTCACGGGACGCTTCTGCAGGAGGCGCTCAGCGGACGGCGCCGGACGTCCGTGCGCTAGGCAACGGCGGCGCGGAAGGCGCCGAAGATGTCGCCTGGGAGCGGGTCGTGCAGGCGCCAGATGATCTGCATCGGTCGTTCGGAGCGGTGCTCGACATACGTGGCGCGGCCAGCGCAGAAGTAGGGGCGGGTACGGCCGCTGATGTCGCTACGACTGGACCTCACGAACAGCACCACGTTGCTGCCCTGGCCTTCGTGGTGGATGTACCGCTGCCCCTTCATGCTGGCGGCTGCGGTACGAGATTGCGACTCCCAATGGAACAGCCGGTCGCTGATCGCGTAGTCGCGGTAGCGGGTGGTGGGGGAGTAGTGCTTCTCGGTCTTCTGCAGGGTGATGAAGAGGAGGTCGGTGCGACTGGGCTCGTGCCAGTGGACGCCTTCCTGCAGCGAGGGGCTCACTCCAGTTGGGCGCTGCACAGATCTACGCGACCCCGCCGGCCACAGTCCCTACCAGCTCGCCGATCGTGGATGACCATTCGTCCGAGATCGGCTGGATCGCCTCGATCCGGGAGGAATCGTGCTTCCAAGGGATCAGGTCGCGGGTCCATCGGAAGCGGAACTCCCATCGCCCCGTAACGGAGTACATGCAAGCAGCAGTGACGTCGAAAGCGCTGAACGGGTACTTCCGTACGTCCGCCTTGCCGCGGGTCTTCTGCACCTCGACCTTCGGCACCCCGCTCGCGTAGGTCTCCCTGAGCGCGTTCTTGCACTCGATCGTGAACTCTCGGCCATCGGTGAGGCGTATCTGGAAGTCGGGCTGGCCGTCCTTGTCGATCGCCTCGTGCCATGCCACGGCGGGATCGGCCCCAAGGACCCGTCCCAGGTGGTGCTCGGCGACACCACCTCGCACGGCCACCCCGAGGCGGAAGTTCGCCTCGACGATGTCGAGGATGGTCGCGGCCTCCAGCCCGAACAGCGCCTCGAGGTCATGCCGGCTTGGCTCACCGGAGATGAAGGTCTCTGCGAGCTTGACCCGCAGGCCTGAATCGAGACCGAGACCAGTCGCGATCGCCTCGAAGCGGGCGAAGTCGAGGAACCGACTTGGGCGCATGCCCACCATCGACTCGAACCCCTCCCACGTTTCGGTGCTGCCCGATCGAGGGGGCTCCTTCTGCTTCGCCCACCCTGACCAGCCTGTCGCGTGCACCCCTTCCGCATGCTGGTCGCGGTAGTAGCCGGAGATCCCCATGGGGAGGTCGGTGTACACGTGCGGATCGAGGCCCACGATGAGGTCGCGTTCAGCGTCGACAGCGACGACGAGTGTGATGTCCACCCCGGCGGGGTCGCGGCCGATGGGGTTCGGCAGGTGTCGGTTCTTCGAAGGATCGCCGTACCTGATCTGGAACCTGTTCTCGGCCCTCGGACGGTTCTGGATCTGGCGGCGCGTCGTGGTGAACGGGTAGACGAGCAGGCCGTAGCGTGATCCGCCCAGATCCTCAGCGCCGATGTAGATCGGCGCGACCATCTCTTCCGGGAAGCTGCAGGACAGCACGCGCCCGCCGCCGTCGGCGATCCCGCGAAGGACCACGTTCACGATGGCCGACCGCGACTTGGCGATCGCGTAGCGATGGGGGATGTAGGTCCGGGAGGCGAGCTCCGCCATCTTCGACTCGGCCCTTCTGCTGCTCAGGGGCCGACGGAGTCCGCGACCGAGCGGGCGACCTGCTGCGCGAGGAGCGGCGGGACGGAGTTGCCGAGCTGCGCCTGGACCGAGGTCCGGCGTCCGACGAAGGCGTAGTCATCGGGGAAGGTGAAGAGCCGCCGAAGCTCTGGCACTCGCAGCCTCCGGTTGTCCCAGTGGAATGGGCCGACGTTCGGCCCTGGCTGCGCTTGGATCGTTGGTGCCGGGCGGGACGGGTCCAACTTGAGGAGGAAGGACCAGTAGCGGGAGCGCCACTTGAAGATGGGCTCCGGATGGCCACGCTCGGAGGTGAAGTGGAGGTAGTTCGAGCCAGGCGGGACCTCAGGAAGGAGGTGGCCCCAGCGCCCTCGGATCACCTCCTCACGCTCAGGCTCCGTGATCAGGTCGGCCAGGGCCTCGCCGGTGGTGACGTGGGGCAAGGGCCCCCCAGACGCGGCTCGGCGCTCCCATTGACCGTGGTGGGTCGCCTCGGGGAGATCCGGAAGCCGTTCGCCCTTGCGTGCTCCGACGATGAAGAGCCGCGGTCGGGCCTGTGGCACCCCGAAGTCGGCCGCGTTGAAGACCTTCCAGTGGCACTGGTAGCCGGCTGCCTCGATCTCGTTCAGCAGCCTGGTGAACGCCGGGCGGCTGGCCTTGTTGTCGAACGTCAGGGCGTAGACGTTCTCCAGCATGAAGTATCGGGGCTTCAGATCGGCCAGAACCCGGGTGTAGGCCTGCAGGAGACTCGCTGCTGGATCGATCCCGTCGCGCTTCCATCCGAGCCAGAAGCCTGACTTCGAGAAGGCGACGCACGGGGGCCCTCCGACGAGGAGATCCGGGCGCTCGCGACCTTTGAGCCCTCCGGCGCGGAGGATGTCTCTGCTCGTGACCCCCTCCCCGGCCCCTGCTGCAAGGGGGTACAGGTCGGCTCGCAAGACCTCTCGGAGCTCAGGGAAGTGGATCGGCGCGTTCTTTTCCATCGTGTCCGCAGCGTCCGCATCCCACTCGACCGCAGCGATGGTGCGAAAGCCAGCCGCCTCGATCCCTAGGTCGAGTCCGCCGGCTCCGGAGAACAGTGATATGGCGGATCCGACGTTCACCGGAACAGTCTTGCGCGCTACACGTACTGGGTCGCGAACCCCCTGCCAGAGCGGAAGACTGGGCTGCGTGCCGATCAGGCGTTGCTCGATCATCGGAGATCCCATGTCACCAGTAGACCCGAGCCCAGTGACATCGAGACGACCAGGTTCGCCGGAGTCGCCGGCTGCGGCGTCCGGCCGGACCGTCAACCTCGGTGGCGGGGTCGTGGTGCCATATCCCGACCCGTCGAGTGATGCTGCGACGGCGATCGGGAAGGCGAACAGGCGGAAGGACACCATGCCCGAGGTGAAGGTCCGATCAGCCCTGCACCGCCGGGGGCTGCGCTACCGAAAGGATTTCCCCGTCCGGGTCGGCGAGGTGCTGGTTCGGCCGGACATCGTCTTCACACGGGCGAAGGTGGCCGTCTTCATCGATGGGTGCTTCTGGCACGGGTGTCCCGAGCACCAGCACGTTCCGAAGCGCAACCAGGCGTACTGGATCCCCAAGTTGGAGGCGAACGTCAGCCGGGACCGACGGGTCGATGCGGCGCTGGTGGTCGGAGGTTGGATCGGTCTGCGGGTGTGGGAGCACGAGGACGTCGAACGCGTTGCAGATCGGATCGAGGAGCTGGTGCGCCGGTCGAACGGCACGCCATGGCAGTGCTCCTCTTGACAGCGCTTGTGGCCGCCCGATCCGCTGATTCGCGCTGAACTGCTCGACGACGGCCCGTCAACAGAACGGAGCGGTACGGGGCGACACCGGTACTCCACGACCTCGGCTACCGAGTCACCCTCGACGAGGTCGCGTGACCACTCGCGACCGCGCCTCAGCTCAGGCGCTGGACGGGGAGGTGGGCGGGGCTGCGGAAGGCGAGTGAGCGCTTCCATTCGATGGCGTCGTCATCGATGGTGAAGCGGCCGAGCGCCTCGAGGATGGCCGGAACGGCGACCCGTAGCTCGAGCCGGGCGAGGGCGGCTCCGACGCAGTGGTGGATGCCGTGCCCGAAGGAGATCGGCGCCGGGTCGGGCCGGTCGACGCAGAGCTGGTCGGGTCGATCGACGTGGCGAGGGTCGCGGTTGGCGGCGCCGAGCATGACCGTCACGTTCTGGCCGGCCTTGATGGTCTTGTCCCCGATGGTCACGTCCTCCAGGGCGACGCGAGGGTCGGTCTGGAGCACGGTGTCGTAGCGGAGGAGCTCTTCGACGGCGTTCGGCCAGAGGTCGGGCCGGTCGAGGAGGAGGTCACGCTGGTCGGGGTGCCGGGCGAACGCGATGACCGCGTTGCCGATCGCTCCGGTCGTGGTCTCGTGCCCGGCGGACAGGAGGATGACGACCAGGCTGAGGAGCTCGGTGCGGTCGATCTCGCCCTCCGCCTCGGTGCGCGTCAGGACCGACAGCAGGTCGTCCGCCGGTCGCGCGGCGCGTTCGTCGGCCAGGTCGCCGTAGTACGTGGCGAGGTCGTCGACCGTGCGGTCGACCTCGGCGGGGTCGAGGGGGACGAAGGGGTCGACGATCCGACGCAGGGTCGTCGAGGTCTCGGCGACCCAGGACCACCGTTCCTCCGGGACCCCGATGAGCTCGGCGATGACCTGGATGGGCAACGGCTCCGCGATCCCGGCCATCAGGTCCGGGGTCGGATCCTCGGCGATCCGTTGCAGGAGGCCGTCGAGGATGGTCCGGACCCGGGGCTCGAGCCGCTGCATCCGACGGGGCGTGCACGCCCGGCTCACCGCAGACCGCAGCCGGGTGTGCAACGGAGGGTCGGTGAACAACAGCGCGTGGCGCAGCAGCTCCTTGGTCCGGTCCGCGAGCTCCGAGTAGGGGCGTGTGTCCAGGAGGAGCTCCATCTGGCCGGCAACACCGAAGCTCGGCGATCGGAGGACCTCCCGCGCCTCGTCGTAGCCCACCACGGCCCACTGCTGGAGGATCGGGCTGAAGGAGACCGGGCCGGCCACCCGCATCCGTTCGTAGATCGGGTACGGGTCGCGGAAGCGATCGGGTCCGAGGATGTTCCCCCAGGTGTCGAACCGGAAGACGATGTCCGCCAGCCGAGGCCGGCGCACCAGCCCGCGCACCACGGCGAGCGCGACCTCCTCCCGGCGTGCCATCAGCGATCCACCGTTTCGAGCCCTGACATAAGTAAGATCTTACTTATGTCGGACGCTCGTCGCCGGATCCTGGCCGCAGCCGTCGGGTGCTTCGCCGCGAAGGGCTACGCAGCAACCACGATCGCCGACATCGAGCGGGCGGCTGGTCTCAGCGTCGGCGCCGGTGGCACGTACCGGCACTTCGAGTCCAAGCGAAGGATCCTCGAAGCCGTGATCGACGCCGCGCTCGACGTGCCCGACGAGGAGATCGCCCCACCAGGCGACGACGTCGAGGCGATCGCGCACGAGATGCTCGACTACATGCGCGCCGACATGCTGCGGATCTACTTCCGTGACCTCGACGACGCACCTGAGCAGCGCCAGCGCATCAACGAGCGCACCATCCAGACCTCCTACCGGGCCGTCTCCGAACGCATCGCGGCATCCAACCCCGACATCGACGCGGACGCCGCGGCCGCCGTGATCCTCGGCTCGCTCATCCACTTCCGGGTGAACGAAGCGTTGATCGGGCCAGACGCCAACGGCGTCACCCGCGACCGGTTCGTCCGCACCTGGGGCGCGATCTACCGAGCGGTGCTCGACGGCGACACGCCGTCCTGAGCCTCGCCGGGCAGCCGCAACCAGGTGGCCTGGAGGCCCGGTGACCGGCGTCGGCGCCCCCGACGGGGCGCCCCGGGCATCGAGCACCGCCGGCGGTCAGGGTGGGGGAAGGGCGGCGGCGGGGCCGGCGGCGAGGATGGCTTTCAGGTCGGCGACGAGGTCGGGGCGGGTGGTCGACAGGTCGTCGAGCTCGTCGGGATCCTCCACCAGGTCGAAGAGCCAGATGGTGTCGTCGTCGCGGACGATGAGGTTGTACCGATCGGTCTTGACGCTGCGGGACCTCCCGTAGGTGTTGAAGGCGGCCGACTTCCACGTCCGATCCGGCTGCTCGAACACGGGTGCGAAGGACACCCCGTCGAGCTCCTGCGGCGGGTCCTCCAGGCCGCAGAGCTCGACGAGCGTGGGGTACATGTCGACGGCCTCCACCAGGCCGGTCGCCCGCTCGCCGGCGGACGCTCGGTCCGGTAGCTGCATGATGAGCGGGATGCGGGTGGCGGCGTCGTAGCAGGTCCACTTCCCCCAACCGTTGTCGCCGAGCTGGAACCCGTGGTCGCCCGACCAGAAGATCACGATCGTGTTCTCCAGCAGGCCGCGGTCGGCGGCCCGGTCGAGGACCTCGCCGAACATGGTGTCGACGTCGGTGACCGAGGCCAGGTACCGGCGGACGATGTCGGCCACCTCGTCGTCGCCGAGCGTCACGCGTCCGGTCGTGTCCTCGTCGACCTCCGGGCGGGTCTCGGGCGTGCACTCGGGGATGAAGCCGGCGAACACCTCTCGCTGTGGTCCGGCCTCGGGCATCACGTCGACGCCCTCGTAGCGGGCCAGCGAACGCTCGGTGGGGTCCCACGGGCAGTGGGGTTGGTGGAACCCGATCGCCGCGAGCCACGGCCCGTCGCCCTCCGCCACCTGATCGAGCAGGTCGAGGGCCTCGGCCGGCTGGGCCTCGCGGTTCCCCTTCCACCGCTCGTCCCACGGATCGTCCAGGGGGCCGTTGCGGGGATCCTCGATCTTCCCGACGCCGTAGGTGCGGTACCCCGCGTCGCGGAACCGGCGCATCAGGGTCATCGCGCCTGGCGACGCGTCCTGCCACTGGTCGGCGTTGCCCATGACCCCGGTGGTCTCGGGGCGCAGGCCGGTGAGGATGCTGGAGCGGGAGGCGCCACAGATGGCGATCTGGGCGTAGGCCCGCTCGAACAGCAGCGCCTCCTCGGCGAAGGCGTCGATGCGGGGGGTGGAGATCAGCGGGTGGCCGTAGGCGCCGAGGCGGGTGCCGAGATCGTCGGCCGTCACGTAGAGGACGTTCGGGTGGCGGTCGTCGGTCGGGGCGCGGCGCGACGGCTCGTCGTCGGGTCGGGTGACCACCAAGCCGGTGAGGGCGGCACCGGCGCCGACGGCCCCCAGGCCGATGAGGACCGCTCGCCTCGTGGGCCCGGATGGAGCGTCGTCACCTGAAGGCATCCGGTGACCATATCGGTAGCCTGGAAAGGCCAGGAAGCGAGCGGGCGCGGCGCGGCGCGACCCCGACGGGGAGCGCCGCGTCAGCGGGTGTCGCAGCCGTCGGGCGGGTCGTCGTAGCGGGGCTCCTGGCGCCACGGGCCGTCCTCCCACCCGACGGCGGGGGGCGGGGCCCAGCCGAGGCGGGCGGCCTCGCGGTGGACGTGGCGGGCGAAGCGCTCGGCGCCGGCCGGGCACAGGTGCCAGCCGTCGGGCTTGCGCAGCGGCACCGTGCGGCCGGCGGCGTCGACCTCGGTGGTGACGCAGCCGGGGAAGACGGGCGCGGTGTCGAGGTAGGCGACCTGGCCGGGGTGGCGCTCGGGCAGCGTGGCGAACACCGCGTCGAGCGCCGACGAGTCGCGGCCGCACGGCAGCACCGAGAGCCACAGCACCCGGCCACCCGAGGCGGTGAGGATCTCGACCGCCTCGTCGGTGACGGCGGCGTAGGCATCGGGCCCCTCGGCCTCGAGGAAGGCCTCGTCGAACCCGCCGATCATCACGATGGTGAGGTCGGGCCGCTGGTCGGCGACCGTGCGCGCCCACTCCCGCCGCCAGTCGAACGCGACCTCGTCGCCCGTCAACCGCAGGCCGGGGAAGGCGGACTCGATGCTGGCGCCGGTGCCGGTGGCGGCGAACGTGGCCCGCAGCGCCGGCGTGGCGTCGTACATGCCCGAGTCGCCGATGGTCATGACCGCAGCCGGCGCAGGGACGACGGGCGGCGGCTCGCTGGTGGGCCCGGTCGGGCCCGGCGCCGTGGGCTCGACCGGCGCCGTGGTGATCGAGGGGGACGGCGGCGCGGTCACGATGGCGACCTCGGCGTCGTCGGGGTCGAAATCGGCGAACGCCAGCTCCGGCGGGTTCCGGGTGGACCACAGCACCAGGGCCGCCACGATGGCCATCCCCACCGGAGCGGCCACCCAGATCCGCCGGCCCGGGAACCAGGTGCCCCGTCGCACCGGCTCCTCGATGAAGCGGTACGACGCCGCCGCCAGCACCGCGGTGATCGCCAGGCGCACCGCGAACAACGGGACCGGTGCGAGGTCGAGCCGCTCGGCGTCGACCACCACGAACACCGGCCAGTGGTACAGGTACAGCCCGTAGCTGACCACGCCCACCAGCCGCAGGGGACCGAAGGAGAGCAGCCGGCCCAGTGGGCCGGGGCGCACGACGGCGGCGATCGCCACCGCCGCCACGAGCGCGTGCGCGGCGTACCCGCCCTGGTACTGCCAGGCATCGCCCTGCTCGGTGGACACCCACATCGCGAGGAGCGCACCGGTGGCCAGGAGCCCGGCGATCGGCAGCACCCGGGCCGAGATCCCGGGCCGGGCGGGCCGCCCGTGGATCGGGACCAGCAGGGCGAGCGCGGCGCCGACGAGGAGCTCGGCGGCGCGGGTGGGCGTGGCGAAGTAGATCTTGTCGGCGGCACCGGCGCTGCCGTCCCACCACACCACGCAGAGCGCCACCGAGGCGCCCAGCAGGACGGCGATGACGGCGCCCAGGTGGCGTCGTCCCCACCGGGCGAGGACGACCGCCGCCAGGATCGGCCAGAGCACGTAGAACTGCTCCTCGATGGCCAGGGACCAGAAGTGCAGCACCAGGCTGCCCCCACCCTGCACGTCGGCGTACGAGGTCCCACCGGTGAGGAACCGCCAGTTGGCCACGTAGAGCAGGGCGCCGAGCAGGTCCCCCCGCAGGTCGAAGCGCTCCACGTCGGACGCGACGAGCCACCCGTAGACGGCGATGCCGGCGATCGTGAGCAGCGACGCGGGGAGGAGCCGGCGGATCCGCCGGGACCAGAAGCGCCCGAGGTCGATGTGCCCCGAGGTCCCCCGCTCGGCCACCAGCAGGTTGGTGATCAGGTAGCCGGACAGCGTGAAGAAGAGCGACACGCCCAGGTACCCGCCACGGGCCCAGCCGAAGCCGCCGTGGAAGCACAGGACGCCGATCACCGCGAGGCCGCGCAACCCGTCGAGCCCACCGACGTGGGGCAGCCGTCCGGGCGCCGGGGGCGCGTCGCCGGCGGAGGCCGGGCGGTCGAGCAGGTCGCTCACGCCGGCCATCGTCCCACGCCGCCGGACCCGCCGAGCGGCGCAGCCCGGTCAGGGGCGCCGGGGCCGTCAGGGGCGCAGGCTCCGGGCGAGCAGGTCCGGAGGGTGGTCAGGAGACGAGGTCGAGCGATCGGGCCGTGGCGACCCAGCCCTCGCGGGCGCTCGGGTAGCGGGGCGCCCAGTCGGCGGTGGCGCGGAGCTTGGCGTTGCTGACCCGGAGGGATCGGGTGAGCGCCGTCGTGCGCGTGCCCAGCAGCGTGGCGGCCCGGCCCGGCGGGTGGGCCCACGCCTTGGCGCCGACCGCGTCGGAGAGGGCCCGGGCGTTGGCCCGCTTGGTGAGCGGTTCGTCATCGACGACGTTGTAGGTGCCCGAGTCGACCGCGAGCGCTGCGGTGACCGCGGAGGCGGCGTCGGTCACGTGGATGGAGCTCACGTACCCGTCGCCCCGCCCGATCACCGGGCTCACGTGGCGGCGAGCGAACGAGGCGAGCTCCTCGCTGTGGTCGGCCCCCCGGCCGTAGAAGACCCCGAACCGGAGCACCACGCCGACCCGGCCGGCGTCGGTGAAGCGGCGAGCGCTCGCCTCGGCGCACAGGTTGCCGCGAGCGTGGGCGTATACGTCGTGGGGGACGGTCTCGTCGATCCAGGACGACCCGCCGTCCGGGTACACCATCACCACGGACTCCTGGAGCAGCCGACCGACGCCGGCCGCCAGGGCGGCGTCCACCACGTTCGACGACCCGACCATGCGGAGCCGGTGGGCCGCGGACCAAGCGGCGATCGACAACATGCGCCCGGTGGACGGCAGCGCCGTCGCCAGGTTGACCACGGCGTCGTGGCCGTCGAACGCGGCGCGCAGGCCGCCCTCGTCGTACATCGACACCTCGACGGGGCGGGCGCCGCACGCCTCGAGCTCCGCCGCCTTCTCCGCCGACCGCGCCAGGGCGTCGACCCGGTGATCCGCGGCGATCAACGCACGCACCGCCGGCCTGCCCACCGCGCCGGTCCCGCCAAGGACGAAAACCCTCACGAACACAACATAGCGACCGTCGGATGCCGACAACAGGTGAAACCGGGAAGCGGTCAGCCCAGGGAGGTGCGGAACAGGTTGTCGTAGGCGAAGCCCCACGGTGGTCGGAGGAAGCCGAGCGCCCGGACGTCCTCGAACCAGTGGGCGAAGGGCGAGCGCTGGGAGAAGGTCCCACCGCCGAGGACCCGGGTCAGGCCGCGCAGGCAGTCTTCCGCCAGCTCGGCGCCGGCCTGCTTGGCCCGCAGGGCGGCGTGCACCGCCGCCCGGGGATCACCGGACTCGACCGCCCGCAGGGCGCCCTCGTAGGCCTGGACCATGAGCCAGTGCTCGGTCTCGGCGCGGGTCCACGCGACCTGCTCGTAGGGCCGCAGCTCGTCGGCCTTGGCGGTGACGGTCGCCCGGGCCGTGGCGACGGCCTCGTCCACCAGGCCGAGGACCACCGCGGTGAAGAGGCAGGAGATGAAGGCGGCGTTGGCCACCGAGAGGTCGTCGAGGGGGCCGTCGTAGGCGGCCCGCACCGCCGGAGCGCCGTCGAGGGCCATGGCGTGGCTCTGGGTGGCCTGCATGCCCATGCCGTCCCACTCGGCCACCAGCCGCATCCCGCTCGATCCGTCCCAGGAGCGGTCCCGGGTGTCGAGCACGAAGAGCGCCGGGGCGTCCTCGCCCTCGGGCACCGCGGTGGTGACCATCAGGTCGGCCACGCCGGACCCGCTGCCGAAGTGCTTCTGCCCGCGCAGCCGGTAACCCCGGCCCGGCAGGCCCACGTCGACGTCGTCGTCGGCCACCGCGACCGTGCGGGTGCGGGCGATGTCGCCGCCGCTGCCCGGCTCCGACGTGATGGTGCCCCACTGCGATCCGGCGACGACCGAGGCGAACACCGCCTCGCGCTGGGCCTGCCACGCGGGGCGCCCCTCGCCCGGCGTGGCGAGCCAGTAGCCGACCACGGCCGGGTGCATGGCGGCCACGAGGGCCACCGACGGGTCGCCGCCGGCGAGCGTCCGAAGGCCCTCGGCCATCGGCCTGGTGGAGACCGCCGCGCTGCGGAAGGCGCCGCCGACCCCAACCGGCGCGCACGCCGCGAGGAACCCGGCCTCGGTCAGCGCGGCGAAGTCGACCGGATCGAGGTGGCGACGGGCCTGGCGCTCGGGGCGCTCCACGCGCCACCGCTCGGCCAGCTGGGCGAGTCGGTCCTGGAGCTCGGTCGCACCCGTCACGCTGCACCTCCTGGTCGCGTCGACGCCTGCATGCTCGCGCACCCGGCGCCTCCGTTCCCGTGCCGCCCGCGTCCGGGCGGCCTACTGGAAGCGGCGGCCGTACTCGGCGGTCTTGAAGAACTCGCCGAGGAGGGCGCGGAGCGTCATGCCCTTGGTGAGGCGGGTCGCCCACGTGGCGTTGTTCGAGGCGTCCGGCGCCCGGCGGAGCATGCACGCGTAGACCGTCGGCACCAGGGCGAGGTTCCGGTACCGCGCCTTGGCGGTGTTCGACATGGCGGTGGCCAGGAACATGTCGGCCGGCTTGGCCCCCGCGGCGTACCTGGTGTTCCAGTCGCGGATCCACGTGGCGGGGGCGGCGATGCCGATGATGTCGCGGTGGACCCGGTCGGTGAGGGCGGACCCGGTCAGGCTGCCGTAGCGGGCCCGCCACGCCGACGTGGCCACCACCTCCACGGCGACGGCGCGCAGCGAGCCACCGGCCTTCACCGACGCGGCCCACCGGTTCAACACGTCGTAGCGGGCCGGGGCCCGGGTCCCGAGGATCGCCAGCCGGGAGGCGTCGATGCCGTACCTGTAGAGGTCGGAGCCCCGGTAGAACTCCTCGAGCGCCTGGGGGACGGTCCAGGTCGCGGAGGTGAGCCGGGTGGTCCAGGTGGTCACCCAAGTGGGGGTGCCGACGCGGCCGAGGAAGTCCTGGTACTGCTGCTCCACCAGCTTGGTGGCGGTGGCGAACGGCAGGAACCGCGTGTCGGGCGGCGGCGGCGGAGGCGGTGGCGGGGGCCCGCCCGGACGGCTGGTGAACAGGCCGAGGTCCGGGTAGTCGCCCCCGAGGATCGGCTTCGGGTCGACACCGAGCCACCCGCCGAGGACCGACGCGTAGACGGAGCGGAAGTCCACGTGGACGGCGAGGTCTCCCCGGCTGTCGAGGCCCGACAGCGACGGCTGGCGGCCGTAGAGGCCGCCGCGCACCCGGTCGCCGATCACGAACATCGGCCCCGAGGTGCCGTGGTCGGTGCCGCTGCCGTTCTCCGCCGCCCGCCGCCCGAACTCCGAGAAGGTCAGGAACACCACCTGCGATGCCCACTTCGGATCGAGCCGGGCGTAGAAGGCGGCGATGGCGTTGTCGAGGTCGGTCAGGAGCTCGCGGTGCCAGTAGAGCTGGGTGTCGTGGGTGTCGAAGGAGCCGAAGGTGGCCCCGATCACCTTGGCCCCGAGGTTCAGGTTGATGAGCCGGGCGGCCGTGTCGAGCTGACCGGTCAGGCGGCCTGGTGGCAGCGTGACGCCGGAGCCGAACAGCGGGGCGTACTCGCGAGCGAGGTCGATCGCCGCCCGGTCCTGGGCGCCGACCTCGTCGCCCCAGCGGCCCAGGCCCGAGGAGCGGGCGCCGTAGGCCCGGATGGCCTTGAACAGCGCGGTCTCGGCGGCGTTCCCGCGAGCCGAGCCGAAGGGCGACGACGTGCCCTGCAGGGCGGTGATCTCGGCGCGCGTGCCGAGCAGGTGCAGGGGGACCGACGCGTCCAGCGCCACGCCGCGCAGGCCGGAGGGGGAGTCGTCGAGGCCGTCGAGGTAGCGGCCCAGCCAGCCGCTGGTGCGCGCCGTCCCGGCGGTGCCCGCCATCCAGGTGGCCATCGACGAGAAGTGGCTGTGGTCGAGCGCGGGGTTGCCGACGCCGCGCACCACGGCCACCTTGCCCGCGGCGTAGCGCTGGGCGAGCTTGGGCAGGGCGGGGTGCAGCGAGAGCCCCGACGTGCCGAGGCGGTGCGCACCCGTGGCGGCGGACGACAGCGACGGGCGCAGGCGGCGGTAGTTGGCGTCGCCCACCGGGATGACGGTGTTGAGGCCGTCGTTGCCGCCGCCGAGCAGGATGACGACGAGGATCGGGTCCGCGGTGGTCAGGGGCAGGGCCGCGGCGGCCAGGCGGGCCAGCGGGCCGCCCGTGAGGAAGCCGGCGCCGCCGGTGGCCAGGGCGCCCTGGAGGAACCGACGACGGCTCACGCCCGCCTCGTCGACCGGGGTGGAGAGCGCCTCGTAGATCTCGGCGAACTCCGGGTCGGGACCGAGGGAGGACGCCTGACGGAGGGTGGTGGGCGGGGGCGTGGCCATGGTGGGGCTCATCCGAGGACGAAGTCGGGGGACAGGGCGAGCAAGGGGATCGAGCCGGTGCGGATGGACCACCGCTCGGGGGTGGGGGCGAGGGCCGTGACCCAGTCCTCGATCACCGTGCGGGTGGCCGCCGTGGGCTCGGTGATCCCGAAGAGCGTGAACAGCGCGGCGGAGACCTGGGCGGGGGTGGAGCTCGAGGTGAGCTGGGGGAGGGCGCCGTAGCCGTGCGCGGGGTCGGTGGCGATCCATCGGAGGTACGAGGCGCACTCGCCGCGCCGCCACCAGGTCGCCGACGACATCCAGTAGGCGTTCTGCTTCCACCCCGAGACGTTCGGCGGGTTGAAGAGGAACTGGCCCATGGAGGGCAGCCACCACTCGGGGTGCGAGTCCGCCTCATCGATGCCGAGCGGCTTGGTCAGGGCGACGAACCACTCGACGGGGGACCGCACCAGCGCGGTGCGGGTGGCGGCCTCGCGGAACTCCGGGCGCAGGAAGATGGACCGGACGAGCGCTCGGATGGAGAGCCCCGTGGCCCGGAAGCCGGCAGCCAGCTCGGTCACGAGGGCCGGGGCCGGGTTCGGCGCCGCCAGGTACGCCCACAGCTTGGCCACGAGGTGCTTCGACGCCGTCTCGGCCCGGGACCCGAGGAGGATCTCGGTCAGCGCGTCGGGCCCGTCCCAGTTCCTCGTGATGCCGAACAGGGTCTTCGGCGAGGCGTCGTGGGCCGTGGCGTCGAAGGCGTAACCGGTGCCGGCGCTGGTGACGTTGTGGCCCGACCAGGCCCTCGACATGGCGATCACGTCGCCTTCGGTGAACTGGCCGTTGCCGAGGGTGAACAGCTCCATGACCTCGCGGCCGAAGTTCTCGTTGATGCGGTCGGGCGCCCGGCTGCCCCCGTTGTCGAGGTAGTGGAGCATCCACGGGTCGACGGCCATGGCCTGGATCAGGTCGTGGTAGTTGCCGAGGGCGTGGGCCCGGTAGGTGAGGTGCTGGCGCCACAGCAGGTTGGTGTCGTTGTGCTTCTCCCACGCCGACGGGAGGTGGTTGTGCCAGAAGAGGGCCATCTTCTCGACGATCGGCGCCGGGGAGGTGCGCATCCGCCGCACCCACCACTGCATGACGGCCACGATGCGGTCGTAGGACCCGGGGTCACCCGAGGCCAGCGCCGGCGGGGCGACCACCGGCGGCGCCGCGCTGGTGTCGAGCACCTGGTCGACCGCTGCCGTCCAGTCCGTCGCGGTGGCCAGCGACGAGATGGCGGTCTCGGTCGCGGCGAACCCGGAACGTCGGAGGAGGTGCGCAGCGTCGGTGCGGGAGATCGCCATCGGAGGTCCGGGTGGTGGGCGGGCGGGGACGGTGCGGGGGCCTCCGTCGGTGCTCGGTCCCATCGGCACCGCCGACGGTTCACTTGAGCGATCTCGTCACGTTCCGTGGCCCCCGGGCCGCGGCCGGACCCCCGGGCCGCGCGCGCCGGGGTCCCTTCGTGCGCCCGAGCCCTGGCGCGCGAAGGGACGGTTCGGCCGGGGCCCCTCACCAGGGGCGCCGCCGGCCGGACGGGTCAGCCGGCGTCGACGCGACGCAGGGTGGGGGGGAGGATCGGCGTCTGGATCCAGCGCTCGAGGGCCTCCTTGAGGTCCACGGCGCGGAGCGGCTTGGTGAGGTAGTCGTTGAAGCCGGCGGCGATGGCGATCTCCCGGTCACCCTCCATGGCCCGGGCGCTCAGCCCGATGATCGGCACCTCGGGGGTGCCCAGGACCTTCTCGTTCTCGCGGATGCGGGCAGTGGCCTGGTAGCCGTCCATCTCCGGCATCATCACGTCCATGAGGATGGCCCGGTACTGGGTGGCGAGGCACGCGGTGACCGCTTCGCCGCCGCCGTCGACGATGTCGACGGCGTAGCCGAGCTTCTTCAGCGTGCCGGCGGCCACGACCTGGTTGATCTTGTTGTCCTCAGCGACCAGAACTCGATGCATGGGGGTCATCCTTTTCGTTGGGTTTCGACCCGCGGGGGCTCGGGGGTCGGGTTGGTGATGAGCGCGTCGACGATGCGACGCAGGAGGTAGGTGTTGCGGACAGGCTTGATCAGCACGGACTTGATGCCGGCGTCGCGGGCGGCCTGCCGGGACAGGTCGACCACCGAGCTGAGCAGGAACGTCACGGCGTCGGCCGTGGCGCCCTGGTGGCGGAGGATGCGGCTCAGCTCGATGCCGTCCATCCCCTCCAGACGGTGCTCGACGATGACCACCGAGTAGATCTGGCTGGAGGACTCGCTCCAGGCGTAGTGCTGGAGGGCGTCCTCGGCGGTGGTGGCCTGGTCGACCACGAACCCCCAGCTGTGGAGCGTGTGGGCGAGGACGCTCCGGTTCACGGCGTTGTCGTCGACGATGAGGGCCCGCAGCCCGCGCAGGGCGCTGAGGCCCTTCTCGGTGGCCTTCTCGGTGCCCATCGCGAGCGGCAGCGTGACCCGGAAGACGGTGCCGACGCCCTCCTCGCTGGCCAGCTCGATCGAGCCGCCCTGGAGCTCCACGAGGCCGTTGACGATGCCGAGCCCGAGCCCGGTGCCGCCGAACTTGCGGGTGGTGGTCTCGTCGAGCTGGGAGAAGGGCTCGAACAGCCGGGCGTGCTCCGACTCGGGGATGCCGATGCCGGTGTCGATCACCAGGAAGGCCACCTGGTCGGGCTCGTCGGCCACGGGCTGGGCCTGGATGGTCACCGAGCCCTTGCGGGTGAACTTGACCGCGTTGTTGGCCAGGTTCAGCAGGATCTGGCGGAGCCGCACCGGGTCGCCCTGGCGGGCGGTGACCATGCCCGGCTCGCAGTAGGCGTAGAGCTCGATGCCCTTCCGGCGGGCGGCATCGCCCACGATCATGGCCACGTCGTCGATGAGGTCGGTGAGGTCGAGGTCGATCTTCTCGAGCTGGACCTTCTCGGCCTCCAACTTGGAGAAGTCGAGCACCTCGTCGATCAGGGTGAGGAGGCCCTCGGCCGACGTCGCCACGCCGACGGCCAGCTCCCGCTGGTCCGAGTCGAGCTCGGTGTCGAGCAGCAGCCCGGTGAGCCCGATGACGGCGTTCATGGGCGTGCGGATCTCGTGGCTCACGTTGGCCAGGAAGTGCGACTTCAGCTCCGAGGCCCGGACGGCCTCGTCGCGGGCGAGGACCACGTCGGCGCGCAGCGCGTGGTTCTCGTAGATCACGGTGAGGTGGAGCAGGACGCTGAGGGTGAGCACCCCGATGGTGATCCACGTCAGCTCGGCGGCCACCGGCTGGCCCGTCGCCTGGCGGATCGTCGTGCCCACCACGATGAGCACCGACAGGCCGGGGGCCGAGAGCAGGAGGAGCTGGGCGTGCTGGGGCACGTCGGTGGCCTCGGTGCGCGAGGTCGGGTGCCAGGAGCGGATCGACGCCAGGACGATGGCGAAGAAGGCCACGGCGATCCCCACGTCGACCATGCGGACCCGCGCCACCTCCGCCGAGGCGATCTCGCCGGAGGCGCTGCCCAGCAGGGCGAGGGCGCCGATCCCGCCGAGCAGCAGGAGGATCCAGCGGCCCAGCTGCGGTGCGCGGGTGAGGGCGAAGGCCACCACGCCGATCAGGAAGAGGTCGCTGAGGGGGTGGACCACCAGGGCGGCCCGATCGCCGGTGGCGAGGCCCCGTGCCGCGTCGAAGGCCTGCGGCATCACGATGACCCAGCCCGCGAACAAGATGCTCGCCGACAGCATCAGCGCTTCGGCGAGGGCCCGCAGCCGGGCGACGGGGCGTCTGGGGGGCTCGAGGTGGGCGAGGATCCCGATCCCGAGGAGGAGCGCCGAGCCCACCGCGGCCACGTCGCCGAAGGAGGTGGTCGGATCGGTGCCGGCCAGGTCGGGCCAGACCGGGCGGGCGCCGGCCGCGGCGCTCCAGAGCGCGCTGCCTGCGGCGATGGCGCCCCAGGCCACCCGCAGGCGGGGTTCCTTGTGGCGGATGGCCACCACCGCGGCGACCCCGGCGGCCAGGGCGGCGGCGATGACCCCGGCGCTGCGGGCGCCGATGCCGCCACCGGCCAGGAGCGCGACCACGCCGACCGCCACCCCGAGGAGGAGCTTCCAGATGATCGCCGGGACCGCGAGGCGGTCCCACCCGCCCCGGAGGGCCTCGAGCGGTCCCTCGCCCACCGGTGGCGCGGCGGGCGAGGGACCCGCCTCGGAGGCGGCCACTCGCTCGGGCGCGATCCGAGGGGTGTCCTCGGGTCCGCGCGTCAGGAATTCGATCGCCACGCCTGCCTAACGACATTTCGGACCGTCAGCTGAACCACCGAGCGTGAAAAAAGGCCGTTCGACCTACGCGCGGCGGCTCGAGATCCGCGACGATGCCCGGTTCGTCACCTGGTCGGGTGATGCGCCGGGCGATCGCCGAGGATCCGGGCCGGGTCTCCCACCTCAGGAGGAGGCGGGCAGCTGCTGGATCGCCCAGCTGTTGCCGTCCGGGTCCTGGAAGCCGACGAAGCGGCCCCACGGCTGGTCGTCGATCGGCGACACGTCGATCCCACGCTCGGTGAACGAGGCGTGGGCCTCCTCGATGTCGGCCACCACGGCTTGGAGGCCCTTGACGGATCCCGGCTCGCCCTCGACCAGTCCCTCCCCGAAGGCGATCGAGCAGCCCGACCCGGGCGGCGTCATCTGCACGAAGCGGAGGGTCTCGGAGACCCGTTCGTCGTGGTCGACCTGGAAGCCGACCTGCTCGTAGAACGCGCGCGCCTTGTCGATGTCGGACACGGGGATGATGACCAGCTCGAGCTTGATGTCCATGGGAACCTCTTTCGTCGGGGCCCCCGCCGTCGGGTGCCGCTGACGCCATCATCCCGACCGAAACCGGTCAGGGAGTGGCCGGTTTCCGTGATCGCCGCCCAGGCCCGTTGCCTCGGGATCAGGAGCAGGTGAAGCCCCGGTAGCCGTCGGCCACCACCGAGTCGCACACCTCGGTGTAGATCGGGAAGCCGGGCAGCGGCATGAAGACGCGCGACTTCCCGGGCACGTTGGCGCCGAGGTACCAGGAGTTGCAGGTGGGGAACAGGGTGAAGCCGGCCACGCCGTTCACGAAGTCGACCCACTCGTCCTGCGCCGCCTGCTGGGCCTCGACCGTGCCCAGGTCGTGCTCGCGCAGGTGGGTGAGGATGCCGGCGATCAGGTCGACGTGGTGCTCGATCGACACGACCATGTTGGTGAGCACCGACGGGCTGCCCGGCCCGGTGATCGTGAAGAGGTTGGGGAACCCGGCCACCTGGAGGCCGAGGTACGTGCGGGGCCCCGCCGCCCACGCGTCGCGCAGCGCCAGGCCGCCGCGACCGCGGATGTCGATGCGCAGGAGCGACCCGGTCATGGCATCGAACCCGGTGGCGAAGACGATCACGTCGAGCGGGTGCTCCTCCGCCGTGGTGCGGATGCCCGCAGGCGTGATCGCCTCGATCGGCGTCTCGCGGAGGTCCACCAGCCGGACGTGGGGGAGGTTGAAGGTGTCGTAGTAGCCGGTGTCGATGCAGAGCCGCTTGCAGCCGATCACCTGCTCCGGCATCAGGCGCTCGGCCACCTCGGGGTCGTGCACCGCCTCGCGGATCTTGTCGCGGACGAAGCGGGCGGCCGTGTCGTTGGCCTCGCGATCGAGGAGGAGGTCGTTGAACGCGCCGAGGAACGTGAACCCGCCGCGCCGCCACCGGGTCTCGAACTCGGCGACGCGGGCGTCCTCGTCCACCGCCAGGGCGCTCACGTCGTTGCGCTCGAAGCGGGCGCCCATGGCCGTGGGCATCTCCCGGTTGGCGGCGCGGAGCTCGCCGTAGCGGGCCTTGACGTCGGCCACCTCGGCAGGGTCCAGCGGGGCGTTCCGGGCCGGCACCGCGTAGGCCGGCGTGCGCTGGAAGACGGTCAGCTCGGCCGCCTCACCGGCGATGACCGGGATCGACTGGATGCCCGACGAGCCCGTGCCGATGACCCCGACCCGCAGCCCGGTCAGGTCGACCCCCTCGTGCGGCCAGCGACCGGTGTGGAACGTGCGGCCGGTGAACGACTCGCCGCCCTCGATCGCGGGCGTCATCGCCGAGGACAAGCAGCCGGTGGCCATGACCACGAAGCGGGCGTCGTAGGTGTCGCCGGCATCGGTCTCGACGAGCCACCGGCCGGTGTCCTCGTCGTAGGTGGCGGCGGTGACACGGGTGTCGAAGCGGATGCCGGATCGCAGGTCGAAGCGGTCGGCGACGTGGCCGAGGTAGCGGAGGATCTCCGGCTGGGCCGCGTAGCGCTCGGTCCACTCCCACTCCTGCTGGAGGTCCTCGTCGAACGAGAACGAGTACTCCATGCTCTCCACGTCGCAGCGGGCGCCCGGGTAGCGGTTCCAGTACCAGGTGCCGCCCACGTCGTCGCCCGCCTCCACCACCTGCGCGTCCAGGCCGAGGCCCCGGAAGCGGTGCAGGGCGTAGAGGCCGGCGAACCCGGCGCCGACGATCACCACGTCGACCGGGCGGGTGTCTGACATGTCGGGATGGTACGGCGGGGCCGGCCGGTCTGCCGGAGCCGACGATCTGCCGGGCCGTCGGTCAGGCCGGACCGAGGGTCAGGCGGTGCGCTCCAGCGGGAGGATGCGGGCGTCGGCCGTGGTGAGGCGGGCCAGGGTGCCGACGGCCGTGGTGGTGGCGCCGATGACCACGCCGGCCAGGATCACGTACATCAGCGCCAGTTGGGTGCGGACCGCATCGAGCGGGTCGGCCCCGGCGAGGATCAGGCCGGTCATGGCGCCGGGGAGGAACACGATGCCGAGGGCAGCGGTCTGCTCCACCTGGGGGGAGATGGCGGTGCGGAGCGTCGAGCGCAGCAGTCGCTCGGACGCCAGCCGGGGCGTCATGCCGAGCGCGAGGCCGGCCTCGACCTCGAGGCGGTGGTCGGCCACGGACTCGACCATGCGGGTTGCGCCCACCACGGCGGCCTTCATCGAGTTGCCGATGATCATGCCGGCCACCGGCACGAGGGTGCGCCCGCTGAGGTCGAAGATGCCGAGGCCGAAGATCACCGCCAGCCCGGTGGCGCCGACCAGCCCGTTGGCCGCGGCGGCCACCCACACCAGGCCGGGCACGGCCGGCGCCCGGCGGGCGGTGGTGATCGAGGCGAAGGCGACGATGGCCAGCACCCAGGCCCAGGACCACCACAGCGGCGTGTCGGGGTCGACGATCGGCACCAGCGCGGTCCCGACCACCGCCATCTGCACCAGCGAGCGGGCCACCGCCACCCCGATCGGCCGCTCCAGCCCGAGCCCCTGCCGCCCGGTGAGCACCAGCGCCAGGGCGACGAACAGGAGCGACGCCGCCAGCCCGCCCCAACCGATCACGTCGCCGCTCACGCGCCCTCGCCCCGATCGGTGCGCTCGGCGAGCGCCTGCGCGATCGCCGTGTCGCCCGCCGGATCCTCGGGCGAGCCGCTCCAGCACACCCGGCCGGCCAGCATCACCACCAGGTGGTCGGCGATGCGCCGCACCTGGTGGAGGTCGTGGGTGACCCACAGCACCGGCATGCCATCGTCGGCGAGGGAGCGGGCGAGCTCCTCGAGGCGGGTGGTGGCGGTGGCGTCGAGCGCAGAGGTGGCCTCGTCGGCCAGCAGCACCTCGGGCGCGGTGGTCAGCGCCCGGGCCACGACCATCCGCTGGGCCTCGCCGCCCGAGAGCGAGTCGGCCGACCGGTCGAGCCGCGCCGGGTCGAGCCCGACCCGACGCAGCAGGCCGGCGGCGGCGTCGGTCGACAGGTCGGGGGTGACGGCCCGGAGGTTGTCGAGGACCGTGCCGGGGAACGGCACCGGGGCCTGGAACACCATGGCCACGCGACGCCGGTGGGCGAGCGGGTCCAGCGTGGCGAGGTCGTGGCCGCGGAACCGGATGGTGCCCGACGTGGGGGCCTCGAGCCGGTTGCAGCAGCGCAGCAACGACGACTTGCCCGCACCGGACGCGCCCACCACCACGGTGACGCCGCTCGCCGGGAGCGACGTGGTGACGTGGTCGAGGACCACGGTGGTCCCCTTCACCAGGGAGACGTCGTCGAGCTCGAAGAGGGCAGCGGCCGGATCGGGAGCGCCGGCTGCCGCCGGGGCGCCGTCGCCCACCCGCGCTACCGACCCAGCGTGTTCGTCTGCCACACCGACCTGCCCCACGAATCGGCCACGCGGAGGATGCCGTCGGACTGCACCACGAAGAGCACCCCGCCGCGACCGGCGAGGCCGTAGTCCTTCAACACCCGACCGTTCGCCCCGGTGATCACCAGGTTGCCGTCGGCCCGGAGCGTCACCTGGCCCTGGCCCGTGAGGTCGCGGGTGAGCGATTGCCACAGGAGCTTCGAGCCCCGGTAGAGCACCAGGTTGCCGTCGGGCTGCATGGTGACCCGGCGCGTGCCGTCCTTCGACGTCAGGGACTGGCCGGCCCGGAGCGACTGCCCCCGACCGATGCGGTCGCCGACCGGGACCACGTCGGTGGCGCTCGACCAGATCGAGCGGGTGGCGTTGAGGCGGCGGGTGCCGGACCAGGTGCCGCTGTAGATCTTGAGCGCCCCGTCGGTGCCCAGGACGAGCCGCTCGGCGCCCACCCCGGTGGCCCCCGAGCGCCACCGCAGCGAGAGGTCGGGGCCGATCACCTGGAGCTCGCCGTCGGGACGCACGGTGAGGACGGAGCCGGCCCGGTCCGTGCCGGTAGACCAACGGGTGGTGCCCGCAGCGTCTCGGAGCACGAGGTTGCCGTCGGCCTGCATGGTGGCGGTGTGGCTGCCGTTGGCGCTGCGCAGCCGACCGCCGGCCCGCAGGACCTGGCCCTCGATCAGCTGGTTGTACGGGCCCGACAGCGAGCCCTGGAGCCCGGTGAGCTGGGGGTCGGCGCCGAACCGGTGCCAGCCCCGCGCCCCGAGCGCGCCCCCGGTGATGACGTAGGAGGACACGATCCCGCCGCTGGCCGCGTAGCCGGCGAGCGTGACCCGGACGCCGTCGGGCTCCTGGGTGATCACCGGCGTGTTCTGGGTGGCCAGGTTGGTCGGGATGGTGGTGAGGACGGCGCGGGTGCGGCCGTCGAGGACGAGGAACCGCCCCTGGCGGGCCGGCACGAAGAGGTCCTGGGCGCCGTCGCCGTTCACGTCGGCCGTGGCGATCGAGGTCGACGAGGGGTACGCCACGTTGGCGCCATAGGTGCGCAGGGAGGAGCCGGTGTCGGCCCGGACCCTCCCGGTGGCGGCGTCGAGCACGTAGACCCTCGGGTACCGGGCGGCGCCGTCGGGGATGGCCACCACCTGCACCACCTGGGGGGTGCCGGTGCCGAGCACGTCGGCGAAGGTGGGCGAGGGCGCGGCCTGCCCGGCCAGGGCCGGCGAGGCCCAGCGGAGGCCGCAGGCGGCGTCGTAGGCCACCACCTGGTTGCCGCCGGGGCCGGTCTGGGTGGGGCCGGTGGAGCCGAGCACGATCAGCGGCTGGCCGCCGACCTCGGCGACCGCCGGCGAGGCGTTGTTGTACCCCGAGGACGCGTAGGTGGTGCCGGACACCAGCTGGGTGGCGGTGCAGACCTGCTTGCCGTCGGCGGTGAGGATGCGCAGGATCCCGCCGTGGCGGTCCCCGGCGTCCTCGGCCGACGTGTCGTTGCTGGTGATGACCTGCGGGCGCCCGGCCCCGTAGAGGTCGGCCACCGCAGGCGTGGCCATGGTGGAGTCGGCGTTGCGGAACCCCCAGCGCTGGGCCCCGGTGCCGCCGTCGACGCCGTAGAACCAGTGGCCCGACGAGCCGCCGAAGCCCCGCCAGGCCCCGTCGACCAGGGCCAGGGAGAGGCCCGAGAGGAGGAAGCCGCCCGAGGCGGGGTACGCCGTGCCCGGGTTGGAGCTCCAGGCCAGGGCCCCGTTCGGCCCGAACCGCTTGTACTGGGGGAACCGGTCCTTGCCGTCCTGGGCCACGGGCACGTACACGTTCCGACCATCGGTGGAGAGCGGGGCCCGCACCTGGAACCCCGTGTTCACCGAGCCCCAGCCGGGGACCGGCGCCCCGCTGTCGAGGTCGTAGGCCCGCAGGTTGCCCCCCACGTCACCGACCGCCACGAACGGGTTGCCCTGGTTCTCCACCACCACCGGCGACGACGTGGAGATGCTGCGCCCGGCCACCACGGTGCGGGTCCAGTCGAGGCGCACCGCGGGCGCGGCACGGGTGCCGGCGGGGGCCGGTTCGAGGCCTGGCGCGGCGGGATCGGCCGTGGGAACCGGTGGCGGGGCCGCCCGGGCGGTGAGCGGTGAGGCGGCCAGCGTCGCGACCACCAGCGCGGCGACGACCATCGTGGGGAGGCGCAGGGGCACCGGGCGACCTCGGTGGTCGGGGACGCCTCGTGGGGACGGCGTGGACGGGGGCGGACAGCCAGCCTACCGAGGGCTCCGGTCGTATCGTGAGGGCCATGTGCCGGAACATCACCACCCTGCGGGGCCTCGAGCCGGAGGCCACCGACACCGAGATCGAGGCGGCGGCCCGCCAGTACGTGCGCAAGGTCAGCGGCGTGCAGTCCACCTCGGCGCGCACCGAGGAGGCCTTCGAGCGGGCGGTCCACCAGATCGCCCACATCACCGCCGACCTGCTCGCCGAGCTCCCGCCCCGGCAGAGCCCGCCCCCCACGCTGCCGCCGCTGCGCCGCAAGGCCAAGGCGACGGCCACCTCGTAGCCGCGACCACTGCGCCGCGGCACGGCTGCGCCCTCGCGCGCCGCCGCGCCGCCGATCCCGTCCCGGCGGCCCCGGTGACGTCCTCCGCACGCCCACGTGGGAACCTCTCGGGGTGAGCGCCCCCCTGCGGTTCCAGTTCGTCACCTCGGGCGACGACGTCTACCGCCTGCCCGAGACCCGGGCCGAGGTGGCCTTCCTCGGGCGCTCGAACGTCGGCAAGTCGTCGCTCCTGAACGCGCTGGCCAACCACAAGCGCCTGGCCCACACCTCGAAGACGCCGGGGCGCACCCAGCTGCTGAACCTGTTCGAGCTGGGCAACGGCACCACCGCCGTCGACCTGCCCGGCTACGGCTTCGCCGCCGTGCCGGGGAAGACCCGCTCGGGCTGGCAGCAGATGATCGAGAGCTACCTGCTCGAGCGCCAGGGCCTGGAGATGATCCTCGTGCTGGTCGACGGCGAGATCGGCCCCACCCCGCTCGACACGCAGATGCTCGGCTGGCTCCAGGTCAACGGTCTGCCCCACACGGTGGTGGCCAGCAAGTACGACAAGGTGAAGCCGTCGAGGCGCGGTGCCCGGCGCCAGGAGGTGGCCGAACGGGCCAACGTGGCGCTCGAGGACGTCGTGTGGGTGAGCGCGGCGAAGGGCGACGGCATCGAGAAGCTGCGGGGCCTGATCCTCGGCTGGCTGGCCACCGGCGCCTCCCGGTCGAAGGGGGCCGGGGCGAAGGGGACCGGCTCGTCGGACGCGAGCGGCGGCCCGGCCGCGCCGTCCTCCACCGCCGAGCACGTCGAGGGCACCGAGTACGACGACGAGCACGAGTGGAACTGACCACGAGTGGAACGGAGAACCTGAGCAGATGAGCTTCGGCAAGCAGTCCGGTCCCCCCGCCTCGGCCAAGCAGTTGCAGTACCTGCTGTCGCTGGTGGAGAAGGCCGGCCACACCAGCTTCCGCGACGCTCGCGGCCCGCTGGGCCTCACCCAACGCCAGGCCGGCGGCAAGTTCACGATCGGCGAGGCCTCAGCCCTGATCGACCAGCTGGTGGCGGCCGAGGGCGAGCCCGACGTGGTCTTCGGCCGCGGGATCGGCGACGACCCGCCCACCCTCGCCCAGATCTCGGCCGCCGACCGGCTCGAGGCCGAGCGGGCCGAGGTCCTCAAGGGCATGCCCGCCGGGCTGCTCGCCGCCGAGCTCGAGCGCCGGGGGTGGACCGTCGCCCTCCCCGCCGAGAAGCCGCGCCCCGCGGCCCGCCCCCGCTCCGCGCCCATCCCCAAGAAGTAGGCGACCGGCCCCTCGGGACCGACCCCACCCCCGGCTCCTGGCCGCTGGCCCCTGGGCGGGGCCGGGAACCGCCGGGATCAGCCCTCGAACTTCTCCCGGCGGAAGAGGACCTTCTTGCCCTTGAGGGTGGTGCGCTTCATGGCCGCGATGACCTGTTCGGCGCCGCCCTCGGGCACCTCCACGAGGGAGAACCGGTCGGCGATCTCGATGGCCCCGATGTCGCGGCCGCTCAGGTCGGTCTCGCCGGCGATGGCGCCCACCAGGTCGCCGGGGCGGATGCCGCTGCTGCGACCGGCGGCCACGTAGAGGCGGGTCATGCCCTCGCTCGGGCCCCGGCTGGGCTTGGCGCCGCGGTCGCCCTTGTCGAACCGGCCGCCCTTGTCGCCCTTGTCCCACTTCTTCTTGTCGCCCCCGTCGGCGCGGGGCTGGACGTCGGGGATCTCCTCCTCGTCGGCCGCCGCGCCGCTGGACTCGTGAGCCAGCTTCACCGCGGCGAGGGCCACCTCCATCACGTCGTACTCGTCGGCGAGCGTCTCCACCACCACGCGGAACTGGTCGAGCCCGCCCTCGAGGATGCTCTCCTCCAGGGTGGCCCGGGTGAGCTCCATGCGGCGGGTGCGCAGGTCGGCGACCGTCGGCACCTTCTCGATGGAGATCCGCTGCTTGGTGATCCGCTCGATGTTCTTGAGCATGCGGTGCTGGCGGGGCTCGGCCAGGGTGATGGCCACGCCCTCGCGCCCGGCCCGGCCCACGCGCCCGATGCGGTGCACGTAGGACTCGGGGGCCGACGGCACGTCGTAGTTGACGACGTGGGTGAGCTGGTCGATGTCGAGGCCACGGGCGGCCACATCGGTGGCCACCAGCAGGTCGGCGGTGGCGCCGCGCAGCCGGTTCATCACCCGGTCGCGCTGCTCCTGGTTCATGCCACCGTGGAGGGCCTCGGCGCGGTAGCCGCGGCCGTTCATCGTCTCGGTGAGCTCGTCGACCTCGAGCCGGGTGCGGCAGAAGACGATGGCTGCGGTGGGCGACTCCACGTCGAGGATGCGCCCCAGCGCCGCCGGCTTGTGGGAGCGGGGCACGAGGTAAGCCGTCTGGCGGACCTTGGGGGCGTCGCCCGAGGCCACGGTGGGCCGGGCGATCTCGATGCGGGCCGCATCGGTGAGGTGGCGCTTGGCGATGGCGTTGATCCGCCCCGGCATGGTGGCCGAGAACAGCACGGTCTGCCGGGTGGGCGGCGTCTCGGTGAGGATCGCCTCGATGTCCTCGGCGAAGCCCATGTCGAGCATCTCGTCGGCCTCGTCGAGCACCACGATCTCGATGTGGTCGAGCGGCAGCGTGCCCCGGTTGATGTGGTCGATGGCGCGGCCGGGGGTGGCCACCACCACGTCGATGCCCCGCTTGAGGGCCTGCAGCTGGCGGCCGATGGGCTGGCCGCCGAAGATCGGCAGCACCCGGGCACCCATGCCCTTGCCGTAGCGGTGGATGGCCTCGGAGACCTGCATGGCCAGCTCGCGGGTGGGGACCAGCACCAGGGCCATGGGTGCGGTCTCGCGGCGGTCGACCTCGAGGCGCTGGAGGATGGGCAGGGCGAACGCCGCGGTCTTGCCGGTGCCGGTGGCGGCCTGGCCCAGGAGGTCGCGGCCCCCGATCATCGGCGGGATGGCCTCGGCCTGGATGGGAGTCGGCTCCTCGTAGCCCAGGGCGGCGAGGGCGTCCACCAGCTCCGGCCGCAGGCCGAGGTCCGCGAAGGCGGGGACGTCGGGGGTTTCGTCGGCACTCATGAGCTGGCTCCTTCGGCGGGCGCGGCGCCCGGCTCACCAGTCTCCCGCGCCCGGGGTCGGGCGGCCGAATCACGGTTCCCGCGGCCGGCGGTCCTACGCTCGACCCATGGCTGCGGTCCCCCCACTGTCGGCCGACGACGGCCTGGAGGTCATCGACGCCGGTGACACCGTGTGGCGCTTCGACCGGGCCTTCCTCACCTCCAACTGGACGTGCATCTGGGGCCAGGGCTGCCTCGGCATCCTGGCCGAGCCGGCCCCCGAGCTGAACCAGGGCTGCTGCTCGGTGGGCGCCGAGATCGATGGTGACGACGAGGCTCGCCGGGTGGCCGGGTTGGCCGCCACGCTCGAGCCCGAGGGCTTCCAGTTCCACGCCGAGGCCGCCGCGCTGGGGGTGTTCGACGAGGCCGGCACCAACACGCGCGTGGTCGACGGGGCGTGCGTCTTCCTCAACCGGCCCGGCTTCGCCGGCGGCGAGGGCTGCGCGCTCCATCTGGCCGCCCTGGCCGACGGCGAGTCCCCCCTCGACTGGAAGCCCTCGGTCTGCTGGCAGCTCCCCGTGCGGGTGCAGTGGGAGCCCGAGCACGACGGCGTGGAGGTGGCCACCGTCCGCCGCTGGTCGCGGGCCGACTGGGGCGACGACGGCGACCCCATGGCCTGGTGTTGCACCGAGGGCGACCGGGCCTACGTCGGCGACCGCCCCGTGGTGGAGTCGCTGGCCGAGGAGCTCGAGCAGATCGTCGGCACCGAGGTCTACGTCGAGCTCCGCCGCCGCCTCCAGCCCTGACCCCGGTCTGCTGGCCGGCGCCACCCCCCGACGTGGGCCGGGACGTGGTCGCAGGGATGGCCGGATCGCATCCCGGTTCGCCGTCCGGATCGCCCCGGACGGGCCGGTCCTCGCCACGGGGCGCGAGGCGGACCGTGCGACGGGTGAGGCCACCAGAGGTTGAGGTGGGCGGAGGGGTGGGGGGCAGTGTTCGGGAAAGGGTGAAAGGCGGTTGGAAGCGCCTGGAACGGGCCGAAAGTGTCAGACCCCCCTCGTAAGGTGTGGCCATGGCTTCGGAGGTGGCGTCGGCGGAGATGGCAGCGGCGATCGAGCAGATCGACGCCGGTCTCGATGCCCTGGCCCGTGTGGGGGTGGCGCCGATCGACGCCGGCGATGCCCGGCGGCTGATCGCCGAGCTGGAGGAGCTGGGGCGGCGTGTGCAGGCCGCCCAGATCGCGGTGCTGGGCGAGATCGAGCGGCGGGGCCTGCACAAGGTGGACGGGCACGCGTCGGCGAAGGTGCTGGTGCGCCACGTGGCCAAGCTGTCCGATCCCGAGGCGTCTCGGCGGGCGCAGGTAGGGCGGGCGTTGCGGGACCTGCCGGTGGTGGCGGCGGGATTCGCCGCCGGCCGGATCGGGCGCTGCCAGGTCGAGCGCATCGCCAGGGCCCACGCCAACGTGCGGGTCCGTCAGCGCCTCATCGGTCAGGACGAGGAGTTGGCGATCTTGGCGGCATCGGTGCCGTACCGGCGCTTCGACTCGAACGTGTCGGATTGGGTGTCGTTGATGGACGAGGACGGCACCTGCGACACCGCGGAGCGCAACCACACAAAGCGGGACTGCCGCCACGTCCAGGACCCCGACGGGTCGTGGCGCACCGTGGTGTTCCACGGGTCGCTGCAGGGTGCGGTGTTCGACGACATCCTGCGTCACTTCATCGCCGCCGAGTTCGAGGCCGACTGGGCCAAGGCCCGGCTGGATCACGGTGACGCCACCACCAAGGACCACCTCGTGCGCACCGACGCCCAGCGCCGCTACGACGCCTTCCTCCAGGTGGCGCAGGTCGCCGCGGCGGCAGGGATCGACCTCGGCGGTGCCGGCGGCCAGATCACCACCGACATCGTCATCGGCCACGAGCTCTTCGAACGCCTCCTCGCCCGCCTCGCCGCCGACCAACCGCAGTGGGGTGACCAGGTGGCGAAAGCCGAGCGCCCGGGAGATCTCCACGAGGCCGACGACGCCGACACCGCTTCTGGAGTGCAGCAGGGCGACGTGGTCGGGCCGCCCGTGCCGTTCGGTTCGCCCGGTCCCCATCGCCTCGGGGACCGGGACCCGTTCGAGGTGTCGCTCCTCGGCGTCGCCGCCAGCGACCCCGCCTACCGGTGCGCCACGCTCGACGGGCACCGCATCGACCCCACCGAAGCCACCGTCAACGCCCTCACCGGCCACGTCCGGCGCGTCGTGCTGGGCGCCGACTCGGTCGTGACCGACCTGGGTCGCCGCTCGAGGCTCTTCCGCGGTGGCGCCGCCCTCGCCGTTCGCCTCGGGCACACCGAGTGCTACTGGCCCGGCTGCCACGTCCCCGTCTCGGACTGCCAGCTGGACCACCTCGAGGCGTGGGAGCACGGAGGGGCCACCGACCCCGCCAACGGTGGCCCCACCTGCGGCCGCCACAACCGCCTCAAGCACCACGGCTACCGCGCCCGCCGAGACCCCACCGGCGAGTGGCAGATCCTGAGACCCGACGGCACCCAGATCGAATGACCCCGCCGTCCTGCCACCATGGCGGCGTGGGTCGGGATGCGGTCGCGGGGACGACCAGATGCCACCTCGGGCCGGGTCGATCCGATCAGCCCGGGGGGAGCCAGGGGGGTCGGGGGGCGGGGACGCGGGGGAGGACGGAGTCGACCTCGGGGAAGCGGGGGGCGCTGGCTTCCCAGTCGCGGTAGGCGGCCACGCTCTCGTCGTGGCCGCGGCTGACGAAGTTCCACCACATGTGGACGGGCGCCTCGAACGGGGAGCCGCCGAGCACCAGGGCGCGTCCGGAGCCCAGCGACGCCGACAGGCTCACCTCGTTGCGGCCGGGTGCCAGGTAGGCGACCTGGCCGACGTCGAGGTTGCGACCGTCGACGGTGATGGGGCCGTCGAGGGCCAGGATGGCGTGCTCGGCCGTCGGTGTGAGGGGCACGTCGGTGGGCCCCCGCAGTGCCAGCTGCACCCCCAGGTGGTCGGTGTCGGCGCGGGCGGGGGATCGGACGTCGCCGAAGCTGCCCACCAGCACGGAGGCGGTGGCCGCGCCCAGCTCCACCTCGGGCAGGGCGTCGTGGTGCTCGAAGGCCGGGTCGCCGTGGCGCGTCGCCTCCGGCTGCGCCACCCACAGCTGCACCCCGTGCGTGGCGCCCACCCGGGTGGGGTCGGCCTCTTCGGCGTGGACCACGCCGTTGCCCGCGGTCATGAGGTTGAGCTGGCCCGGCCGGATCAGCTGGTCGGAGCCGACGCTGTCGCGGTGGCGCAGCTCGCCCTCGAGCAGCCAGGTCACTGTCTGCAGGCCGATGTGGGGGTGGGGCCCGATGCTGCCCACCCCGTTCTCGGCCGGCCCGAAGTGGTCGGCGAAGCACCAGGCGCCGACGGTGCGGCGGCTCCGCTGGGGGAGCGCCCGGCGCACGGCAGCGCCCGCGACATCGGCCAGCCGGCTGTCGGCGATCTCGGGCTCGGCGGGCCGGGGGCGGTCGGTTGCGGTCATGGGCTCCCTTCCTGGTCGGCACCCATGATGCCGGGCGACCGACCCGACCCGACCGACCGACCCGACCCGACCCCACCGACCGACCGACCGACCGGGACGGACCGACCCGACCGGGGCCGACCCGAGCGGTTCGGGGCCGGCCGGTACCATCGCCCCGATGCCTCGGCCCCTGCTGTCCCGCCCGTCCGCCCGGGCCCGTCGAGGTGGGGCGGTCGCCGCCCTCGCCCTGGGGGTGGTCCTGGCCGGGTGCGCCGAGGCGCCCAGCCGTACCGAGCTCACCGACGCGCTGGTCACCTCCGGGGTGCCCACCGACGTGGCCCGCTGCGCGGCCGACGCCATCACCGACACCCTCTCCGAGGACCAGATCGTGCAGATCGTCGAGCGCGGTCCGGGCGGCGCGCCGCCCGACGACCCGAAGGACCAGCAGGACGCCTCCGACCGGGTGCGCGCGGCCCTGGCCGAGTGTCGGGCCGACCTGCCCGCGGCCACCACCACCGTGCCGGCCACCGTGCCCGGCGCGGTTCCGTCGACCACCGTGCCCGGAACGACCGTCCCGATCTCTGATGGCGGCACCGGCGACACCAGCGTCCCGGCCAGCACCGACGCCGACGGCGATGGCACCGGGCCGGTGTTCGACACCGTGCCGTCGACCACCGAGGGCTGAGCCCCCGACGGGCGGCTCGCTCAGCTCAGCTGAGGTCGGGCCAGGGCTTCGAGGTGCGGCGCTTCTTGCGGTCGGCGCTGACCGACCAGGCCCGGCGCCAGACGCCGGCCTGGGCCGACGAGAGCGAGGGGGTCTCCCCGGCGGCGGCGCGGCGTCGGGCCGAGTACCAGTCGGAGGTGGCCTCGTCGGCCAGGGCGGCCACGGCGTGCTCGATCCGGTCGGCGAAGGACTGGGAGCGCTCCTTGTCGTCGGCCCGCATCGGTGCCCCGAAGGTGACGACGGTTCGTGAGGGCCGGGGGCGGTTCTTGCCCTTCGGCAGGATGCGCCCGGTGCCGGCGAGGTGGACCGGCACCACCGGGATGCCGCAGCGGATGGCGAGGTAGGCGGCGCCGCCGCGGAAGGGCTGGCCCCAGCCGTCGGGGGAGCGGCCCCCCTCGGGGAAGATGACCATGGACCAGCCGTCGTCGATCAGCTCGGCGGCCTGGTCGGCGGAGCGCCGGCCGACCTTCGAGCGCTCGATCGGGATGGCGTTGAGCACCAGGGCCGAGGCGGTGGCCTTCAGGCGGTTGTCGAAGAAGTAGTCGGCGGCCGCGGCGGCGAACACCTGGTGGCGGTGCGGCTCGGGCAGCGACGTGATGAGCAGGCCGGCGTCGAGGTGGCTGTGGTGGTTGGCGGCGAAGATGACCGGGCCGTCGAGGTCGGCCAGCCGGTCGAGGCCGCGCCGTTCGGGCTGGGCCAGGCCGGCGATGAGCGGGCGGACCATGCCCTCGGTGAGGAAGTAGCGGGCGTAGCGGGCCGGCAGCTTGCGGGCCCACCCGGAGTCGTAGTGCGCCCCGAGCGTCTGCTCCTCGGGCAACGGCTCCACCGTGAGCGGCACCGTCGGCGCCCGATACGGGAACGAGCTCTTGGAGACCACGTCCCGCACCCTCGGCACCCGCCGCCGGGCCAGCGCGACCGAAGCAGCGACCTTCTCCAACCCCTTCGCGTCAGCCACAGGACGCCCCAATCGGAGCGGTGCCCTGAGGGTGAGGGTTCCGGGGGGTTCGGGGGGCGGAGCCCCCTGACCCGGGGGGTGTGGGGGGCAGAGCTTGCGGAGCCCCCCACCGTCGGAGGTGCGGCGAAGCCGTGCCGACGACCGAGGACAGCACGGCGTCAGCCGTACGACCCTGCTCGAAGGAACGGAGTGAGCGCAGCGAACGAGTGAGTTCGAAACTCATGTCACGTCGGCCATGAGGATCGGGGGGTTCTTGAGGTGGGTGATGGTGGGCTGGGGGCCGACCACGTCCTCGGCCATCTCGAAGGCGTCGTTCATGGTGGACGCCGACTTGAAGCCCAGGCGGGCGACGGCGCGGTTGTCGCCACCGACGATGATCACCTTGCCGAGGTGCTTGAGGGCGTGCGAGCCCCAGTACCACATGTAGAAGGGGTGGACGCCGTGGTAGGCGTAGCTCGTGCGGTACAGGTGGCGGTACCACTCGTCCTCCGCGAACTGCTTCTCCCACTTCTCCTCGATGACCTTCGGGTCGGTGGTGTCGGCAAGCACCTGCTCGAAGAAGTCGATGTAACTGGGGTGGTGGACCGGGTGGAACTCCCACGGGGTGGGGTGGGTCATGATCAGCACGCCCCCCTCCCGCACCAGCGGCTTGCCGCGGTACATGTTGAAGAAGTAGCCGAGCCCGAGGCACATCACCAGGATCGGGTTCATGATCGAGTTCACGTTGTAGGGGCAGATGTAGGGCAGCCCCAGCGTGAGGATGTCGGTCTGGCCCTCCACCGGCACGATGTGCTGCTCGAAGCAGTGCTCGAGGGTCTTCTCGTGCACCGGCTCGATGGCGCCGGCCTGCACCGAGGTGACGCCGTAGGGCGCCCGGTGGCCCTGGAAGATCCGGCGGCGGGTGGGCGACGACAGGCGCTTGAGCCCCTGCTGCATCCCGATGAAGCTGACCCGGTCCTTGGTGGTCCACTCCCACTCGCGCTTGGCCAGCACCGACATGGGGCCGTCCTGGCCGAACGTGTCGTTGTTGATGGTGGTCTCGATCTGGAAGATCTTCACGCCGGCATCGGCGATGACCTTGCCCATCCGCCAGTTGCTGTGGTGGAGCTCGGAGTTGTGGCGGTCCATGAAGCTCTTGGAGTGCTCCATGGTGCGCACGTTGTGGTGGTGCTTGATGGAGCGGTAGCTGGCCAGCCCGGTGGCGGTGCTCTTGTGGCCGCCGTCCATGGAGACGATGTTGATGTTGACGTAGATCACCAGGTCGGACTCGGCGGCCCGCTTGTTGATCTCCACCTCCTCGCCGTGCTTGGTGGTGCCCAGGAAGGCGAGGTTGTCGGGGTCCTCGGCGTCGTGGTTGTAGAGGGCGCCCTGGGGGGCGAAGGCGTCGTAGACGCGGTCGCCGACGGCGTGGCGCAGCTCGTCCTCGGTCATGCGGCGGTGCAGGGCGAGGGCCGCGATGAGGTGGACGTCGTCGACGCCGGCCGCGGCGGCCAGGTCGAGGACCTGCTCGATCACCCGCTGGCGGATGTCGGGCCGCTTCATGGGCGGGAGGGGGAGCGACACGTCGTCGAAGGCGATGGTGAGCTTCATGCCCGGCGTGAGGAGGTCGGCCAGCGGGGCCATCTCGAGCGGGTTGGCCAGGGCGTCGGCGATGGCGCCCTCCACGTCGTCGAGCCCGTCGAGCGGCTCGCCCGGGTAGATGACCCGGCTGCGGCCGGCGGGCAGCTTCTCGAGCCGGAACCCCTCGCCGTGGTGGAAGAGGATCGGCGGCGTCGACTTGTCGACGTCGAGCACGAAACCGGGACGGGGCATCAGGAGTGCTCCTCGTTCGAAGCGGGAGAGGGGGCGGGGGAGGCCACGGCGGTCACCGGGCGGCCTTGCGGAGGTCGAAGGCGATCTTCACGGCGCCGCGGGCGCCGGCGGTGGCCGCGTGCTCGATCGCCTCGGTGTAGCGGGCGAGCGGGTACGTGGCGCTGAGCAGGCGTTCGAGGCCGGCCTCGGCCACGAGGGTGAGGGCCCGCTCGAAGTCGGGGCGGGTGTAGGCGTAGCAGCCCCGGAGGGCCGTCTCGCGGTGCCACAGCGTGGTGAGGTCGAGCGTGGTGTGACCGGGCATGCCGACCACCAGCACCTCGCCGCCGGGGGCCACCACCTGGAGGGCCTGGGCGAGGCTGGCCTCGCTGCCGACACAGTCGACCACCAGGTCGACGCCGTCGGTGAGCTGGCCGCCGTCGAGCACGAACGAGCCGGTGAGGCTGCGGACCGCCCGACCGAGCTCACGGGGGGCCACCACCTGGTCGGCGCCGAGGCTGGATGCCAGCGTCTTCTGGTGGGGGTGCTTGCCGGTGGCGAGCAGCGTGCCCACGGTGGCTTCGGCCCGGAGGGCGGCGATGGTGAGCAGGCCGAGCGAGCCGGCGCCGAGGACGGCCACCGTGGCCTTCGGCCCGGAGGCGGCGACGGTGCGGGCGGCGTGCACGGCGCACGCGGTGGGCTCCACCAGCACCGCGGCTTCGTCGGACAGGCCGTCGGGCACGGCGAGGAGCTGGCTGGTGTGGGCGACCATGGAGGTCGACCAGCCGCCGCCGGTGTCCTCGCAGAAGCCGCTCTGCAGGCCGGGCTCGAGGTGGCCGAAGGCGATGCGTCCGCAGTGGTTGGTGCGGCCCTCGGCGCACGCTCGACAGACCGGGTCGATGCCCCGGGTGGCGCAGTGCAGCACCGGGATGAGCACAGCCCGGGAGCCGTCGTCGAGCAGGCCGACCACCTCGTGGCCCGGGGTGAACGGGAACGAGACGATGGGCTCGAAGTAGCGGCTGGAGTGGCCGTCGATGGTGGCCAGGTCGGAGCCGCAGATGCCGGCGAGCTGGGGGCGGAGGCGCACCCAGTCGGCGGCGGGCAGGGCCGGCTCGTCGACGTCGGCCAGCTTCAACGGGCCCACCGAGGCACCCTTGCCGGCGCTGAGGCGCCCGGCCACCGCGGCGGCGGCGTAGCGCGCCGCCTTGCGCTCGAAGCGGAGGGCCTTCATCGGGGGGCCGCCTTGGTGGTGGCGCGGCGCGGGGCCAGCGGGACGGGGGAGGGCTTGAAGCCGGGGGCCTTGGCCCACTGCTCGATGAGCCAGCCCCGCTTGCGGGCCAGCGAGGCGAGGCGGGTCTCGGGGTTCACCGCGACCGGGAAGCCCACCACCTCCAGCATCGGCAGGTCGTTCGACGAGTCGGCGTAGGCGCACGACTCGCTGAGGTCGATGTCGTGGGTGGCGGCGTAGTCGAACAGGGCCGAGGCCCGGCTCTCGCCGGTGGGCGGCACATCGAGCATCTGGCCGTTGTAGCGACCGTCGGGGCCCACATCGAGCTTGGCCGAGATGATGTCGTCGAAGAGCGGCTTGAGCGGCTCGACCACGAAGTCGAGCGCACCGGTGATCAGCACCGTGCGGTGGCCGAGGGCCCGGTGCTCGCGCACCCGGCGGATGGCGGCGGGGAAGCTCTTGGTGAGGATGAGCTGCGAGAGCATCTCCTGCGAGTCCTCGGCGATCTGGTCCACCGGGGCGCCCTCGTAGCGGCGGTAGAAGGATCGGAGGAAGTCGCTCCGGTCGACGCGGTCCATCCGCAGCAGCGCCGGGCCCTCGCCGATGAGCTTCATGGCCAGCTTGAGCTTGTCGTCGCGGTCGAGGCGCCGGGACGCCAGCCAGGCGTAGCTGGTGACCACGTTGGAGGCGATCAGCGTGTTCTCGAGGTCGAAGGCGGCCAGCTGGCGCTCGGGCGCCAGCACCTGGCGGCGCAGGCGGTCCGAACGGGACTCGCCCTTGCCCCGCTTGCCGTCGGTGCGCACCCGGGCGTGCTCCACCACCGAGGGGAGGTGGATCTGGTGGACGTAGTGGTCCCAGTCGACGATCCGCGGGTCCATGCCGAACTCGGCCTGGTCGGCGGGGGCCATGGCGGCGTGGAGCGCGAGCAGGTTGTCGACGCCGTAGATGGCCTCGCAGGCGGTGTAGGCGCCGTAGAGCTCCACGTAGGTGAGGGCGCGGGTGACGGTGTCGCGCTGCTCCTCGACCTTGGCGGACCACTCGGCCTGCTTGCCCCGCAGGGGCAGGGAGCCGATGAGCTTCTCGGTGCGGTCGAGCAGCGACTTGGCCCGGTTGAGCTGGTTCTCCACCCGGTTGCGCGAGGTGTAGCCCCAGTCGGGCACGGCGATGGGCTGGCCCTCGTTGTCGTAGAGCGGGTGCTCGCTGAACCAGGTCTGCACCAGGTCGACGAGGCGCTCGTACTTCAGCGGGTTGGCCGAGCCCGAGGCCACCTGGGTGATGTCGGGGGCGCCGTCGGTGTTCACCGGGCCCCGGGCGGCGACGCCGATGATGGCGCCCACCACGAGGTCGACGGGGATCACGTCGACGGTGCCCTCGGGGACGCCGGGGAACTCCTTCAGGAGGCCGCGGGCGTAGGAGATGATGACCGGCTCGGCCATGCGGAAGCCGCGGATCCAGCCCGGCACCGGCTCGGACCAGGCCGACTCGATGATGGCGGGGCGCACGATCGACACCGGCACGTTCCCGCGGTTCTCGCCCAGGGCCCGCTCGCCGAGCGCCTTGGTCATGGCGTAGGCGTCGGGCCAGCCCAGCGAGGCGGCCCGGGACCGTCCGGCCTCGACCAGCTCGGCCTTCACCCACGCCTTGCGGACGTCTTCGCTCTTGGCGGTGAGCAGCGGGGTGCCGGCGCCGCCGAGCTCCTCGCGCGCCTCGGCCATGAAGCGGGTGAGCCGCTCGGGGGCCCGGCTGGCGGCCTCGGCGTCGGCGCGCACCCGGCGGGCGCTCTCGACCTCTCGGGCCCAGTCGATGTCGATCCAGAACGGGCTCTGGTCGACCCGGATCTCAGGGGCGTCGCCCCGGCGGCTGCCGGCCACGTAGCAGGTGGACACGGCCACCAGGTGGGGCGTGACGGCCAGGTCCTGGAGCGTGCGGGCGATGCGGGTGGGGCCGAGCAGGTTGACCTCCACGGCGAGGTCGATGGGGGAGTCGAAGCTCACCGTGGCGGCGGAGTGGATGACGATGTCGCAGCTCGCGAGGTGGGCGCGGCCCTCGTCGGAGAGGCCCAGCCCGTCGGTGCCGACGTCGCCCTCGATGACCTGCACCCGGCGGGCGACCAGCTCGTCGAACGCGGCCTTGCCGCCCAGCTCCTCGCGGAGGCGGTCGAAGCAGTTGTTCTTGAAGATCTCCCGCTGGGCGCGCTGGGCGACGGTGCGCATGCGCCCGGCCCGGATGAGCAGGACCAGCTCGCAGTCGGGGACCGAGCGGAGCAGTCGTTCCACCAGGGCGGTGCCGAGGAAGCCGGTCGAGCCGGTGACGGCGATCCGTTTCCCGGCGAGGTCGTCGGCGATCACCTAGGTTGTCTACCAGATGGTAGAGAGCAGCGCGGGCCACGGCCCGCCGACGCTGGTGCGGCCCGGGCGTCGGGTCGGCGGGAGGGCCTCGTGACGGTTGCGGTCACCGACACCCGGAGCACGAGGGCGCGCATCCTCGATGCCGCCCTCACGGCCTTCGCCGACCGTGGGGTCGAGGCCACCTCGCTCGACTCGCTCGCGGTCGAGATCGGCGTGCGCAAGCAGACGATCCTCTACTGGTTCCCGTCCAAGGAGCAGCTGCTGCTGGGCGTGGTGGACCACGCGGTGGACGAGCTGGGCGCCCGCCTGTCGGAGGCCGCGGTGTCGGCGCGCGCCGGGCGCTACGGCCGGTCGACCGGCACCTCGACCGCCGGCGGGGCCGCCGAGCCCACGGTGGAGGACCGGCTGGTGGCCGTGGTCGACGCCACCTTCCGGCTGGGCACCACCCACCCCGAGTTGCTGGCCGTGGTCCGGGAGGTGGCCCGCGTCGGCCCGCCGGCGTCCACCCACCTGGCCGCTGCGGTCGAGCCCCTCGTGGGCACCGCGGCGGCCGCGCTCGGCGCCGGCACCGACCCGGTTCGCATCCGTCGGGTCCTCCTCGCCGCCGGCGCCCGGGTGGTGGGCATGGCCACCGAGGCCGAGGTGCGCGCCGACCTCGGCCTGGCGCCGGACCTCACCTGGCTCCGGGCCCGGCGCCGATCG
>JBBRFU010000003.1:0-65052 GCA_038241315.1 Acidimicrobiales bacterium | reverse complement strand
TCCGACCACCGGGTTCAACGCGGAGCTCAAGGCGATCTACGGCGTCGACCTCGCCGCTGCCGACTTCCGAAGCTTCGACGATCCCGCCGGGCTGGTGACGGTCGACAAGGCCCTCTTGCGCGACATGTTGCCGGACATCGCTGCAGCGTCGATCTGGACCAGCGAGAAGCTGGAAGGTTTCGCCGTGGCGGCGGACGGCCGGACCTATGCAGTCACGGACAACGACGGCGTGGACGGGTCGCCTGGCGAAACCGTGTTCCTCGAACTCGGACCCTGGACCGAATCCCTCGCCGGCTGACTCCGACCTGTGAGACCGGTGACCTCCGACCCCGCAGCAGCGGGACCGGAGGTCACCTGCTCAGGTTCCATCGGCTCAGCGGTCGACGCTCGCCGGTTCTCGTCGCCGCCTGCCGTGTCGGGCGGTCTCTGGTCAGCGCGAGCCGGTGGCGGCCGCCGCTGTCTTCGAGGCGGTGCGCTTTGCCGTGGCTGCGGTCTTCTTGGTGGCGGCTCGGGCGGTGCGGCCTGTCGTCGTGCTGGCGCGCTTGGCCGTCGTCTTCGTGGCGCCGGCCGACTTCCTCGCCGTGGTGGCGGTGCCCTTGGCGCCGGCCTTGGCGGCCTTGGCCGTCTTGGTGGCTGCCGACTTGGCGCTGGTGGTGGTGGCCTTGGCGGCCTTGCGGGCGCTGGTGGCGGTGCGCTTGGCGCCGGCCTTCGCGGCCTTGGTGGTGGACGTGGCGGTCCGGCTGGTCTTGGCGACCTGCTTCTTCCCGGTGACGCGTGCCGTGTCGACCGCCTCGACGGCTCGATCGACGGTGTCCTTCGATCCGCTGCGGACCGCAGCCGCGGTCTTCCGGGCGCCCTTCGAGCCCTTGGCGGCGGCCTTGGGCCGCTTCTTGCCGAGGACCCGGTCGACGACGTCGCCGAGCGCCGCCAGACCGCCCTGAGCCGCGCCGCTCACGGTGTCGGCGAGCCGGTCGGCCACGCCGGCGGCGTTCCCGATGACGATGTTGCCGGGAGGCGTCATGGGCGAGCGCGGGTGCGGGTGGGTCGGCGCCGATGCCCGTGCCTCCTTCATGGCGTCACCGAGCTCGGCGACGGCCTTCCGCCCCAGTTCGGCCCGCACCTTGGGGAAGTACTCCTGCTCCTCCTCCTCGACGTGGTGGCGGACGTTCTCGATCAGGACCGTGACCTTGGCGTCGTAGTTCTCGTCGTGCGGGTCCTTGCCGTCGAGCTCGGACAGCAGCCACTTCACGACGTGGTGCTCCTCGATGCTCTCGAGCGCGACGTCCTCGGTGTCCGGCACGGTGGCCCGCGTCACCGGGTAGAACAGCTGCTCCTCGATCGCCGCGTGCGTCGACAGCTCGGCGATGATGTCCTCGACCACCTGCCGCTTCCGTTCGTAGGCCCCGTCGCCCGCATCCTCGAAGCGCTTGAAGAGCTTCTCGACGGTCTTGTGGTCGTCCTTGAGCATGGTGATGGCATCCATGAGGCGACCCCTACCCCGTCGCGGGCGTGCCACCACCCCAGCCGATCAGGGCCCCGGGCGGGCGTTGCGCGGGCCGCGCCCGGGCGTGCGAGCGGTGGCGACGCCCTTCGCTGGGTGGTCCCGGCCGCCGGGTGCCGGACGTGGTTTGGACCGCCGAGAGCGGGGAAGTCGACGGACACCTCGGTGGGTATGCCGGCGTATCGGCTGAGTCAGCACCTGGCCCGTCCAAGACCGCGCGGGCTGGGTGCGCCCCCTGGGGGACCGAACGGCGCCGACGACGTCGTCGTCGTCGGGGGCGGGCGGCGGCGCCGAGGGCCGCCCCGCGCTCGTGGCTAGGGAGCCACCTCGATGGCGTACTCGGGGCAGTTGTCGGCGGCCAGGGTGGCGGCCGCCTCCTGGTCCGGGGACAGCTCGCCGCCGTCGCCGGTGACCAGCAGGACGGCGTAGCCCTCGTCGTCGGTGTCGAAGATGGTGGGCGCCAGGGCGTAGCAGCGGCCGTGGCCCTGGCACTTCTCGCTGTCGAGGGTGATGCGCATCAGGCGCCCACCTCGGCGGTGCGGAGGATCCGGATCGGCAGCTCGCGGGGGCCGCGGACCTGGCCGGTGGACCAGCGGACGGCGGCCTCGTCGGCCAGCTCGAAGTCGGGGATCCGCCGCATCCACTCGTCGACGGCCACGGTGAGCTCCAGCCGGGCGAGGTTGGAGCCCAGGCAGCGGTGGATGCCGAGGCCGAAGGCGACGTGGCGGTTGCGCTGCCGGTCGATGACGAACTCGTCGGCCCGCTCGAAGGCCTCGGGGTCGCGGTTCGCCGCCGGGAAGGGGAGCAGCACCCAGTCGCGCTCGGCCACCGGGCACCCGCCGACCTCGGTGTCGGTGGCGGCGATGCGGGCCATCGTGACCGGCGCGTAGAAGCGCAGGAACTCCTCGATGGCGAACGGCAGCACGTCGGGATCGGTGACCAGGCGCTCGCGGTCCGCCGGGTGCTGGGCCAGGTGCCAGAGGCTGGCGCCGATGGCGGACCAGGTGGTGTCGATGCCGGCGATGATCAGCAGGGCGAGGGTGCCGAAGATGTGCTCGTCGCGCAGCGGCTCGCCGTCGACCTCGGTGGCCAGCAGGTAGCCGATGAGGTCGTCCTGCGGCGGCTCGGCCCGGCGGCGGCGGAGGTGCTGGGTGAGGTAGTGGACCAGCGTGTCCTCGGGCTCGATGGTGCCGACGTACTCGCCGGGCTTCTCGATGATGCGGTGGATGAACAGGCGGAAGCGGTCGCCGTCCTCCTTGGGGAGGCCGAGCATGGCGGCGATCACGCGCACCGGGATGTGCTGGGCGTACTCGCGGGCGGCGTCGACCACGTCGGTCCCGGGGGCCAGCAGCTCGTCGAGCAGTTCCCGGCAGGTGGCCCGGGCGCCGTCCTCGAGGCTGGCGATGGCCTTGGGGCCGAAGGCGGGCAGCAGGAGGCGCCGGGCGTCGGCGTGGAACGGCGGGTCCGAGGTGATGGGCGGGGCGTACCCCATGGGGGCGAGGCCGTAGGGCTTGAACACGTTGACGATGACGCCCTCGGAGCTGAAGTGCTCGGTGTCGTGGGCGATGGCCGAGATGTCGGCGTGGCGGGTCGGCAGCCAGACGCCGCCGTGGGCGTCGGAGTGGGCCACCGGACAGGTGGCGCGCAGCTCGTCCCACACCTCAGGGGCCGCGTCTGCGTAGGCGTCGCTGGTGTGGTCGAACTCGGTGGCCCAGTCGGGCCCGGTCGCGGTGTGGACGTCGGTCATGTGCGTCACCTCTGCAGCAGCGGGTCCGCCCCCTGCGGACCTCTCGATAATAGGCGTTATTCGGCCGTCCCGTCACGACCCCGCGTCCCGGTGCGCCGGTGGCCGAGGTCGTCAGCGCTTCTCGTGTCGTGGTGGTGCGTGGGCGCGACGGTGGGCCACCGGAAGCGAAGGGGATGGTCGGGTGGGTGGGGCGGTCCGCTGCGTAGCGTCGGGGCATGCCCACGCAACGAGAGCTGATGCTGGCCGGCGAGTGGTACCTGGCCCACGACGCCGACGACCCGGAGCTGCAGGACCTCGCCGAGCGACGGCGACGCCTGTCGACCACGATCAACGACCCCCGCACCGACGGGGCTTCGCTGGCGGCGGCGCTCGACGAGCTGATCGGCTCCCTGGCACCGTCGGCCGTGGTGCGCCCGCCCTTCCACTGCGACTACGGCACCCACATCACCCTGGGCGAGGGCGTGTTCGTGAACTTCGGTGCCGTGCTGCTCGATTGCGCGCCCATCACGCTGGGCGCCGCCACCCAGCTGGGGCCCAACGTGCAGTTGCTCACCCCGGACCACCCGCGCGACGCCGCCCGACGCCGCGCCGGCTGGGAGGCGGCCCACCCCATCGCCATCGGCGAGAACGTGTGGATCGGCGGCGGAGCCATCGTGACGGGTGGCGTGACCATCGGCGACGACGCCATCGTCGGCGCCGGCGCAGTGGTCACCAACGACGTGCCGGCCGGCGCCACGGTCGTCGGCGTCCCCGCCCGCCGCGTCGGCCCTCGCAACCCCCCGACCACCAGCTGACGCCCGACCACCAGCGGCCTGCCCCGACCACCAGCTGACGCCCGACCACCAGCTGACGCCCGACCACCAGCTCACGCCGGACCACCGGCGGCCCGACCGACCGCTCGACCTGCCGCGCTCGACCCGCTCTGCTCGACCCCCCCCCTGGGCCGCCCGCACGCTCCGCTCGACCCGACCCTGCGCCGCCGCGCTTCGCTCGACCCGACCCTGCGCCGCCCGACGGAGCGGTCAGGGCCGGAGGTGGCTCAGGGGAGGGGGTGGCCGAGGTGGAAGGTGGCGGTGAGGCCGGTGCCCCAGGCGGCGAAGTCGGGAGGCTTGGGGAGGCCGAGCGAGCGGAGCTCGTCGGCGACGGGGCCGGCGCCGAGCTCGATCACGACGTCGGCGGGGTCGAGGACGGCGGTGCCGAGGTCCATGGCGAGCGGCGTCTCGTGGGGCACCCCGCCGAGGTAGGAGTAGCTGCCCGTCTCCACCCGGCCGGCCCCGCCGGGGTCGGCGCCGGCGCCGTCGACCGTGGGGAACGACACCGACAGGACCGGCTCGCCGTCGGCGGTCATGGCGAAGGTGGTGCGCCCGTCGGCGGCGCTGACAGACAGCTCCTCCACGGTCTTGGGGAAGCCCATGACCTCGTTGCCGGCCTGGCAGGTGAAGGCCTGGTCGACGGGCATGCGGTACACGAACGACCCGACCACGTCGTCGGCGGCACCCACGGGTCGGGCGAGGAACCCGAGGTTGAGCTCGAGGTAGTCGCCCCACGGGTTCTCGTGGTAGTCGCACAGGGCCACCACGAGCTGGGCGACGCCGTCGGCGGCCACCACCTCGAAGGCGTCGCCCGGCAGCAGGGCCTGGGCGGCGTCGGCCGGCACCGAGAACACCATGGTGGCCGCGTCGAAGTCGGTGACCTCCATGGGGAAGGTGATGGTCTGGCCGTCGATCTCGCCCCAGACGACGGGTGCCTCGCCGGGCCCGGCGGCGCCCTCGGTGTCGGGCGAGGCTGCGGTGGTCTCGGTCATGTTCGGTCTCCTTCGTCGTCCCGACCAGTGAAGCACGTCGCCCGCCGCGAAGCTGACGGGTCGTCAGATCCGTGCCGGTGCAGCGCCGGCCGCCCCCGTGCTTCTCGGTGATCGGGTCACCCGGCCCCGCCCAGCCCGCAGCAGGGAACCGAGGCGCCGCCCTTCTTCCGACTGACGGCGCAGCCGGTGACGCCCACGGTCGGAGGAACCGTTCTGTCGCGTTCTTCCGGCTGGCGGGGCGGCTGGTGGCGCCCACGGTCGGAAGACCGGTGCGGAGGCCTGCTCAGCGGGGGAGGGTGCGGGCGTAGCGGCGGAGGCCGGCGGTGAGGCCGGCGGCGGCCGCGACCAGGCCGACGCCCACCGCCGGAGGCGCCGGCTCTCCGGCGTCGTCCCCGTCCGACGGTCCCTCCGTCGCGGCCGCCCTGGTCAGCCGGGCCCGCGCCGGCGGCGCGGTGGTGGGCGGCGGCGCGGTCGTCGTGGTGGTCGAGGTCGTGGTGGTGGTGGGCGCCACGGTGGTGGGCGGCACGGTGGTCGAGGTGGTGGGGGGCGGAGGCGGGGGTGGCGGAGGCGGCGCAGCGGTGGTGGGCGGCGCGGTGGTGGGAGGGGGCGCGGCCTCGGCCTCGGCGGTCACGACCTGGCCGGCCACCAGGTCGGCCAGCAGGCGGGCGCCGCTGCTCGTGAGGTGCAGGCCGTCGCCCGCGGTGGCACCGGGGGCGGCCGCCGCGACGGCGTTCCAGTCGGCCACGTGGACGTTGGAGCGGCTGGCGGCCTGCAGGCGGAGGAAGGCGTTCACGTCGGCGTAGTAGGGCCGGACCTCGTGGACGGTGAGCACCACCACCCGCGGCACCGCCGCGAAGGTGTCGAGCAGCTGGCGGTAGGCCGGTTGGTAGGCGCCGGGCGAGCCGCCGTCGTTGTGGGCCAGCAGGACCACCACGACGTCCCAGTCGGTGCCGTGGCCGGCGGCGGCCGCGGCGCTGGCCGACGTGCTGCGGCTCACCTCGGTGTCGACCACCACCTGCCGGCCGGGCAGGGCAGCGGGGATGGCGCCGGCGGCCCCCTCCATCACGCTGTCGCCGATCGCCAGCACCTTCGTGGGCCGGGTGGGGAAGGCCGCCGGGGCCGCCCGGCCGGTCGCGATCGGCGCGATCGGGGCGTCGGGCGTCGCCCCCGCCGGTGACGGCACGACCGCCAGGGCGAGGCCCGCGGCCAGCGTCAGGATCGCGGCCACGAGGGCGCGCCCGCTCCGCCGCAGGTCGGGGCGCTGGCCTGGTCGTCCGGCGTGGTTGTCGGTCCGTCGCCGGGCGGGGCGCCGGCGCCGTCGCGCCGTGCGGGGTGCGGCGGCGCTCGGCGGCCGGGTGATCGCGCCGAGCCGGACGGGAGACCGGCCGGTGCCTGGCGACGACGGCGACGGGGCCGACGACGACGGCGACGGCGGCGGCGGGGTCGGGGTCGGGGCCGGGGACGGGGACGGGGACGGGGTCACGAGCCGGTCCAGGCCTCGACGCGCTCGGCCAGGACGGGGAGGCTGACCGTGGCGGCGCCGAGCACCACGTCGTGGAAGCCGGGCAGCGTGAAGGACGGCCCGAGGCGCGCCTCGGCCTCGGCGCGCAGGCGGAAGATCTCGCGCTGGCCGACCTTGTAGGCGAGGGCCTGCCCGGGCATGCCGAGGTAGCGGTCGACCTCGGTGACGATCTCGTCGCGGCTGACGGGGGCGTGCTCGACCATGAAGTCGATGGCCTGCTGTCGGCTCCACCCCATGGCGTGGAGGCCGGTGTCGACCACCAGGCGGCAGGCCCGCCAGGAGTCGCTGGCCAGCATGCCCAGCCGGTCGAGGTCGGTCTCGTAGAGGCCCATCTCCTCGGCCAGGCGCTCGGTGTAGAGGGCCCAGCCCTCGACGTACGCGGTGTGGCCCCACGAGAGCCGCCGGAAGGCCGGCAGGTCGAGCCGTTCGGCGGCGATGGCGAGCTGGAGGTGGTGGCCCGGGATGGCCTCGTGGAAGGCGATCGAGGCGGTCTCGGTGCGGGCCTTGGTGGTGGGCTCGTGGAGGTTGACGTGGTACTCGCCCGGACGGCTGCCGTCGGGCGCCGGTGGGGTGTAGTAGGCGGCGGGGGCGTCGGCCGCCAGGTAGTCGGGGATGGGCGTCAGCTCGCAGGGGGCCTGGGGCACGAGGCCGAACCAGTCGCCCATGGCCGCCGTGGCCGCGTCGAGGCAGCGCCGGGCGTGGGCCAGGATCTCGTCGGCGTCGCGGTAGCGGAGGTCGGCGTCGTCGAGCAGGTGGGCGAAGATCGCCGCGAGGTCGTCGGTGCCGAACTGGCGCTGGCCGATCTCGCGGTACTGCGCCGGCAGCACCTCGAGGACCTCGTGGCGGCCGATCTCGTGGAGCTCCTCGGCGGTGAGGTCGAGGCCGGTGTGCAGGCGGATGAGGGTGCGGTAGAGCTCGGGCCCGCCGGGGATCCAGTGGAGCCCGGCCCGGTCGTCGGGCCGGGCGACGGGCAGCAGCTCGTCGGCCAGCACGGCGCGGTAGCGCACGAAGGCGGGGCGGAGGTGGTCGGTCACCGCGGCGCGCAGCTCGGCGCGCCAGGCGTCCTCGCCGTCCCACCCCTCGGGGCCGCCCATCGACGCGAAGGGGTCGTCGTCGAGCGGCGACCCGAGGTAGCCGTCGACCTGGTGGATCGACCGCTCCACGTTGATGCGGGCCGGCGTCCGGCCCACGGCCAGGCCCGACCGGAAGCGCTCGGCGGCCTGGTCGAGCATGGTCCCCATGCGCTGGACGCGGAGCACCGCCAGGGCGGCGTGGGCCGGCTCGGTGGCCCGGAGCTGACCGGCCATGGTGAGCAGCTCGGCGTGGACGCCCTCCATCTGGTCGGACGCCAGCTCGAGGAGCCGGGCGTCGAGGCCGATGAGGTTGTCTCGCAGCTCGCCCACGAGGAGCCGGTGCGTGACCCGGTCGGCCTCGTCGAACGTGGTCGGGTCGAGGCCCTCGGCCTCGGCGAGCATCGTCTCCCAGCGGCTCCGCTGGGCGGTCTCGGCGGCCTCGGAGAGGTCGTCGACGCGGTCGTCGTAGCGGTGGTCGCCGAGGAAGGTGGCGAAGAGGGGGCTGGCCTCGAGCCGGGCCTCCCAGTACCGGTCGGCGAGGGAACGCAGCGGGGGGGAGGGTTGCGTCATGGGCTCCATGCTGGTGGATGGGCCCCGGCCGACGGACGGACCCTCAGCGGTTGACGCCGCGCAGGCCGGACCACGCCAGCTGGGCGACGGTGTCGGCGAAGGTGTCGGCGTCGAGCCCGGGACCGAGGCCCAGCCCCAACCAGTGGCGGCTCGTGGCCTCGGCCAGACCCACCACGCCGAAGGCGAGGACGTGGCGCTCGTCGTCGGACAAGCCGTCGACCACGATGAGCGAGGCGACGCGGTCGGCCACCATCGACTCCACCTTGTCGACCGCGTAGGCGAGGTCGCGGTCCACCCGGTTGCGATCGGCGAAGAGGACCTTGAAGGCGGCGCCCTGGCTCGTGGCCCAGCGGAAGTAGGCGCGGAAGCCGGCCTCCACCTGCTGGTGCGGGCTCTCGACCTCGGCCACCGCGGCGACGATGGCCTCGGCGAGGTCGTTGCCGAGCTCCTCGACCAGCTCGCCGTAGAGCGCCCGCTTCGAGGTGAAGTGCTGGTAGAGGACCGGCTTGGTGACCCCGGCCGCCTCGGCCACGTCGTTCATCGACGTGTCGTGGAAGCCGTGCTCCGCGAACGCCACCAGGGCCACCTCGAGGAGCTGGCGGCGGCGCGCCGCGGCCGGCAGGCGGAGGGTGGAGCTGCGGGCGGAGGTGTCGGTCATGGTGGGGGAGGAGGGTCCGGGCCCACGAGATCGGGGCCGGACGGTTCCGCCTCAGGCTACGCGGCAGGGGTGGCGCGACACGACAAGGGCGCGATCGCCGTGGCGCGACCCGACCTTGACCCTGCGGTCAAGTGAGCGGGGCCGATCTTCGCTACGGTCCCACGGTCGCCGATCCGAGGAGGACGCCGTGTCCGCCGTGCCGCCCGTGCCCACCGCTGCCGCCGACGCCACCGGGGCCGATGTCACCGGGGCCGATGTCTCGGGGGGCCCGTCCTCCGCCCGGCCGCCGGTCGACCCCGCCTTCGAGCCGCTGCTCGCCCTGCTGGCCACCCCCGGGGTGGCGCCCCTGTCGGCCATGACCCCAGACGACGCCCGGGAGGCCTTCCGCGCCCTGCAGGGGACCGAGGGCGAGCCGACGGCCGTCCGCTCGCTCACCGACCGGACCGTGCCCGGCCCCGGCGGCGAGGTGCCGGTGCGCATCGCGGTGCCCGACGTCGACGAGCCGGTGGGCGTGCTTCTGTGGTTCCACGGGGGCGGGTGGGTGATCGGCGACCTCGACACCGCCGAGGGCACCCAGCGCCGCCTCGCCCACCACGCCGGCTGCGTCGTGGTGTCGGTGGACTACCGGCTCGCCCCCGAGCACCCCGCCCCGGCCGGGCTCGACGACTGCTGGGCGGTCACCACGTGGGTGGCCGACCACCTCGAGGAGCTGGGGGTTCCGGGCGGGGCCGTGGCGGTGGGCGGCGACAGCGCCGGCGGCAACCTCGCCGCGCTGGTGGCCCTCCGTGCGGTGGCCGGAGGCGGCCCCGATCTCGCCCTGCAGCTGCTGGTGTACCCGGCCACCGACCTCACGCTCTCGTCGGCCTCCATCACCGAGAACGGCGAGGGCTACTTCCTCACCGCCGACACCATGCGCTGGTTCACCGACCACAACCTGTCCGGTGGCCTGCCGCCCACCGACCCGTCGGTCTCGCCGATGTCCGCCGACGACGCCGACCTGGCCCGGGTGGCCCCGGCGCTGGTGCAGGTGGCCGGCTACGACCCGCTGCGCGACGAGGGCCGGGCCTACGGCGAGAAGCTGGCGGCTCGCGGCGTGGCCGTCGACGTGGTCGAGTACCCCGCAATGATCCACGGCTTCTGGGCCATGGGGGCGCTCACGCCCGTGGCCGACGAGGCCATCACCCAGGCCGCCGCCGCCCTCCGCCGGGCCCTCGTCGGCACGCCCTGACGCGGCCCGGTCCGGCCCGGCCCGGCCCGGCTCGGCCGGGGCCGGGGCCGAGTTCGGGGCTCGGGTCGGGCTCGGGTCGGGGCGGGCTCAGGCTGGCTCGGCGTCGAAGATGGTGGACAGGCCGCGGATCATCCAGGCCGACGCGGGCGGGACCGGCTGGTCGAGGGGGCGGCGCACGCTGAGGGCCTCGAGGAGCTCGACGGCGTCGCCCGTCAACCGCAGCTCGGGATCGGCATCGGCATCGGCATCGGGCTCGGCATCGGGCTCGGTCCGGGCGGTGGCGTCGGGCTCGGGACCGGACCCGGTGCCCGCCTCGCCCACCACGACCCGGTCGCCGACGGTGACCACGAACGAGACGCCGGGGCCGGTGGCGTCGACCGCGAGCCTGCCGGGGCTGGTCTCACCGCGGGTGAGGGCGAACGCGGGGCTGAGGCCGGCCACGTAGCGGAGGCAGGCGGTGATCTCGTCGGGCTCCTCGTCGGGCGTGCAGCCGAGCGGGAGCGAGATGTCGCGCTCGTGGATCCAGGCGTCCCAGAGGTCGTGGTGGGTGAGGGCGCTCACGGTGAGGTGGCCGGGGGGCGCTTCGGCGAGGGTGGACCACCCCTCGTCGTCGAGCGAGGCGAGCAGCTCGAGGAGGCGTTCGTTGGCGACCAGGAACCGGTCGAGCACCTCGTTCGACGAGAGGTGGCCCGTGCCGGCCACGATCTGGGCCGGCGTGGCGACCGGGTCGAAGGTGGCCAGGAACCGGGTGGGCTCACCCCGGAGGCCGGCCCGGATGGAGAGGTCCCAGAACGAGGTGGCGCTCTCGAGGTGGGCGACGACGTCGCGGTTGGTCCAGCCGTCGCAGCGGCTCGGCGTGGACCACGCCTCCTCGCTGAAGCCGGCCACCGTGGCCGCCAGGCGCCGTCGCTGGCGGATGGCCGGGCCGGCGATCGCCGACGGCGGGCCCTCCAGGTGGATCACCGGGTCCGCACCGTACCGGGGAGTGAGTTGCATGGCGATACTCTGCCACACCCCGGCGGGTGCCGGGGCGGTCAGTGGCCGGAGCCGAGCCCCTGCTCCTCGCGCTCGGCGGCCTTGACGGCGTAGCCGAACACGATGGCGGGGGCGAGCACCGCGGAGCCCACCAGGAGGCAGGTGACGATGGCCGTGGCGAGGCCCTCGGTGTAGTCGGCGATCAGGCCGTAGAAGAACAGCACCATCGAGAGGCCGAAGAGCGAGTACCCGAGGCGCTGGCCGATCGACACCAGCCGGGCGATGCGGGCCCGTTTGGCGAGGACCGGGTCGGTGGAGGCGTCGGGCACCGCCCGAGGCTACCGACCCGACGGTTCAGACGGCGCGGGTGCCGTCGGGGCGGCCGGCGGCCCAGCGGAGGTCGTCGGCCAGGCGGAGCTCGGGGTCGATCGGGTCGCTCGTCTGCAGCGCGTCGAGGACGGTGAGGAAGCGGCGCACCTCGCCGACGTCGTGGACCCGGAGGATCACCCCCGAGCCGCTGCCCACCGCGGCCACCGCCGCGAGGGTGCCGGCCAGGCGCTCCGTCGGGCGGGTCCGGGTGAGGGCGCCGCTGAAGTCCTGGCGCGAGAGCGCGAGGAGGGCGGGGAGGCCCGTGGGGTTCAGGTCGGCGAGGTGGCGGAGGACCGCCACGGTCTGGGCCGGGGTCTTGGTGAAGTCGGGCCCGGGGTCGATCAGGATCGACCGCTCGTCGACGCCCGCCGCCACCGCCTCGGCCACCTTGTCGGCCAGGAAGCGGCGCACGTCGGCCACCACGTCGGCGTACAGGTCGGTGGCCTGGAGGCGGGTCTTGGGCGGGGCCGCGGTGTGCATGACCACCAGGCCGGCGCGGTGCTGCGCCACCAGGGGCGCCAGCTCCGGCGCCCGGAGCCCGCTGACGTCGTTGACGAGGTGGGCGCCGGCGGCCAGCACGGCGGCGGCGACGGCCGGCTTGTAGGTGTCGACCGAGATCACCACCTCGGGCAGCTCGGCCACGATGGCCTCCACGAGGGGGAGCACGCGGTCGATCTCCTCGGCGGGATCGACCTCGGCCACGTTGGTGATGCCCGACTGGCCGCCCACGTCGATCACCCCGGCCCCCTCGGCCACCATCGAGCGCACCTGCTCGAGCTGGGCGGCGAGCGGCCGGTGGCCGGGGTCGGAGAACGAGTCCGGGTTGGCGTTGACCACGCCCATGAGGACGGGGCGGGACAGGTCGAGGACCCGGTCGGCCAGCTGGAGGTCGGGCCGGAACTGCGGTGCGGTCACGGGGCCAGGTTCGCGCGCCGGTGGGTCGGGCCCGATCAGCCCCAGGTCCGCTTGGGAGCGTCGTCGCGCAGCGCCACCACGGCGAGGGCGGCGGCCACCACGGCCACGGCCACCATGATCCCGACCGGGAGGGCGACCTCGGCCGGACCGCCGCCGTCGAGGATCACGGCGCGGTACCCCCGCATGGCCCAGTACGCGGGTGACGCCGGCGCGAGGGGCTGCACCCAGCCGGGCAGCGTGCTCACCGGCACGAACCCGCCGCCCAGGCCGCCGAGCACCATGGCGCCCAGGTTGGTCACCGCGTTGAGCTGCTGGATGGTCTGGAGGGCGGCGGCGGCCAGCAGGCCGAGGGCCACCACCATGGCGATCAGGGCCAGCGACACCAGCACCAGCGCCGCCCACGAACCGGTGACGGTGAGGTCGAGGAAGGCGGTGCCGTAGGCGAAGAGGACGACGTGCTGCGCCACGAGCATGGCGGCCGGCAACGCCACCTTGCCGGCGAGCAGCTGCCGGGGGGTGAGGCCCACGGCCCGGAGGCGGGGCCACGTCCGCCAGCCGTGCTCGCGGAAGAGGGCGAACCCCACGAAGGCCACCCCGAAGAAGGTGAACACCGAGATCATGCCCGGCACCGCCTGGTCGCCCCCCGACGTGCCGCTCCGCCCCTCGGCTGCGAGCGCCAGGGCCAGGGCCGGCGCCAGCAGCGTCATCAAGACGATGGGCATGGCCACCAGCACGATGGCGGGGACGGGGTCGCGGCGCAGGATGCGCCCCTCGTTGCGCATGACGGCAGCGGCGCTCACGACCGCGCTCCCGGGACGGGCTCGGCGTCGGGCGTGGCCGCGACCCCGCCGGGCTCGGCGTCGCGGCGGCCGGTGAGGGCCAGGTAGACCGCTTCGAGGGAGGGCCGCACCACCTCGACGCGGGTCAGGCGGTCGCGGTGGGGGCCGAGGCGGTCGAGCACGTCGGGCAGGAGTCGGTCGGGATCGGGGCCGGCCACCCGGGCGGTGCTGCCGCCGATGATCGTGCCGACGGGCCACGGGAGGTCGGCCGCGGGGCCCGCCACCTCCGCCAGCAGGACCGGCTCGGCGTGGCGGGCCACCAGCTCCGCGACGGAGCCGGTGGCGATGATCCGCCCGGCCTCCAGGAGGGCCACGTCGGCGTCGAGCGCCTCCACCTCGGGCAGGTAGTGCGTGGTGTAGAGCACGGCGGCGCCCTCGGCGGCCACGGCGTGCACCACGTCGAGGAGGGCGGCGCGGGTCTGGGGGTCGGCGCCGGCGGTGGGCTCGTCGAGCATGACCACGGGCGGCTGGTGGACGAGGGCGATGGCGGCGTGGAGGCGGCGCTGCTGGCCGCCCGACAGCTGGCCGGCCCGGCGGTCGAGCAGGTCCGCCAGGAGCAGGGGCCCGGCCACCTCGACGGCTCGGCGGCGGGCGTCGGCCACGGAGCGGCCGGTGGCCTCGGCGAAGAACCGGAGGTTGTCGAGGACGGACAGCACCGGGTAGACGCCGATGTCCTGCGGGGCGACGCCCACCAGCCGGCGGTCGGCGCCGCCGTTGCCGCGGGGGTCGGTGCCGGCCACGCGCACGCTGCCGGCGTCGGGCGCCAGCTGGCCGGAGCCGACCCCGACCAGCGTGGTCTTGCCGGCCCCGTTGGGCCCGAGCAGGGCCAGCACGTGGCCGGGCGCCACGGCGAGGTCGACCCCGTCGACCGCGGTCCGGGCGCCGTACGCCTTGGTGACCCCGGTGAGCTCCAGCCCGGTGCCCGTCACGACGGCGAGCGGGGGCGGCGGCGACGGCGGCTGCTCAGGCGCTCGAAGTCGCGGCGGCTGCACACCATGAACGCGGCCCGCTTGTCGGGGAGGTCGAGCTCGAGCTCCTTGCGGTAGCCGAGGAAGGCCAGCAGGGAGAGGAAGTTGTGGTGGCGGACGTCGGGCTCGCCGACGATGCGGTGGATGCCCGGCTTGGCGAACAGGTAGCGGTTCACCGCGAAGCCGAAGGCCACGCTGGACCGGCCCAGCTGGTCCTCGTCGCCGATCAGGACGTGGGCGCCGATGTCGCCGGGCTGGAGCGGCGCGTGGGCGCCGAGCACGTCGTGGAACGGGTCGTAGACCTCGAGGTAGCCGATCGGCGTGTCGTCGATGAAGCCGACGTACGCGCTGCGGTGGGGGTCTTCCTCGTGGCGCTTGAGGTAGTCGTAGATCCAGTCGCGGGGCCAGTCCATGTCCCAGAACTCGGCCACGTGGGGCTTGGCCATCCAGTGGTGGAGGAGGTCGGTGTCGTGCTCGGGGTCGAGCTGGCGCCCCCAGAGGCGTCGGCCCAGCGTCTCGTCGTGCTCGCGGTAGACGGCCCGCTCCTCGAGCAGGGCCACGGTCACGCCGTCCACGCCGGCACCTCCCGGTCGTCGGTGGCGTCGAGGTCGTCGTCGTGGAGGTCCTCGTCGTCGACGTAGGCGAGGGGGTTGTCGATGAAGCCGACGGCCGAGGCCAGGGGGCGCTCGGCGTCGTCGGCGTAGCCCCGCTCGAGGACCCGCACCCGGTTGAGGCACAGCTTCACGAACGCCGGTGCCTCCAGGTCGAACAGCAGGAAGCGATCGCCCAGCTCGTCGTCGAAGCGGTCCTGGTAGCGGCGCAGGGTGGCCGCGGCCAGCGCCCAGAAGTCGGCCTCGGCGAAGCCCAGGTCGGCGTCGAGGATCTCCGACACGTAGCGGTGCACGCACACCAGCAGCCCGCCCTGGATCCACTGCACGAGTATGAGGCCGTCGATCCCGCCGTCGAGGGCCTCGCGCACGCGGTCGGGGAGCGAGGCCAGCTCGAGGAGCGGCTCGCCGCTGATGTTGGCGTCGTCCACGAAGTCCTTCACCACCAAGCGGACGGGGGCGTGGTCGCGCAGGACCAGCAGGCAGTTCTGGCCGTGGGGGGAGAACGTGGCGCCGTAGCGGTAGAGCACGTGGACGAGCGGCGGGAGGGTGGCCTCGTGGAGGCGGCGCACCCACTCGGCCACCGGCAGGCCGCTGCGCTCGACCAGCTCGGCGATCAGCGACCGGCCGGACGGGTCGCGGTGCAGCAGGGCGGCCAGGGTGACCGCCCGCTCGCCGGGCGCCAGGCGGGGGCCGACGCTGTCGCGCCAGATGGCGCCCAGCAGCTCGGTGTGCTGGTACGGCACGCCCTCGACCGCCTCGAACGCCCGGTGGGCCACGCTGACGCTGGCCACCTCGCCGAGCAGCTCCAGGCCGCACTCGCGCAGGAACGGGTCGGCGTCGGTGAGGCCGAGGAACCACTCCGTGAGCGCCGGCGCCGCCTGGGCGCGGGCCCGCGGGAGGCCCCGGTAGACCGACGTGTTGAGGATGGAGATCGGCAGCTTCAGGTAGCGGCGGTCGGGGTCGTCGAGGTCGGCGAGGGTGCGGATGCTCTGCTGGGGGAGGTAGCGGCCGGGGCCCTCGCCGAGGTCGACGATCGAGCCGCGCGCCAGGTCGCCGGCGTGGAGCGCCACGATGCGGTGCTCCCACTGCCACGGGTGGACGGGGAGGTAGGCGGCGCGGTCGGGGTCGAGGCCCGACGCCGCGGCCAGCTCCTGCATGGTGGCCCAGGTGTCGGGCCCGACCTGCTCGGACACCACCCGGTGGTGGGTGAGGCCGGACACGGTGTGCACGTCGACCCGATCGCCGGCGACGGCCAGCCAGCGCAGCGGCACCGGGCGCTGGGCCTCCGGGGCGTAGCGGGCCAGGTCGCCCGCGCCGAAGCCGATGCGGCCCTTGTTGGCCACGATCCACGGGTGGCCGCGCATCTCGCCCTCGAGCAGGAGCGGGTCGAGGTCGGCGAGCTCGGCGACGGGGCGGCCGGTGGCGAGCTGGCGGGCGTCGGCCAGCAGCGTGTTCGACAGCTCGGCGATGGCGCCCGCGGTGGTGGCCGCCGACATCCCGATCGCCGGACCGGCCAGGGCCACCAGGTCGGCCACGTCGGGCAGGTCGACGGGCTCGTCGTCGACCCGGCACACCACCGAGGCCGCCTCCACCCGCCAGTGGCCGAGGTGGCGCCTGGTGGCGGTGAACGAGCAGGTGCGCGGCCGGTCGTCGAGGGCGGGCAGGTCGAGCACGAAGCGGCCGACGGTGCCGTCGGGGTGGTCCGCTCGCGGGTCGATGCCGTCGGGGCTCCGCGGCGCGATCAGCTCCTCGAAGAGGAACTCGGTGAACACCTTGGCGGTCAGCTCGCGGTTGGCCCGGTCCCACGTCTCGGGCGTGAGGGCCTCCACGAGGTCGTCGGCCGAGCCGGTGCGGGTGGGCCCGACGGTGGGCCCGCGGCCGGCGGTGGGGATCGGGGTCACGACGCCGCCGAGCCGTCGACCGGGCCCGCCACGAGGTCGTCGGCCACCTGGGCGCCGAAGCGCTGGAAGACGGTGCGCTCGGGGAGCCGGTAGACGTCGCGCCCGGCGAGCTGGTTCACGATGGTGGCGTTGCGGCGGGCGCCGAGGCCGAGGTCGGGGGCGCCGACGCCGTGGGTGTGCAGCTCGCCGTTCTGCACGAAGAGGTCCGATGCGGTGCCGTCGGCCAGGCGGACCCGGTAGTCGAGGGTGACCTCGGGGCGGCCCGAGCGGTCCCGGGCCACGGCCGCGGGGTCCTCCAGGGGCAGGGGCGTCGGCTCGTAGCCGGTGGCCAGCACCACGAGGTCGGTGCGGTGGGTCACCTCGGCGTTGTCGTCGACGTGGCGGAGGTGCAGGCGCCGACGGTCGCCCTCGGGCTCGATCCCCACCAGCTCGAACCCGGCGGCGTAGGTCGCGCCCGGGTCGGGGTGGTCGACGGTGCGCTCGTAGAGGGCGTCGTAGATGGCGTTGCTCGTCTCGGACGAGATGCCCTTGTAGAGGAGGTCCTGGCCGGCGCGCAGGCGGTCGCGGGTGGGCTCGGCCAGGGCGTGGAACCACGCGGTGTACTCGGGCGTGAAGTGCTCGAGCCCGAGCTTGGTGTACTCCATGGGGAAGAAGCCCCGGCTGCGGGTGAACCAGGCCAGGCCGGCGGGGTCGTCGGCCGACCCGGGCGCCGGCAGGGCGCCCACCAGGTCGGCGAACACCTCGGCCGCGCTCTGTCCGGAGCCGATGACGGTGACCCGTCCGCCCCCGGCCAGCAGGGCGCGGGCCTGCTCCCGCGCCGGGACGTAGCCGGCCGAGTGCACCACCTCGGGGCCGAGGTGGTCGGCGGCGCAGGCCGGCACCCAGGGGCGGCTGCCGACGCCGGCCACCACCGCGCCGGCGCGGTGCTCGACCACCGCGCCCTCGGGGCCCTCGACCTTGACCGACCAGCCGGCCCGGTCGCCGTGGCGCCCGTCGAGCGGCGCCACGCCGACCACGCGGTGGCCGAAGCGGCAGGTCCCGAGGCGGCCCGCCACCCACCGGCAGTACCGGTCGAACTCGCGCCGGGGCACGTGGGCGTGGTCGTAGAAGTAGAAGCGGTAGAGGCGGTCGTGGGTGTGCAGGTAGTTGAGGAAGCTGTGGGGGCTGGTGGGGTCGGCGAGGGTGACCAGGTCGGCGAGGAACGGCACCTGGAGGCTGGCCCCGTCGAGCAGCAGGCCCGGGTGCCACGAGAACTCGGGCCGGGCGTCGAAGAAGGTGGCCGACACGCCGTCGACGCCGTCGAGCAGGGCCGCCAGGCCCAGGTTGAACGGCCCGAGGCCGATGCCGATGACGTCGTGCTCGGTCGGCCCGTGCTCGGTCGGCCCGTGCTCGGTCGGCATGGGGGGCGGCTCGGCTGCTGGCCGGGCGGCTGGTCGGGCGGTGGGGCGGGGGGTCGGGGGGGTCATGACGGGGCTCCGGTGCGGCGGACGGCGGGGACGTCGTCGGGGAAGCGGACGGTGAACGACCGCCGGGTGCAGGCGAGCAGGGCGGCCCGCTTGGGGCCCAGCGCCAGGTGGCCCAGGTCGAGGTGGCCGAGCGAGGCGCAGAACCGCACCATCCGCTCGTTGCGCTCGTCGGGCTCGCACACCACCTGGCGCACGGTGGGGTCGGCGAAGGCCCGGGCCAGCACGGCCCGCCCGAGGAGGCGGCCCAGGCCGGACCCGATGGCGTCGGGCGGGCCGACGAGGACGTGCCAGCCCCGGTCGCCGTCGTCGATGGCGGTGGCCGGCGCGGCGGGGTCGGCGGTGGTGGCGGCCGCCACCGCGTCGGCCAGCGGATCGAGGTGGGCGGCGTAGGTCTCCACGTAGCCGAAGGGCTCGCCATCGGCGGCGACCACCCAGGGCTGGAGGTGGGGGAGCGCGAGCTGGCCGTCGAGGTAGGCGGCCACCTCGTGGCGGGGGCCGGCGAGGTCCCACCACGGGGCCACGTGGGGCGCGTGCATCCAGCGGTGGACGAGGCCCAGGTGCCGACGCGGGTCCACCGGCTCGAAGGTGAGGGTGGGGACGGTGCCCGGCAGGGTGATCGACCACGGCTCGGCCGGCGGCGGCGCCACCGGCGCGGCGGGCGACGCCGGCGCGCCGGCCGTCTGCGGGTCGACGCCGGCGCTCACCGGTCCACCGGGAGGAGCGGGTTGGGCACCGACACGTACACGGACTGCGTGGCGATGTCGCCCACCAGCTCGTCGAGGTCGTGGACCCGGGTGCGGAGGTTGCCCTTGCACGGCCAGCGCTCGTCGTCGAGGAGCCGGTCGAGGAGGGTGGCGGGGTAGCGCCCGCCCGCCGCCCGCTCCGCCTCGAGCAGGGCGCGGAGGTCGGCCAGCAGCACGCCCTCGTCGGCCACGCCCGCCACCCCGAGGGTGTTCACCACGCCGAGGGCCTGGTTCAGGAACAGGTAGTAGACGAGGCGCTCGTCGGCCAGGTCCTCCGGGAAGATCGACTCGCTCGCCTCGCCGAGGCCGGGGATGACGGCGGTGAGGTCGGCGTGGGCCAGCTCGCGGTGGAAGTAGCCCTGGCTGTCGCGGTAGGCACACCGGGCCGGCCAGCCGCCCTCCAGCTCCAGGAGGGTGTTCTGCTGGTGGGCCTCGAAGCACAGGCCGAGGTCGAGGTAGAGGCGCACCAGCGACCGCACGGCCACGTCGAGGTAGCGCCCGAACCACTCCCGGCCCACGTCGCCCACGGGGCGGCCCGCCTCGGCGGCCAGGCGCTCGACGATCGCGCCCGCCCGGTTGGTGCTGCGGCCGTCGACGGGGAACGGGTGGTCCTGGGCGAGGGTGGTGAGGGCGGTGACGTCTTCCCCTGGGGCGCCCGGCCACGGGTTGTCGCGCAGCAGCACCGAGAAGCCGTCGATGATCGTGCCGTCGGGCCGGCGGACCGCGAGGTAGGCGGGGTCCTGCACGAAGCGGAAGCGCGGCGCCAGCCGGGCCGCCTCCTCGCCGACGCAGGTGCGGCCGAGCAGCGCCGCCTCCACGGCCCGGTCGAGCTCCTTGGGGAGCGTGACCCGGAGGGAGTTGGTGACCCGCACGTGCAGCGAGAACTTGAGCTGCCAGGGCCAGTCGGCCTGGTGGACGGTGCGCACCGAGGTGGTCGGCGAGACCGGCGAGCCTCGTTCGCCCAGGTCGACGATGCGCCCGTCGGCCACCAGCTCGGCCACGTCGGGCTGGCGGACCAGCCACCGGGCCTCCCAGGGGTGGGCGGGCACGAGCACCTTGTCGCCCACCGCAGCCCGGTCGGCGGCCAGCTGCGCGGGTCCGGCCGCGGGGTCCTGCCGGAGGAGGTCCTCGACCAGCTCGGGCGCGGGCGTGCCGGTGGCGCTGCGGTGGTGGACGAGGGCGGGGTCGACCGCGAACCAGTGCAGCGGGAACGTCCCGGCGGTCTCCGGGGAGTAGCGGGCCCGGTCGGCCGCGCTCATCTCGCCCCGGCTCTTCGGCGTGGGGTGGGTCTGGTGGCCGATGAGGAGCGCCTGCTCGCTCTCCTGGAACGACAGTGGTGCCGCTCCCCAGAGCCGGTCGACGTCGTCGGCGCGCACCTCGAGGTGGTGGGCCACGGCGTGGAGCGAGTCGATGATCCGCTCCAGCACCACGGTGGGCGCGCCGGTGCCGCGCGGGTCGGCGACGGCGAGCTCGTCGAGCAGCAGGCAGGCGAGGGTGGCGAGGGCGACCGGGCGAGCCGGCGCGGCCCCGGCCCGGAGGGTGGCGGGCAGCACGAAGCGGTGGCGCAGGCTGGGGGAGCGGTGGGCCACGGCCACCCGGACGACGGCGTCCACCGACGGCAGCTCGATCAGCAGCGCGCCCCCGCCCCCGCCCCCGCCACCGGCGTCGGCGTCGGCGTCGGCGTCGGCGTCGGCGTCGGCGAAGCGCCAACCGCCGGCCTCGCGGAGGTAGCAGTTGAGCAGGGCGTGGGTGGCCGCGTCGGTGGCGGCGGCGAGGGTGGTGGCGGTCACGGCCCGACCACCCGCAGGTGGCCGCGGCCGCCGTCCTCGTTCCGCCCGCCGGCTGCCCCGGTGGCGATGGTCCCGGCCTGCTGGGCCACTCGGCGGACCAGGGCGGCCACGTCGTCGGCGGTGGTGAGCGGGTTGACGAAGGTGAGCTTGAGGGCGGTGGCGCCGCCCACCCGGGTGCGGCCCACCACGGCCTCGCCGTCTCGCAGGAGGCGGAGCTGGACCTCGCGGTTCACCTGGTCGACCGTGGCGGGCGGGAGGTCACCGTCTCCCACCCAGCGGAAGACGCAGGTGATGGTGGCCGGGCGGACCACCACCTCGAGGCCGGGCTCGGCGGCGACGGCGACGGCCGCGCCCTGGGCGAGGTTCGCCAGGTGGTCGACCATGGCGGCCAGCCGGCGCCGGCCGGTGGCGCGCAGGGAGGTGACCACCTTGGCGGCGTCGAAGCGGCGCGACGTGTCGAGCGACCGGCCCACCAGGTTCACCATCCCGTGGGCGAGGTCGTCGGGATCGTCGGGGTCGTCGTCGTCCCGGTCGAGGTAGTCGGCGGTGGTGCGCAGCACGTCGAAGGCGTCGGCCCGGGGCACGAGCAGCGCGCTGGCGCCGATGGGCTGCCACCAGAGCTTGTGGAGGTCGACGGTGACCGAGTCGGCCCGACCGATGCCGGCGAGCAGGGGCCGGAGGCGGTCGCTGAGGGCGAAGGCCCCGCCCACCGCGGCGTCGACGTGGAACCAGGCCCCGGCGGCCGCGGCCTGGTCGGCGAGGGCGTCGAGCGGGTCGACCGCGCCGAGGTCGGTGGTGCCGGCGGTGCCGACCACGGCGAGGGGCACCAGGCCGTCGACCTCCAGCCGGCCCAGGGCCTCCTCGAGGGCGTCGGGCGACAGGGACCCGGTGGGGTCGGTGGCCACCGCCACCACGGCCCGGTGGCCGAGGCCCAGCTGGGCCGCCGCCCGCTGGACGCTGAAGTGGGCGCCGGCCGAGGCCAGGATCCGCCACCGGCGGGCCTCGGGCGGGAGGCCGTCGACCACCACGTCGTGGCCCTGGCGGGCGGCGGCCCGGGCCCGGGCGAGGGTCAGCCCGAGCAGGTTGGACGCCGTGCCACCGGCGGTGAGCACCCCGGTGGCCCCGGCGGGCAGGCCGAGGGTGGCGGCCAGCCAGCCCACGAGGTGCAGCTCGAGGGCGGTGGCGGCCGGGGACTGGTCCCACGAGTCGAGGGACTGGTTGGTGGTGGCGATGGCCACCTCGGTGGCCGCCGACGTGACCAGGGTGGGGGGGTGGAGGTGGGCGGTGCACGCAGGGTCGGTGGGCCGGACCCCGTGGGCCCACACCCGCGCCGCCAGGTCGGCGACGACGTCGACGAAGGGGACGCCGTCGGCCGGGCAGACGTCGAGGTCGGCCACCAGGGCGGCCAGCTCGTCGGGCGAGAGGGAGGAGCGGGGCCCGGACCCCGTCGCCCGGGCCACCGCTCCGATGGTGCTCGCCGTGGCGGCGGCGAGGCGGTCGTGGCCCCCGGGGTGGGGGCCGGTGAACAGGTCGGCGAACGGGCCCGGGGGCGCGGCGTCGGTCATGCCGAGATCCGCCCGCTGCCGGACGCGGCGTGGGTGGTGGAGGCCGCCGCCAGGGCGACCGCCCGCCCGATGGCGTCGACCACCCGTTCGGCCTCGAGGTCGGTGAGCACGAGCGGCGGGAGCAGGCGCAGGACGGCGTCGCCCCGGCCGCCGACCTCGGCGATGACGCCGAGGTCGAGCAGGGCGCCCTGGACCGCCCGGGCCCGGGCCCCGTCCGGCACGGGAACGCCATCCGCGTCGAGGCGGTCGGGGTCGACCAGCTCGACGCCGACCATCAGGCCCGCTCCCCGCACGTCGCCCACCACGGCCGCGCCGTCGGTGGTGGCGCGGAGCCCGTCGACGATGCGACCGCCCAGCTCCTCGGCCCGAGCGGCCAGGCCGGCCGCCACCACCTCGCGGATCGTGGCCGAGCCGGCGGCCATGGCCAGCTGGTTGCCGCGGAAGGTGCCGGCGTGGGCCCCGGGCGCGAAGGCGTCGAGGTCGGACCGGTGCACGAGGACGGCGAGCGGGAGACCGCCGCCGATGGCCTTGGAGAGCACCAGCACGTCGGGGACGATGCCGAGGCGCTCGAACCCCCACAGGGTTCCCGTGCGCCCCAGGCCGGTCTGGACCTCGTCGAGCACGAGGGGCACGCCGTGCTCGGCGGTGAGGGTGCGCAGGGCGGTGGCGAAGCGGGTGGGCATGGGGTGGACCCCGCCCTCGCCCTGGACCGGCTCGGCGAACACCCCGGCCGGGGTGGTGATCCCGGAGTGGTCGTCGCTCAGCGCCCACCGGAGCGTCCGGGCGGCCAGGTCGGCGCCGGCGTCGCCACCGACGCCGAACGGGCAGCGGTAGGAGGCGGGGAACGGGAGGTGGTGGACGCCGCCCACCAGCGGCCCGACGGCCTCCTTGGGCCCGTGGGCGCCGGTGAGGGCCAGGGCCCCGGCGGTCATGCCGTGGTACGCGCCGCCGAAGGCCACGAGGGGCTGGCGGCCGGTGGCGGTGCGGCACAGCTTGAGGGCGGCCTCCACCGCGTCGGCGCCGGTGGGGCCGCAGAACTGGATGCGACCCTCGGCGAGCGGGGCCGGGAGGGTGGCGAGCAGGTCCGAGGTGAAGCGGTCCTTGATCGGCGTGGCCAGGTCGAGGGTGGTGAGGGGCACCTGGGCCTCGAGGGCGTCGCGCAGGGCCTCGGTGACCGCGGGGTGGTGGTGGCCGAGAGCGAGGGCGCCGGCGCCCGCCAGGCAGTCGAGGTAGGCGTCGCCCCGGGCATCCCACACGGTGGACCCCGACCCCCGCACCAGCGAGCGCGGGATCCGTCGGGGGTAGCTCCGTGCCGACGACTCGCGCTGGGCCTGCCGGCGCAGCACGTCGTCGCTGTCGCCGTCGGGGGGCGCGGCCCGGGGACCGGTCCGGTGCTGGTGGGGGAGCTCGTCGAGCGGTGGCGTGGTCATGGGTGCGGGGGTCGCCGGCCGGTCATCCGGTGGCAGCCACCTTTCTACCGATGATTAGGGCAGCTTTACAAGCTCGGTATACCGTGCTGTCTCCGCTCGACCGCCCGCCCGTTGCAGGAGCCCCCAATGTCCACCGACGGTCCCGCCCTCCTCGGCCCCGGTGCCGGCCCCGGTGCCGCAGTCGCGGCCGGCGCCGCCCTCCCTGGCGCGGCCCGCCGCCCGGCCCCGGCCTCGGTGGCCGGACACCTCGCCGACGGCCGCGCTCGCGGCGCGATCACCTTCGCCGGCCAGGCGGTGGACCCCGTCCGCGAGCTGGCTGCGCTGGTGCGCGACCGGCCCGAGGCGGCCGCCACCGTGGCGGTGGCCGCCGACGTGCTCGAGGACGTGGCCGAGCAGGAGGCCGACGGCGGCCGCTACCGCCACGGCCTCGACGTGTCGTCGTGGGTGCTCGACCCCGACGCCGCGCCCCCGGCGTCGTACCTCCGCAGCACGGCGGTGTCGCACCCGCTGATCCTCCTCGCCCAGCTGGCCGCCTGGCGCCTCCTGTGGGCCGACGGCCTCGCCGCGGTGGTGGCCGGCGGCGGCCTGGTGGCCGCGACCGGCCACTCGCAGGGCCTCTACGCCGCCCTCGCCGTTGCCGCGGCCCCCGGTGGCGAGGTCGACGACGACCGGCTGGCGCGGGCCCTGCGCCTGGTGGCCGCCCAGGGCCGGGCCATGGCCGATGCCGACCTGGCCGTGGGCACCGACGGCGAGGGTGACCCCCTCACCCCCATGGCCGCCGTCTCCGGCGTCCGCCTGGCCCGCCTCGCTCCCGTGGTCGACGAGGTGGCCGCCCGCCTCCCCGGGGGCGCGCTCGTGATCGCCCTCCACAACGCGCCCACCCGCTTCGTGGTGAGCGGCCGCCCCGAGGCGCTGGGCGAGCTCCGCGCCCGGCTCTCGCAGTTGGCGCGCGAGGAGGAGGCCGACCGCCGGCGGGGACGCCGCGGGGGCACGCCCCTGCGGTTCGCCTGGAGCCCGCTGGCCGTCTCCAGCCCCTTCCACGGCCCCCTGCACGACGCCGCCCGCCGGCGCTTCCTCGCCGAGGTCGACCGCGACCTGCTGCCCTCGGCCGACGAGCTGTGGATGCCGGTGCTGTCGGGCGCCGACGGCTCCGACCTGCGCACGGCCCCCGACCTCCTGGCCGCGGTGGCCGACGGCCAGTTCACCGCGCCGGTGCGCTGGGACCGCGCCGTGCGCGGATTGGTGGACCTCGGGGCCGACTGGGTGCTCGACCTGGGCCCCGGCACCGACGTGGCCCGCTTCGGCACCGAGCTGGTGCGGGGCACCGGCGCCCGAGCGCTCGCCCTGGCCTCGCCCGAGGGCCGTCGCCTCCTGCTCACGCCCGACGCCGCCCCCGACGGCCCCGACCTGCGCTACGCCGACCTGGCGCCCGGCCTGGTGGCCCTGCCCGACGGCCGCTGCCACGTGGACAACCGCCACACCCGCCTGACCGGGCGCCCCGCCGTGGTGCTGGCCGGCATGACCCCCACCACGGCCGACGTGGCCATCGTGGCGGGCGCCGCCGACGCCGGGTACGCCGCCGAGCTGGCCGGCTCGGGCCAGCCGACGGCGGCCACCTTCGAGCGTCGCATCGCCGAGCTCACCGAGGTGCTCGCCCCCGGCGTGGAGGTCGGCTTCAACGCCCTCTACCTCGACCGCCACCTCTGGGAGCTGCAGTTCGGGCGCCAGGAGCTGGTCTGGAAGGCCCGGCGGGGCGGGGCGCCTCTCGACGGCGTCACCGTGTCCGCCGGCATCCCCGAGGTCGACGAGGCCGTCGCCCTGCTCGACCGGCTGGTGGCCCACGGCATGGTCCGCAACGCCTTCAAGCCGGGGACGGCCGACCAGGTCCGCCAGGTCCTGGCCATCGCCGACGCCGCGCCCCAGCACACGATCACCGTGCAGCTCGAGGGAGGCAAGGCGGGTGGGCACCACTCCTGGGAGGACCTCGACGAGCTGCTCCTCGCCACCTACGGCGACCTCCGCCTCCGCCGGAACGTCGTCCTGGTCGCCGGCGGCGGCATCGCGTCCCCGGCGCGGGCGGCCGACCTCCTCACCGGCTCGTGGTCCGAGCGCCACGGGGAGCTCCCGATGCCGCTCGACGGGGTGCTGCTCGGCACCGTGGCCATGGCGACGGCCGAGTCCACCGCCTCACCGCAGGTGAAGCAGGCGCTGGTGGACGCCCCCGGCACCGCCGACTGGGTGCCGTGGCGGGGGGTGGGCGGCGGGGTCACCTCCGGGCGGAGCAACCTCGACGCCGACATCCACACGCTCGACAACGCCGCGGCCGTGGCCGGCCACCTGCTGGAGGAGGTGGCGGGGGACCGCGACGCCATCGCCGCCCGCCACCACGAGATCGTCGCCGCCCTGGCGCGCACCGCCAAGCCGTGGTTCGGCGACCTCGACGAGCTCACCTACGCCGAGGTGCTGGCCCGCTTCGCCGAGCGCTGCGCCACCGGCCGCCACGGTCGCTACGACGACGGCGCCTGGGCCGACCCGAGCTGGCGCGAGATGGCGCTCGAGCTCTACCGGGCCTTCGCCGCCCGCCTGGCGCCGGAGCAGACCGGTCCGGTGGCCCCGCCGGTCGCGGTGGCTGCCGACCTCGACGACCCCGACGCCGCCCTCGCCACCTTCACCGCCGCCTACCCGTCGGCCACCACCGAGCGCCTCCACCCGGCCGACCGCGACCGCTTCGTGGCCGCCTGCGCCCGCCCCGGCAAGCCGGTGCCGTTCGTGCCGGTGCTCGACGGCGAGGTGCGGCGCTGGTACATGGCCGACGCCCTCTGGCAGGCCCACGACGATCGCTACCCGGCCGATGCCGTCTTCGTCATCCCCGGCCCCGAGGCCGTGGCCGGCATCACGCGCGTGGACGAGCCGGTGGCCGACCTCCTGGCCCGCTTCGAGGCGGCCACCATCGACCGGCTGACGACGGCGGGCGTGGTGCCGGAGCGCCGCGACCGCCTCGCCGACCCCGGCCCCCTCCCGCCCCACCTGGGCGCGCTGGTGGCCGGGCGGACGGGGCCCCTCGCCGACCTGGTGGCCGTGGCCTCGGTGGTCGACGGCGGCCGCCGCCGACCCAACCCGCTCTGGCGCCTGGTCCGAGCCGGCGACCGGGTGGACGCGCGGGTCGCGGACGGTCGCCTGGTGTCGTTCACCGCCCACCCGGCCGGCGGCGAGGGCGAGCGGGTTTCGGCGAGCGTCGAGGCCGACCGGCTGGTGGTCGAGGTGACCGTGCCCACCGCCGGCGGCACCCGGGTGACCGAGGCCGGGGTGACCGAGGCCGGGGTGGCCGACACCGGGGCTGACGCGGTCGCCCCTGCCGGCGCCGGTTGCGCCGAGGTGACCGGCACCGCGATCGCCGACGCCGACGCCGTCGGCCAGGGGCTGGCCGCCGACCCCCGGGGCGGGGCGACGGGCGACCGGCTCAGCATGCGGCTGCGCTCGATCGGGCGCCCCGGCCGGCCGGCCTTCGAGCTCGTCGACGGGGACGCCGCCCGGGCCGCGTGGTATCGCCGGGCCCTGCTGGGCGCCGAGGGCGCGGCGGGAGACGGTGGGCCCACCGACGGGGCGGCCGACCCGGCCGACCCGGCTGGTGCGGCCGAGGACCGGCCCGGCGTCGGTGCCGGGCACGGCGGGGAGCGGTCGGTGGAGGGGGCCGCGGCCCGGTGGCGCCTCGGCGCCGACCGGCTGGTGGCCTACCGAGGCCTGACCGGCGCCGAGCACCTCGGGGTGCCGCTCGACCTGGCCTTCACCCTGGCGTGGCCCGCGCTCGTGCAGCTGCTCGCCGGGACGCTGGCGCCGAGGCTGGCCGACCTGCTCCACGCGGAGCACCGGGTGGTCCCCGGCCCGGCCTGGCCGCCGGCCGCCGGCGACGCCGGCACCGCCACGGTGGCCGTCGACGGCACCGAGGACCGCGACGGCGCCCGCTGGTACCGCTGCCGGGCCGAGGTGGTCGGGACCGACGGCCTCGTCGCCACCGTCCACGCCACCCTCGCCGTCCGCCTCACCGGTCCCGACGGCGAACCGGTGGCTCGCGACCGACGGGTCGTCGACGTCACCTTCGCCCTCGACGACGCGGTGGCCGCGGTGCTCGACGGCTGCGGGTGGGCGCACCCGGTCCGTCCCCTCGTGGCGGCCGGGCCCACCGGTGCGGCCCCGTGGGTGCGCCTCCGGGCCGACACCGCCTACGAGCGCCACGCCGACGGGAGGGCGGTGGCCACCGCGACCGGCACCCTCGAGCTGGCCGGTGCCGACGGCCCCGGCCACCACCTCGCCGAGGTCCGCCTCGACGCCACCGGTGACCTGGCGGCCAACCCGGTGGCCGCCTTCGCCGACGTGGTGGTCGAGCTGGCCGGGGGAGCGGAGCGGGCCGACCCGGCGCCCACGGCAGGCCGCGGGCGGGTCGAGCGACCCCGCGCCGCGCGGGCGACGGCCGACGACGTGGCCCCCGGCTCGGCCGTCCCGTTCGCCCGGGTGGGCGGCGACCACAACCCGCTGCACCGTTCGGTGCTCGCGGCGCGCCTGGCCGGCCTCGACGAGCCGGTGCTGCACGGCCTCTGGACGGCGGCGCGGGCGGGGGCGTTCGTGGTCGACGAGGTGGCGGGCGGCGACCCGAGCCGACTGGTCGACTGGCGGGTGCGGTTCACCGCCCCCGTGCTCCCGGGGGCGATCCTCGACCTCTCCGCGGAGCGGGTGGGAGCCGAGCGCGGCGCCACGTGGGTCGAGGTCCTGGTGCGGGCCGACGACGTCACGGTGGCGGTGGCCGAGGCCCTCGTGTCCCCGCCCACCACGGCCCTGGTCTTCCCCGGCCAGGGCGTGCAGCGCACGGGCCTGGGCCGGGACGGGCGGGACCGCAGCGCCGCAGCTCGCGCCGTGTGGGCCCGCGCCGACGGCTTCACCCGCGAGCGCCTCGGCTTCTCGCTGCTCGACGTGGTGGACCGCAACCCCTCCGAGCTCACCCTCGGCGGCCCCGACGGCGAGACGCTGCGACACCCCGACGGCGTGCTCTTCCTCACCGAGCTCACCCAGGTGGCCATGGCGGCCCTCGCCGCGGCCCAGCTGGCCGAGCTGGACCACGACGGCGGGCGCACCGGCCGCGAGCTGGTGGCCGGTCACAGCATCGGTGAGTTCAACGCCCTGGCCGCGCTCGGCGTCCTGCCCCTCGAGGTGGTGCTGGAGCTGGTGTGGGAACGGGGCCGGGCCATGCAGCGCCACGTGCCGCGCGACGACCGTGGCGCCTCGCCCTACCGCTTCGCGGTGGTCGACCCGGCCGCCGCCGGGCTGGACCAGGCCGGGGTCGAGGCCTTGGTGGCCGAGGTGGCGGCCGCCACCGGCGCCGTCCTCGAGGTGGTCAACCACAACGCCCCCGGTCGCCAGCACGCGGTCGCCGGCACCGAGGCGTCCCTCGCTGCGCTGGCCGACCGGCTGGCGGCCCGCCAGACCGGCACGGTGGCCGCCCTCCGGCCGGTGCCCGGGATCGACGTGCCGTTCCACTCCTCCGTGCTGGCCCCGGCCGCCGTCGACCTGCGCGACCACCTCGAGCGGCTGGTGCCGGCCCGGGTGGACCACCGGGCCCTCGTCGGCCGGTGGGTGCCCAACCTGGTCGGCCGTCCCTTCGCCCTCGACGCCGACTTCGCCTCCCTCGTGGCGGCCGCCTCCGGCGCCCCGCTGCCGGTCCCCCCCGGCGCCCCGACCTCCGACCTCGAAGCCGACGCCGACGCCGACGCCCGGGCCCGCGACCTGCTCGTGACGCTGCTGGCCGAGCAGCTGGCGGCCCCCGTGCAGTGGGTGGAGACCCAGCGCACGCTGGCCCGGTCCGAGCTGGCCGGCGGGCTGGCGGTGGCCCGGATCGTGGAGGTCGGCCCGCAGCACGCCGCCGTGCTGGCCAACCTGGCCCGCACCACCTACGCCGCCGAGCCCCCGGGCGGCGCGGCGCCCGAGGTGCTCCACGTCGAGCGCGACCGGCCTCGGGTGCTGGGCACCGAGGTGGCCGACGAGATCGAGGCGCCGGACGCGCCGGCCGAGTCGACGACCGGCTCGGCCAGCGGCCCGTCGGCTGGTTCGCCGACCGGCTCGTCGGGCGGGGCGCTCGCGGATCCGCCGCTCGCGGTGACCCCGCCCGCCGTCGCGGGCTCGTCCCCCGTGGGTGCCGACGACCGGCCGGTGGGCGGTGGCGATGCGCTCCGGGCCGTGGTGGCCCTGCAGGCGCGGGTGCGGCCCGACCAGCTGCGGGACGACGAGCGACTCGACGACCTCTTCGGCGGGGCCTCGTCGCGCCGCAACCAGGTGCTGATCGACCTGGGGCGCGAGCTGGGCCTGTCGGGGACCGACGGCGCCCAGGACCTCACGCTGGGGCGGTTCCAGGCGGACCTCGCCGAGCGCACGGCGCGCTACCGGTTCCCCGGTCCCTACCTCCGCGACACCGTCGCCTCGGGCCTGGCCCGGGTGCTCGGCCCCTCCGGGCTGGGGCGCGGGGAGGCCGTGGCCCACCTCACCGGCCGGTGGGGCCTGGGCCCGGGCCTCGTGGACCAGGTGCTGCTGCGGCTCGTCCTCGACACCCGCCCGGGCCCGTCGGCCCGCGGCGGCGACCTCGCGTCGCTCGGTGGCGACCCGCCGACCACGCCCGCGGCCGGGCGGGCGCTCGTGGACCTCGCCGTCGAGCGGGTGGGCGGCGACCTCGGCCTCGCCCTCCGGCCGGTGGCGGTCGACCTCGGCGACGGCGAGCCGGCACTCGGCGCCGCGGCCGCCGGCCACCTCACCGACGCGCTGGTGGCCTCGGCGCGCGAGCTGGCCGCCGGGCTCGGACGCCCCTTCGCCGAGCCCGGCCACCGGCTCGAGGCGGCCGACGACACCGCCGCGGGTTCGGCCGAGGCGGCCACGTCGGCCGACCGCCTGGCCGCGCTCGACGCCGAGCTGGGCGCGGCGCGCGCCGCCGAGGTGGCCCCCGCGTTCGACCACCGACGCCACGTCCGCTTCGCCTCCGGCGCCGCGTCGGCCCGGTGGGACCTGATCACGCTGGCCCACGATGCCCTGGCCGGCCGGCTCGACCCGGCCGTCCAGCGCGACACGTTCGAGCGCCTCGCCCCGTGGGGGTGTGAGCCCAGCGTGGCGGCCACGGCCCGCTGGTTCGCGGCCCGGGCCCGTCACCACGACCGCCCCGACCTGGCCGCCGCCCTCGACGACCTCGCCGGCCCGCACGCCACGGCCCGGACGGTGGCCAGCACGGTCGCCACCGCGCCGCAGGTGCAGGTGGCCGTCGACGGCACCATGTCCTCGGTCGAGGTGCCGGCACCGGATCGGCCGGGTGACGTCCTCGACGCGCTGGCCGGCGACGACCGGGACCTGGTGGCCGGGTGGCACGCCCGACTGGTCGCGTCCTCGCCCTCCGCCGACGGGTCGCGCGCCGACGGGTCGCCCGCGGACGGGTCGCTCGCCGACGGGTCCACGGCCACCGACGCCCCATCGTTCGCCGGCGAGGTGGCCCTGGTCACCGGGGCCAGCCCGGGATCGATCGCCGTGGCGGCCGTCCGCACCCTGCTCCAGGGCGGCGCCACGGTGGTGGTGGCCACGTCGACGCTCACCCTGGACCGTCGGCGGTGGTACCGGGACCTCTTCCGCGAGGCCGCCGGACCAGGCGCCGAGCTGCACCTGGTGCCGGCCAACCTGGCGTCGTTCGCCGACATCGACGCGCTGGTGGCCTGGCTCGCCGACCCCGAGGTGCCCCAGCGCGGTCGGCGCGACCTCACGCCCCCGAGCCTGCTGCCCACGATCGTGCTGCCCTTCGCCGCCCTGCCCACCGTGGGCACCGCCGCCGAGGCGGGCGCCGCCTCTGAGGTGGCCCTCCGGGTCCAGCTCCTCGGCGTGCAGCGCATGGTGGCGGCCATCGGCGCCCGGGTGGGGGAGCGCCGACCGGCCCGCCCCGCCACGGTGGTGCTGCCGCTGTCGCCCAACCACGGCACGTTCGGCGGCGACGGCCCCTACGGCGAGACCAAGGCCGGGCTCGAGGTGCTGGCCACCCGGGCGCGCAGCGAGGCCGGCTCCTGGGGCGCCCACGTGCGGGTGGTCCCGGCCCGGATCGGCTGGGTGCGCGGCACCCGGCTGATGGGCCACAACGACGCGGTGGCGGCCCTGGTGGAGGAGCGCCTCGGCGTCCGCACCTGGTGCGCCGCCGAGATGGGCTGGCTGCTCGCCCACCTGGCGGGCCACGTGGCCGCCCGGCCGGCGGCCACCGACGGCGCCGACCTCGCGGTCGACCTCGGCGGCGGGCTCGACCGGGTGCCCGACCTGCGCGCCGCGCTGGTGCCGCTCGGGGCCGAGCTGCTGGCCCGGGGCGACGTCGCCCGGCGTGAGGCGGCCCTGCGTGCCGCGCTGGCGGCCCGGCTGACGTCGGGGGCGATCGAGCCCCGCCCCACGGTGGCGGCGCTCCCGAGCCCGGTCGGGCCGCCCGCCCCGGGGACCTCGGCCTTCACGTTGCCGCCGGGCACCGACCCCGCGGACCTCGTGGTCATCGTCGGTGCCGGGGAGCTGGGCCCGCACGGCCTGGCCGCCACCCGGTTCGAGGCCGAGGTCGACGGCGCCCCGTCGCCCGCCGGCGTGGTCGAGCTGGCCTGGTTGTGCGGCCTGGTGGCCTACGAGGGCGAGGGGTCCGAGGGCCGGTGGATCGACCTGGCCTCGGGCGACGAGGTCGACGAGGCGGCGATCGCCGACCGCTACGCCGAGGAGGTGGTGGCCCGGACCGGGGTGCGCCCCCTGGAGAGCGACGGCGCCGTGGAGGCCGAGGGCCTGCCGGTGCTGGCCACCGTGCACCTCGATCGCGACCTGACCTTCGACGTGGCCTCCGAGGAGGAGGCCCGGTCCTTCCTGGCCGCCGACCCGGCGCACACCGAGGCCCGCCTCGACCCCGGGTCCGGGTCGTGGCGGGTGACCCGCACGGCGGGTGGCGTCGTCCGCGTCCCCCGCCAGGTGCCCCACACCCGCCGGGTGGCCGGTCAGTTCCCCACCGGCCTCGACCTCGGGCGCTTCGGCATCCCCGGCGAGCTGACCACCACGGCCGACCGGATCGCCCTGGTGAACCTGGCCTGCACCGTCGAGGCCTTCGCCGACGCCGGGACCACCCCGGAGGAGCTGCTCGGCGAGGTGCACCCCGCGCTGGTGGCCAACACCCAGGGGGCGGGGATGGGCGGGATGGCGTCGCTGCGCCGCCTGCTGCTCGACCACCTGCTCGACACCGAGCGACAGAACGACCGGCTCCAGGAGTCGCTCGGCAACGTGGTGGCCGCCCACACCGTCCAGGGCTACGTCGGCTCGTACGGGCCGATGGTGCACCCGGTGGCGGCCTGCGCCACCGCCGCGGTGTCGCTCGAGGTGGCCCACGACAAGATCCGGGCCGGCCAGGCGCTCGCGGTCCTGTCGGGCGGCTACGACGACATCATCGCCGAGAGCGTCCTGGGCTTCGGGGACATGCACGCCACGGCCGACAGCGACGAGCTCGACGCCATGGGCATCCTCCCGTGCGAGGCCAGCCGGGCCAACGACGTGCGCCGCCGCGGCTTCGTCGAGGCCCAGGGCGGCGGGTCCACGCTCGTGGTGCGGGGCGACGTGGCCCTCGCCCTCGGGCTCCCCGTCCAGGCGGTGCTGGCCTACGCCGGCAGCTTCGGCGACGGCATCAACACCTCCATCCCCGCCCCCGGCCTCGGACTGGTGGCGGCCGCGCGCGGTGGCGACCGCTCGCCGCTCGCCGCCGCCCTGGCCCGCCACGGCCTCACCGCCGACGACGTGGCCGTGGTGTCCAAGCACGACACGTCGACGGAGATGAACGACCCCAACGAGGCCGAGGTGCACCACCGGATCCAGGACGCTCTGGGACGGACCCCGGGGAACCCGCTCCTCGTGGTGTCGCAGAAGACGGTGACCGGCCACGCCAAGGGCGGGGCCGCCGCCTGGCAGGTGGGCGGCGTGCTGTCGATGCTGGCCACGGGGGTGGTGCCGGGGAACCGGACCCTGGAGTCGCTCGACCCCCTCGTGGCCCGCCACGACCACCTCGCCTACGGGCACCGGCCCGTCCGGCTGGCCCCCCAGGAGCCGCTCCGGGCCGCGCTGGTCACCAGCCTCGGCTTCGGGCACGTGTCGGCGGTGGTGGCCCTGGCCCACCCCGACCTGTTCCTCGCCGCCGTGCCGGAGCCGGCTCGGGAGGCCTACCGGGAGCGGGCGGCCGCGCGGCGCGCGACCGGCCGGCAGCGTCGCCTCCGCACCCGCCTCGGTCGTCCCGATCCGGTGCGGCGGACCGACCGCCGCCTCCCGGAGGGCCTCGACGCCGCCGAGACGCGCGACGCCGAGGCGGCCGTGCTCCTCGACGCCGGTGCCCGCCTCGGTCCGGGCGGACGGCTGGCGAGCCCGTGACCGTGCTGGGGATCGGCCTCGATGTCGTCCACCTCCCGTCGTTCGCCGAGCAGCTGGCGGATGCGGCATCGGCCTTCGCCACCGCCACGTTCACCCCATCCGAGCTGGCGTCGGTGGTGGCGGCCGGACCGCGCCGCACGGCGTCGCTCGCGGGGCGCTTCGCGGCCAAGGAGGCGTTCGTGAAGGCGTGGAGCACGGCGCGTCGGGGGCACCCACCGGCCCTGGCGGCCCTCGACCTCCGCGAGGTCGAGGTGGTGCTCGACGGCTGGGGCCGCCCGGCGCTGCTGCTGCACGGGGCGGTGGCCGGGGCCCTGACCGACCTCGCCGAGGACGCGACCCTCGACCTCCACCTGAGCCTCAGCCATGACGGGCCCACCGCCGTGGCCGTCGTGGTGCTCGAGCGGTCCCCAGCCTGCTGACCTGGTGGTCCGTCCAGATTAGGGTTGCCTAACAACTTCTATCGCATCGGCTTGACACCACACGGTGGGTCGTCGGTATCCTGCGCAGGCTCGTCCCCGTCCGAGCGCCGACCCCGGGGTGCTCCCCGGACCCGCCGAACAAGGAATCGTGGACGTGCAACCCATCAGACGCCGACGCAGGCTCTCCGCCCTGCTGGCCGGAGCCGTGGTGGCCAGCTCGCTGGCCACCGTGGTCGCCACCACCGCCCTCGCCCCCACCGCCGGGGCCGTCAACGGCGAACCGACGGCCGTCAGCACGGCCTGCAACTACCGGCCGTTCGACGGCAAGTGGCACATGGCCGACGTGGCGTGGACCGCCACGCCGTCGGTCACCACCGTCGCCCCGGGCGGCACCGTGGGGCTCTCGGGCACCACCATCTCCACCGAGCTCCTGCCCGAGATGGCCCAGATCGGCTACGCCGCGGGTCTCCTCGAGGAAGGGCCCAACACCATCCCGGTGGAGGCCTGGCTCGGCATCGAGAGCGTCGACGCCACGCCCCGCTTCCAGGTCGTCGAGGCCTCCGGCACGGCCACCACCACCATCACGCTCGGGGTCGGCGGCAGCGTGCAGGCCACGCCCATCGTGGCCGACCTGACCCTCCCCGACACCACGTGGACGGCCACCACCGCATCGGTCAGCTTCCGCCCGGCCCCGGCCGGCACGGTCGACGGACAGTGGCCCGACCCCGCGTCGCTCCCCGGCGACCAGACCGGCGGCATCCGCGGCGGCCAGTACGTCGTGGCCGAGCTGCCGGGCGAAGGGACGCCGTTCGAGCTCACCCTGGACTGCCACCCCGGCACCGTCGACATCGACGGCGTCCCCACCGCCAACTACGCCCCGCTGGCCTTCGCCACCGTGGGCCCCGTCGGCCCGGTGGACCCCGAGGATCCCGAGGACCCCGAGGAGCCCGAGGAGCCCGAGCCGGTCGACGGCAACTGGGACTGCATCAGCGGCCTGGGCCGGTTCCGCCAGCGCGAGATCCAGCCCATGGACGTGGCCGTCTCGTTCCCGTCGGTGCCCCAGGTGGTCGACGGCAAGGTCGTCCTCCCCGAGGTCCGTGCCGACGTCGCCATCGACGCCGAGCTCGCCGTGCTGCTCTACCAGGCCAACCTGATCCCCGTCGGGGAGAAGACCCTGCCCCTCGAGGGCTGGATCCACCTCGCCGGCGCCAACACGGTGGAGCGCCAGCAGCGGGTGAAGGTCGACACGACCTACACCACCACCATCACCGACCCCACGCCCGACGCCCGCACCAGCGGTGACGAGTCGGCCGAGGTCATCGCCGAGACCATCGACTTCGGTCCGGTCTTCTGGACACCGGTGGCCAACGGCGACGTGTCGTTCACCCTCGCCGCGCCGAACCAGAGCAACGCGCCGAAGATCGACGTCGTCGGCCACGGCTACGCCGACGTGCCCTACCGCATCCGGCCCTACGGCCAGCTGTTCCTGCGGGCCGGCACCGTCAAGGTCGTCGACGGGGCCGAGGTGGCGAACTACGGCGCCAACCTCGACTGCGCCGCCGCCGCCATCACGGTGGCCGACACCACCATCCCGTTCCACAACTTCGGCAACGGCGTCCGCAACCCGGACGACACCACCGACCCCGATACCGGCTCGCGGGGCCGTTACGCCATCGTGGCCGACCCGCTGGCCGTGCTCGGCCAGACCACCTTCGGTGACGCCTCGGCCAACACCTTCGACTGCATCAGCGGCCTCGGCCGCTTCCGCGGTCGCGAGATCGAGCCGATGGCCATCACCGTCCGCCAGCCCGAGGCCCCCGTGGTCTCCGGCGGCCGGGTGCGGGTGCCCCGCACCTTGGTCGACGTCACCGTCACCGACGGCCTGCTGGCGTCGCTCTACCGGGGCGGCCAGCTGGTCGACGGGGTGAACACCGAGAAGCTCTTCGGCTGGGTGTACCTCGACGGCGCCAACACGGTGGAGCGCAGCCAGCGCCTCGCCGTGGAGACCGTCTACCGGGCCACGGTCGACGACCCCACCCCCGACGACCGGGCCAACGGCGACGAGACCGTCGAGGGCTTCACCCAGACCCTCGACTTCGGGTCCAGCACCTGGACCCCCGTCAGCCGGGGCGACGTGACCTTCTCCCTCGTGCCTCCGGGGGCCAACAACGCCCCGAAGATCGACGTGGTGGGCAAGGGCTACGCCGACACGCCGTACTCGATCCGCCCCTACGGCAACGTGTTCCTCCGGGCCGAGACCGCCAACTACGGCGCCAACCTCGACTGCTCGGCCGGCACCACGGTCATCGCCGACCCGACGATCCCGTTCCACAACTTCGGCAACGACCCCCGCAACCCCGACGACAACCTGAGGTCGGGCAGCCGCGGTCGCTACGCCTTCACCCCCGATCCCGCCGCCGTCCTCTCCCAGGCCGTCTACGGCGACCCGTCGCTGAACACCTTCGAGTGCATCAGCGGGCTCGGCCGCTTCCGCGGTCGGGAGATCGAGCCGTTCCGCATCGCCGTCCGCTTCCCGCAGGTGCCGGTCGTGAGCGGTGACACCATCACCGTGCCGAGCGTGGAGGTCGACGTGAACGTCACCAGCGGCCTCCTGCGGTCGCTCTACGCCGCCGGCCAGTTCGACAACGAGGAACTGGCCACGTCGTGGACCACCACCCAGAAGCTCGAGGGCTGGGTCCACGTCGAGGGCACCAACACCACCGAGGGGGCCCAGCGCCTGTACCTCGACGGCACCTACGAGGTGGCGATCACCGATCCCACCCCGGCCGACACGGTGAACCGCGACGAGCGGATCTCGGCGCTTGACGAGGAGCTCGTCTTCGGTCCGAGCACCTGGACCGCCGCGGGTCCCTCGAAGGTGTCGTTCGCCCTGGCCGATCCCGGCCAGGTCGACGCCCCGAAGATCGACGTGGTGGGCACCGGCTACGCCGACACCCCCTACTCGATCCGCCCCTACGGCAGCGTGTTCCTCCGGGCCGGCACCGACCACTACGGCGCCAACCTGGACTGCGTGCCCGGGAAGGTGACCATCGCCGATCCGACGATCCCGTTCCACAACTTCGGCAACGACCCCCGGAACCCCACCGACAACCTGGCGTCGGGGAGCCGTGGGCGCTACGCCTTCGCCCCCACCGCCGTGGACCTCGCCACCACCCGGACGGGCACCGCCGACGGGCGGTTCCTCAACCTGGTGTACAAGAACCCGGTCGTGCTCGATCGACCGGCCGGGGTCAACGCCTGGGGCCTGGCCCACTACGGCGGCCGCCTGGAGCGGGGCGAGAGCCGCACCAGCGTGGTCACCCACATCGTGCGGTCCGAGGCGTCCCGGAACCGGTTCATCCGGGCCAGCTACCAGACCGTGATCGGTCGCCAGCCGGCCGCCGCCATGGTGGCGTCGTGGAACCGGCGGTTCGCCGCCGGGTGGACCCGTGAGCAGCTGCTGGCCGACTTGCTCGGCTCGGGCGAGTTCCGGGCCCGCGCCGGTGGCACCGACGCCGGGGTGGTCGACGCCCTGTTCGCCGAGCTCCTGCGCCGCCCCGCCACCGATGCCGAGCGGGCCGGCTGGGGCGCCAAGATCCAGAGCAGGGGCGCGGTGGCCACGGCCGCCGAGCTGCTGCGGAGCGACTCGGCCAAGCGCATCCACATCGGCGACACCTACCTCGCCACCTACGGCCGGGCGATCACCCACGCCCAGCGCACCACCTACATGGTCGACGTGAACCGGGGGGCGAACCGCGAGGCGATCCTCGTGCGCATCGTCACGGGCAGCGGGTCGGAGGTGTAGCCCACATCGCCCCGGCCGCCCGATGGTGCCGGACCGCTCCGAGCGGCCGGTGCCAGGCGGTCGGGGGCGGTCGAGGTGCGACCAGGAGGGGCGGGCCCGCACGGGGGCCCGCCCCTCCGTCGCGCTCGGGCTCGCGGGCCCTTCCCCGGACCGCGAGCCCGAGCGGGCACGGCCCCGGGCGGGATCGGGGCTGTGCCGCTACGTATGAGTAGCACACCTCGCACCGGTTCGCCAACGGGGCGTCGGGGGTCCCCGGCGGTTCGCGGCGCGCCGCCCAGACTCGGGCCATGGCGAACCTCGACGTGGCGGTGGCGGACGACCAGGGACGGCGGACCGGCGACGCCGACCGGCGGCTGCGGAGCTGGCTCGAGCTGCTGGCGCTGCTGGCGGTGGTGGCCGCGGTCGGCGCGGTCCTGGGCGCGCTCCTGGAGGCCACGGCGTGGGTCCGCGCCAGCACGGACCTCGTCGGCGCTCCCGAGGGAGGGTCGTTCGAGTGGGGCCAGTGGCTCGGGATCGCCGCCCTCGGCGGCTCCGTCGGCAACGGCCTGTTGGTGGCGACGGCACTTGCTCTGGTGGCGCTGGCCCCCGGGGCGCGCGCCGGGCGCCTCGGCGTCGTCGTGGTCAACGCCGTGTCGGTGGTGGGCGTGGCGGTGGCCGCCCTCGCCCTCCTCGGCGTGGAGGAGAGCCTCCGGCGCAGCTCCTCCACGCTGCTGCCCGGCGGCCAGGGCGGCGACGCCACGGCCACGTGGCTGGCTCGGCTCGGCGTGGTGGCGGAGGGCCTGCCGGCCGCCGCCCTGGCCGGTGGCGCCGCCTACCTGGCCTGGCGCCTCCTCACCGACGGGAACGGGTCCCTCGTCGGCGGTTCGTCCTGGGAGGACGAGGCCCCCGACGAGCCGGCCGCCGACTGGTCCCGCGCCCCGGCCGCGCCCGCTGCCCCGGGCGGGCCGGTCGCCCCGGTCGCCCCGGGCGGACCGGGCGGGCCGGTCGGACCCGCGGATCTCGGCGGGACCCCGGCCGAGGACTCGGCCTGGTCCCGCCCCCACCCCGACCCCGACCCCGGCCCCGTTCGCTGACCCCGGCCCCGTTCGCTGAACGGTTCTTCCGACCGTGGTGGTGCGTGGGTGACCACAACTGCGGGAAGAACTGGGGAGGGTCGGTTCTTCCGAGGGTGGTGGTGCGTGGGTGACCACAACTGCGGGAAGAACGGGGGCGGAACCGCCGTTCGGCGAACCGCTCTGGCTCCCGGCGGGTCGCTCGCGGACCTCGTGGCACCGATGACCCGTCGACCCGGCACCCGAGGCTGGTCGGTCAGGTGGCCCGGTCGCGGTCCCGCCAGAGGAGGGCGAGGAAGAACGGCGTGCCGACGAGCGCGACCACCAGGCCGGAGGGGACGCCGCGGGGCTGGTTGACCACCCGGCCCAGGAGGTCGGCGGTGACCACCAGGGCGCCGCCGAGCAGGGCAGCCAGCGGGATGAGGCGTCGGTGGTGGTTGCCGGCGACGGAACGGGCCACGTGCGGGGCGATGAGGCCGACGAAGCCGATGGACCCCACGGTGGCCACCGCGGCGGCGGCCAGGAGCACGCCGAGGGCCAGGAGGCCGATGCGAGCTCGGTCGAGGCGCATCCCGAGGGCGCGCGGAGCGTCCTCGCCGAGGGCGAGGAGGTCGAGGTGGCGGCCGGCGAGCCACAGCGCGGGCACCAGCACGCCGACCCAGGGGGCCAGCGCGCCGATGTCGGCCGTGCTCCGGGCGTAGGTGCTGCCGGTGAGCCACACGAGGGCGGCGGCGAGCTTCGGGCCCGAGAGCACCACGAGCAGGTCGGTGACGGCGACGGTGAACGCGGCCATGGCCACGCCGACGAGCAGCAGCCGCTCCGGCGCCAGGCCGCCACGCCAGGCGACGGCCAACACGATGCCCAGGGCGACCATGGCCCCGACGAAGGCGGCCAGCGGCACCAGCGCCACCGGCGCGGTGGGGAACAGGATGAGCAGCCCCAGCGCTCCCACGCCGGCGCCGCCGGTGACCCCGACCAGGCCGGGCTCGGCCAGGGGGTTGCGGCCGACGGCCTGGAGCACCGCGCCGGCCACGGCCAGCGCGGCACCGGCGAGGAAGGCGACCAGCACGCGGGGGAGGCGGTCGTCGAGCACGGTGATCCGGTCGAGGTCGTCGCCGCCGCCCGCGAGCACGGCCAGGGCCCGGCCGACGCCCACCTCGGTCTCCCCGTAGGCGAGGCCCAGCAGCACGACCAGGGCGAGCACGGCCACCGCGGCGGCCGTGGCCGAGCCCGGCCCGATCCGCCGGCTCGCCCGCCGGGCCCGGGCGCCGCCCGTGGTGCCCGGGCCGGCGCCGGCACCGAGCGCGCCGGCGGTGATGCCCCGGGCCAGCACCAGCAGCAGCGGGGCCCCGAGCAGCGCGGTGGCGATGCCGGCCGGCAGCTCGCTGAACAGGGTCCCGCCTCGCACCTGCTGCACGGCCGCGTCGGCGGCCAGGACCAGCGCCGCCCCCCACACCGCGGTGCAGGGCAGGAGGAGCCGGTGGCGGATCACCCCGAGTCGCCGCACCGCGTGGGGCGCCAGGAGGCCCACGAAGCTCAGCGGGCCGGCGACCGACACCGCAGCGGCGCTGAGGAAGACGCCGGCCACGATGGTGGTCAGCCGGGCCCGGAGCGGGCGGACGCCGAGGGCCCGGATGCTGTCGTCGTCGAGGCGGAGGAGGTCGAGGCGGGGGCCGAGGGCGGTGGCGGCCAGGCCGGCCAGGGCCACGAGCGGGAGGAACTGCAGGCCCTTCACGCCGTTGACCTGGTTGAGCGAGCCCTGGCCCCAGAAGAACAGGCCGGCGGCCTGCTGCTCGTGCATGAGCAGCAGGAAGGCGGCGACGGCGGCGAAGGCGTAGTGGACGGCCGTGCCGGTGAGCACCAACCGGGTCGGGGTGGCGCCACCGGTGGTGGCGATGGCGAAGACCAGGCCGGCCGCGACCAGGCCCCCGGCGAAGGCCACCCCGCCGCGGGGCAGCCCGGTGAGGTCGAGCCCGAAGACGGCGGTGGCCACCACCGCGAGCCACGCGCCGGCGTTGACGCCGAGCGTCGAGGCCTCCGACAGCGGGTTGCGGGTGGCCGTCTGGAACAGCGTGCCCGCCATCCCCAGCGCCGCTCCCACGAGGAGCCCGGCCTGGGCCCGGGGGAACCGGCCGCCGTCGAACACGGCCCGGACCTCGGTGCTGCCCCCGCCACCGAGCACGTCGAGCAGCTCGCGGAGCCCGTACGGCGCGTAGCCCTGGCACAGCTCCCACACGGCCACCGCGACCAGGAGGGCGGCGCCGAGGCCGAGCACCGCCCACCCGCGCCCGGGGCCCGGGATGCCCGAGCTCCCGCGGCCGCCGGGGCCGGCACCCCGCCCGTGTCGGGGCGGGCGAACGGGGACGCCGGGCCCGTCGGGCCCGTCGGCCGGGGCGCGGCCCTCGACCCGCGCGGCGTCGGCGACGGTGCTGCTCACGGCGCCGGTCGCCGGGGTCGAGGAGCCCGTGGGCCGGCCCCGGTCATGCGGTGAGGGCGGTCACGATCTTCTCGACCAGGTAGTCGGCCGAGAGGGGGCCGCCGAAGAACCAGGCGTCGTTGCCGAGCGGTCGGATGCGATCGGCCTGGACGAAGCCGAGGTTGGTCCACAGCGGGCTGTCCCCGTAGGTGGCCTCGAACTCGGCGAGCTCGTCCTCGGGCGCCACCGGGAGGAACCAGGCATCGCCCACCGCGGTGAGGCCCTCGAGCGAGACCGAGTTGAAGCCGTAGGGCTCCTCGGTGCCGTCCCAGCCGTTCTCGAGGCCGAGGTCGCCGAGGAGCTCCACCACCATGGCGTTGTCGGTGAAGAGGCGGAACATGGGGGCGTCGGGCGTGCCCTCGCCCTGGGCCAGGACCACCTCGGTGGTGGGCAGGTCGGCCTCGGCGAGGGTGGCCTTGCCGGCGGCGATGGCGTCGTCGAGGTCGGCCAGGACCTGCTCGGCGGCGTCCTCCTCGCCCACCGCGGTGGCGATGGTGGTGAAGGTCGACGTCATCTCGTCCCAGTGGCTGGCGTCGGTGGGGTAGGCGTCGAAGGCCAGCACGGGGGCGATGTCGGTGAGCTGGTCCACGTGGTCGCCCTCGCGGTCGGTGGTCATGATGATCAGGTCGGGCTGGAGGCGGCGGATGCGCTCGATGCTGGGCTCCTGGCGGGAGCCCACGTCCTCCACGCCCTCGGGGAGCGCCGGCTCGGCCCGCACCCACTGCTCGTAGCCGGGCACGTCGGCCACGCCCACCGGCGTCACGCCGACGGCGAGGAGGTCCTCCACGTAGGTCCACTCCAGCGCCACCACCTCGGTGGCCTCCTGCGGCAGGGTGACCGTGCCGGTGGCGTCGGTCAGCTCGAGGCCGCCCTCCGCGGCGGCACCCTCGCCGGAGCCCTTCGACGGGGAGGCCTCGGCGTCGGGGGCGTTCTTGCTCGACCCGCAGGCGGCGAGCAGCAGGGCCACCACGAGGGTGGCGGCGACGGTGGCGCGGCGGAGAGGGGTGGCGGGCATGGGGGCTCCGGGGTGGGGGTTCGGGATCAGGCCGTGGTCGCGACGACCGAGGCGGCCGGGTGGACTTGGGTGTCCGTGGCGGGGTGGTCGGTCGCGGTGGTCGCGGTGGCCAGGGGGTGGCGGCCGGGGAACAGGCACGACGGCAGGCCGGTGGCCGGATCGGTCACCACCGAGACGGGCACGGCGAAGGCGGCCAGGACGTGCTCGGCGGTGAGGACCTCGGCGGGGGTGCCGGCGGCCACCACGCCGCCCCCGGCCAGCAGCAGCAGCTGGTCGGCGAAGCCGGCGGCCTGGTTGAGGTCGTGCAGGACCACCACCACGGTGAGGCCCTGGTCGTCCACCAGGGCGCGCACCAGGCGCAGGACGTCGAGCTGGTAGCGGATGTCGAGGTAGGTGGTGGGCTCGTCGAGCAGGAGCACGCCGGTGCGCTGGGCGAGCGTCATCGCCACCCACGCCCGCTGCCGCTCGCCACCCGACAGGTGGTCGACCAGCCGGTCGGCCAGCGGCCCGAGGTCGGTGGCGGCGATGGCGTCGTCGACGGCCGTGGCGTCGCCGGCGCGGACGGTGCCGAGCAGGCCCTGGTGGGGGTGGCGCCCGTAGGCCACCAGCTGGCGGACGGTGACCCCGGCCGGCACGAGCGGCGCCTGCGGGAGGAAGGCCACCCGCTTGGCCAGCTCCCGGGGCTTGCGCCCGGCGAGGTCGGCGCCGTCGAGGGTGATGGTGCCGCCGAGCGACGGCTGCAGGTGGGCCAGGGTGCGCAGCAGCGTGGACTTCCCGCAGCCGTTGGGGCCCACGACGGCGGTGAGCGTGCCGGCCTCGAACCGGGCGTCGACGCCCTCGACCACCGGGATGGCGCCGTGACCCACGGCGAGGCCGTGGGTGGCGAGGGTGGCGCCCGCAGGTTGGTCGGTGGGTGGGGGCACGGCGGCGGTCCGGTCGATGGAATGTTAGGTGTCCCTAACTTCGCGCAGACACCCACCCGATCGCAAGCGGGGCGCCTTCGGCGGCGCCCACCTGGAGGGATGTCGATGGCCGGTCGTTCGCGGGGCAGCGATGGGAGACTCGGGCATGGCATCGGATCTCGAGCTGGCCCATCGGTTGGCGTCCGAGGCCGCAGCACTGGCCCTGTCCTTCTTCGGTGCGGCCCCGCACCACGAGACCAAGGCCGACGGCACTCCCGTCAGCGAGGTCGACCTCCTGGTGGAGCGAGCGGTGCTCGGCGTCCTGGCGGCGGAGCGTCCGGAGGATGGGGTCCTCGCCGAGGAGTCCGGGCCCCAGCACCGCGCTCGGTCCGCTCGCCGCTGGATCGTCGATCCGCTCGACATGACCGCGGCGTTCCTCGCCCACGACCCCGGATGGGGCTTCCACATCGCTCTGGAAATCGATGGCCGAGTGGATCTCGCGATCATCACCCGGCCGGTCCTCGGCGTTCGCTGGTGGGCGGAGCGGGGCGCAGGGGCGTTCCGCAGCACCACGGCGGCGCCCCTCGATCGATCGAACCGACTGTCGGTGTCCGGGCGACAGACGATGGCGACGGCACGGGTCGGAGGGTTCGCGCCGCCCGCCTCGAGGTCGCGAAGGCTGCTCACCGACGCGGGGTGCTGGGCCGAGGACGAGTCCTGCATCGTCGGCGCCCTCGCCGAAGGGCGCCTCGATGCCTTCGTCGACGACGGCGGGCAGCCGTGGGATCAGGCTCCAGCCACGTTGATCGTCGAGGAGTCGGGCGGGTCGTTCTTCGACTCCGCTGGCGGCCGGCGGATCGACCTCGGCTGGGTCGCCTACAGCAACGGGAAGCTCGACAGTGCCCTTCGCTCGCTGCTCCTGCGGTAGCGCCGGCGTCGGGCGAGGAACCGCACGGCTCGGCCGGCGGCTGTGCTCAGCCGTTGAGGCGGCGGTGGATGGGCTTGTGGGCCGGGTACAGCTTCCGGAACTCGCGGTACAGGGGCGCGTAGGCGGCTTGGGCCTCGGGGTCGGGCCGGAACTCGCGCTCGATGGTGACGGCGTCGTTGAGCTCGGCGAGCGAACGTCGGCCCAGGGCGAGCCAGGCCACGAACGCCGCGCCGCGGGTGTTGGCGTGCTGCGGGTCGGCCACCCGGCGCATCACCCGGTCGCACACGTCGGCGTGGACCTGGCACCACAGGTCCGAGCGGGCGCCCCCGCCGATCAGGTTGAGCCCGTCGAGGGGCCGCTTCACGAACGACTCCACCGCGTCGAGGAGCCACCGGCTGTTGTAGGCCACGCCCTCGAAGACCGAGCGCACCAGGTCGGCCCGGTCGGTGGTGAGCGAGAGGTTGTTCCAGCCGGCCCGGATGGTGTGGTCGTCCACCGGCGTGCGCTCGCCGTTGAGCCAGGGCGTGAAGATCACCCGGTGCGACCCGGCTGGGGCCGACGTGGCCAGCTCGTTGGCCTCGTCGAGGTCCCCCACCAGGCCCACCTGGTCGCGCAGCCAGAGCAGGGCACCGGCGCCGATCTCGTGCTCGTTGGCCAGGAAGTACCGGCCGGGCACGGCCGAGGGGAGCGCCGCCATGTTGTGGAGGACGTCGGTCCGCTTGGCGGGCAGGTGGCACGACAGCCACGACGACGTGCCCAGGTAGAGGTGGCCCTCGTGGTCGCCGAGGGCGCCGGAGCCCACCACGGCGGAGTGGACGTCGCCCGTGGCCGTCACCACCCGGGTGGCGGGGGAGAGGCCCCACGACTCGGCGACCGACGGCAGCACCGTGCCCACCACCGACGCCGACGGAACCAGCTCGGGCAGCTGGTCCTCGGTGAGGCCGCACCAGGCGAGCAGCTGCGGGTCGTACCGCACGTCGGTGAGGTCCCGGTTGTCGGTGAGCCAGTGGGCCACGATCGAGTCGAACGACGCGACCTGGCGCCCGGTGAGGCGGGCGTTCAGGTAGTCGCACGGCTCCAGGAAGGCGTGGGCGGCCCGGTAGACCTCGGGCCGCTCGTGGCGGAGCCAGAGGATGTGGGCGACGGGGTCCTTGCCGGAGTGGCTCGGGATGCCGCCGGTGCGGGAGATCCAGTGCTGGAGCCGGCGGGGGTCGTAGCCGGCCACGTTGAGGCGGCCCTGGACCACCTCGGCCACGTACGGGGCGCCCCGCGAGTCCATCCAGATCACCGCCGGGTAGAGGTGGCGGCCCTCGGCGTCGACCGCGACGGTGCCCGACCACTGGCTGGTGATCGACACCGCCACGATGTCGTCGACCGCCACGTGGCCGGCGCCCACCAGGCGCTGGACGGCCCGGGTGATCGCCGCCCACCAGGCGTCGGGGTCCTGCTCGGCCCCGCCGTCGCCGAGCAGCTCGAGGGGCGTGGCCTCGATCTCGTGGGCGGTGATCCGCCCGTCGGTGTCGACCAGGGCCGCCTTGGGGCCCCCGGTGCCCAGGTCGATCGCCAGCACGTGCTCGGTCACCGGCGCGCTCCCCGCTCGCTCGCCCCGCCGGTCGGCCGGGATGGCCGCCGACCCTACCGCCGGGCCCGCCTCCGGTCGTGGCCCTGGTCGTCGCCCCGGTCGTCGCCCCGGTCGTCGCCCCCGAGCGGCCCCGGTAGCGTCGCCCCGTGAAGTACCTGCTGGTCGTGGTGATCGTCCTCCTGCTGGTGATCGTGCTGCGCACGCGCGGGCCCCGCCGCTAGCGCGGTGTCGACCCGCCCGCCCGCACCATCAACGTGGGCTGGGATCGGGTCGTCTCGACGGCCACCGTTCGGCCCGCTCCGGGGGTGAGGCGGGCACCGCGTACCGTCGGGGCCATGAGCGAACCCGATGTGTTGGTGCACGTGGCGGACCACGTCGCCACCCTCACCATCAACCGGCCCGAGAAGCGCAACGCGCTGTCGTGGTCGGCGATGGGCGACCTGCGACGGGCCGTGGCCGACGCCAAGGCCGACCCGGCCGTCCGGGTCGTGGTGCTGACCGGCGCCGGCGACCGGGCCTTCTGCGCCGGGGCCGACCTGGGCGGGATGGCCGACGGTGGCGGGTTCGCCGAGCTGCACGAGGGGCGGGGCGAGCTGGCCCGCCTGTTCCGCGAGCTCTGGGAGCTGGGCAAGCCCACCATCGCCCGGGTCCGGGGCTACGCGCTGGCCGGCGGGTTCGGGCTGGCCCTGGCGTGCGACCTGGTGGTGGCGGCCGACGACGCCACCTTCGCCACCCCCGAGATCGACGTCGGCCTCTGGCCCCACATGATCACCGTGCCGCTCACCCGGTCGATGCCGCCGAAGGTGGCGCTGGAGCTGATGATGACCGGCCGCCGCGTCGGTGCGGCCGAGGCCCTGCGCATCGGGTTCGTGAACCGGGTGGTGCCGGTCGACGGGCCGGGTGGCCTCGACGAGGCGGTGGCCGAGCTGGCCGCCACGCTGTCGGCCAAGAGCCCGGTCGCCCTGAAGCTCGGGCGCGACAGCTTCTACGGCGCCTGGGACCTGGCCGCCGAGGACGCCCTCCGGCTGCTGCACCCCCAGCTGACGGTGACCGCCTCCACCGAGGACGCGGCCGAGGGCATCGCCGCCTTCCGCGAGAAGCGGCCGCCCCGCTGGGTCGCCGAGCCCTGACCGCGGCGGCCCGACCGACGCCCTGACGGTCGACCCGACCGACCGTCCGACCGCTCGCGGACAGCCGGCCTCGGGTGGTCCCCCGACTCGACCCTGGTCGCCGAGCCGTTCGGCCGGTACCGGCGGTCGACCGAGCGGATCCCGCTCGCCGACCCCGCTCGGGCCGAGCCGGTGGGGTGCGGACCGCTACGGTCCCCGCCATGCCTGCGTGGGGGAACGTCCGGCGGCCGTGTGCGGCTGCCCTGCTCGTGTCGTGCTGCCTGGTGCTGGGGTCGGTCGCCTGCTCGTCCGACGACGGCGACGCGGGCGGCGGCAGCGGGGGTGGGCCCACCAGCGACGCGCCCGCCGAGGCCGCGTCCGGCGGCGAGGAGGAGCGGGAGCTGCGCCTGCTCAGCTACAACGTGGCCGGCCTCCCCGCCGAGGTGTCCGACGAGGACCCCGAGACGAACCTGCCGTTGATCGCGGCCAAGCTCGACGGCTACGACCTGGTGCTCACCCAGGAGGACTTCGACTGGTGGAAGCCCGACGGGCTGGCCGCCGAGCTCGACTTCACCAACTACCACGACCGCCTGGTCGACGGCAGCTCGTACCCGCACCTCTCCACGGCGCATCCCGGCCCGGAGGCGGTCGGCCTCCCCGCGGCGCGGCTCGCCGACCTGCAGATCGGCGACGGCCTGGCCACCTTCAGCCAGCTGCCGCTGGTGGAGGGCGACCGGGTGCCGTGGGACGGCTGCTTCGGCGGGCTCGACACCAGCGACGGGGGCGCCGCCGACTGCCTGGCCATGAAGGGCTTCGCGGTCAGCACCATCCTCGACGACGAGGGCACGCCGGTCGACGTCTACAACCTCCACGGCGAGGCCGGCGGCTCCGACGAGGACCAGCGCCTGCAGGCCGAGAACTGGGCCCAGCTGGCGGCCTACATCGCCGAGCACAGCGAGGGCCGAGCGATCCTGTTGGCCGGTGACACCAACCTGCACACCGACCCACCCGGCCCCGAGGCCCACGAGGACAGCGGCGACGGCGCCGACCTGGAGATCTGGACGCGCTTCCTCGAGGCCACCGGCCTCACCGACGCCTGCGTCGTCACCGAGTGCGACGGCCCCGGTCGCATCGACAAGGCCGCCTTCCGCTCGTCGGACGCCGTCCGGATCGACGCCACGTCCCACGCCTTCCTCGGCGACGAGTTCGTCGACGCCGCCGGCGAGGCCCTCAGCGACCACGAGCCCCTCGCCGTCACCTTCCGCCTCACCCCGGCCTGAGGGTCCGCCGGCCGCACCCGGCTTGGACCCGGGGAGGGTGGTCGGACCTCGCGGCGAAGCAGATCGCGGGCCGCCGCCTGCGTGAACCGGGGGCGGTCGTGCCAGGCTGGGCGCCCATGAGCCAGGTCGCCGCACCGCCGTCGATGCCGTCGTCACCCGACGACCCCGCCCGGGCGGTCGCCCTCGCCGAGGCCTTGTTCACCACGGTGGCCGCCGCGGTGCGGGGCAAGGACGAGGTGGTGCGGCTGTCGCTGGTGGCGCTGCTCGCCGGCGGGCACCTGCTGGTGGAGGACCTCCCCGGGACCGGGAAGACGCTCCTGGCCAAGAGCCTGGCCACCGCGCTGGGCGGCCGCTTCGGCCGGGTGCAGTGCACGCCCGACCTGCTCCCCAGCGACATCACCGGCACGTCGGTGTACGCGCCGGTGGACGGGTCGTGGACGTTCCGCCCCGGCCCGCTGTTCGCCAACGTGGTCCTGGTCGACGAGGTGAACCGGGCGTCGCCCCGCACCCAGGCGGCCCTCCTGGAGCCCATGGAGGAGCACCAGGTCAGCGTCGACGGCACCACCTACGTCCTGCCGGACCCGTTCTTCTGCATCGCCACCCAGAACCCCTACGGCCAGATCGGCACCTTCGCCCTGCCCGAGAGCCAGCTCGACCGCTTCTCGCTGGTGCTCTCCATGGGGTTGCCCGACCGCGACGCCGAACGCGAGATCTTGACCGGCCGCGGGGGCACCGACGTGTTCGCCAGCCTCCGCGCCGTCACCGAGCCCGCCGAGGTGGCCGCCGCGGTGGCGTCGGTCCGGCGGGTGCACGCCGCTCCCGCCATCGTGGAGTACGTGCTCGACCTGGCGGCCGCCACGCGCGAGCGACCGGAGCTCACCGTCGGGGCGTCGCCCCGTGCGTCGGTGGGCCTGTTGCAGGCGTCGCGCGCCCACGCGGTCGTCGACGGCCGCACCCACCTCACCCCCGACGACGTGCAGGCCGTGGTGGGCCCGGCCTTCGCCCACCGGGTGGCCGTCGGCGGCTCGGTCGACACCCGGGCGGCCCGGGCGGTCATCGCCGACGTGGTCGCCCGCACGCCCGTCCCCCGGCCCTGACCCGGTGACCACCCCCGCCGAGCCCGCGCCGCGACGCCCCGGCCCGCTGCGGGTGGCGGGCCGGCCCGCGCCCGACGGGGGACCGGCCCAGACCGGCGGCAGCGATCCGGTCGACCGCAGCCGCACCGGCGCCGCCCCGGGCGCAGCCAGCGGTCAGTTCGGCGGCGAGGCCCCCGCCCACCCGCCGCGTGCGGTCGACGATCCGCGCTGGGTGGTGCCCGAGCGGAGCCCCGGTGGGGGCTACGACCGGGTCGGGGGCAGCCGCCTCACCGGTCCGGGCGCGGTGCTGGTCGCCATCGTGATCTTCACCGCCGCCTCGCCGGTGCCCTCGGCGGACCGGCAGCTGTTCACGGTGGTGTGGGCGGCGCTCCTCGCCACGGTGGTCATCGGGATCGTCACGCCGCTGGTCCTCGTCCGACGGGTGGGGGTGGCGGCCGCCTCGCCGCGTGACGCGGTGGTCGGTGAGGAGGTGCTGCTCACGGTCACCCTCACCGGTCACAGCGCCGGCCTCGAGGTGCGGGGCCTCGACCCCACCGGCCCCTGGCACCGCGTGGCCGCGCCCGGCTCGGGCGAGCTGCCCCACCTGGCGGACCGCCGGGGCCTGTTCCCGGCGATGCGGCTGGAGGTGCGGGTCACCGCGCCCCTCGGCATCCTCGCCGTGCACCGGGTGCACGAGGTGCTGCTGCCCCACGCGGTCGAGGTGGCGCCCCGCTCGATCTCGGTCTCGTGGCTGCCGGCGCCCGCCCCGGTCGAGGTGGCCTCGGGGGCGGACCACACCGCCCTCGCGTCGCCCACCGGCGACCTGGTCCGCTCGGTGCGTCCCTACGTCAGCGGCGACCCGCCCCACCTGGTGCACTGGCCGTCGACGGCCCGCACCGGCGATCTCGTGGTGCGCGAGCTCGAGCCTCCCGTGCCGGTGGGACAGGCCGTCGTGGTGGACCTGCGCGACCTGGGGGCCGACACCGAGCGGGCGGCCGCCTACGGGCTCGGCGCCTGTCGGGCCGTCCTGGCCGCCGGCGGCCACCTGGTGCTGGCCACGTGCGAGGTGTCCGGCCCGGTGGTGGGTCCGGTCCGGAGCGTGCTCGACGCCGGGCGCCGCCTGGCCCGGGCCGTCCCCGGCCCACCCGGGACGCCGCCCGAAGGCTGGTCCGTGGTGGAGATCGGCGCATGATCGCGCCCCCCACCCGACACGCCGATCGGATCGCGCTCCAGCCCTGGCTGCTCGCCGTGACGGCGGTGGCCACGGCGGTCTGCGCCGGGGTGGCCGGCGGCGCCGCGGTGGCCCGCAGCACCACGGCCCAACCGGTGGGCGCGGCCGGTGGCGTCGCCCTCGCCGTGGTGGCCGTGCTGGCCCTGCGGTCGGTCTCGGTGCGGCTGGCGGCGCGCACGGTCACGGTGCTCAGCGCCGCGGTCCTCATGCGCATGGGCTCCTTCGGCGGCTCGCTCCTGTCGGGCAGCCAGGGCGTCCTGGCGTGGGTCGTGGCCGCCGTGGTGGTGTTCGTGGCCACCGACCGGATCGGCACCGACGCGCAGCCGGCCCTGCGGCCGACCGGCTCCACCGACCCGAACCTCGCGGTCCGGCCGGCCGCCGTCACCGACGCCGGCCCGGGGCCCGGTCGGGCCGACCGGGTCGGCACGGCCCGGGCCGCCCTCGCCGCGGCGGTGGGGGTCGTCCTGCTCGTGCTGGTGATCACGCCGATCGCCCTGCCGCACCTGTCCGGGAGCACCGAGCCGGGCGAGGGGCCCCGAGGTGAGGAGGACCGGGGCGGCACCAACGTGCTGCGGTCCACCGACAGCCTCGACATGACCCAGCGTCCCGAGCTCACCGACGAGGTGGTGCTGCGGGTGACCTCGGACCGGCGCACGTTCTGGCGGGGCGAGACGTTCGACCGGTGGGACGGCCGGCGGTGGACCCGGAGCGAGCCCGACCGCTTCGCCGTCGCCCCCGACGGCGCGGTCCTCCCCGCCGTCGAGGACCTCGGGGCCTACGGCGACGACGCGTTCGTGCAGCGCATCCGCGTCGAGGCCGACTACGCCGACGTGGTGTTCGCCGCGCCCTCCGCCGTGCGGGTGGAGGCCGAGCAGGCCCTGGCCCAGCGGTCCGACGGCACCGTCACCACCGCGGGGCAGGCCCTCGGGCGGGGCGCCACCTACGAGGTGGAGAGCCGGGGCCCCGAGCTGTCGGAGGACGTGCTCCGGGCCGCCGAGGGAGAGGTGCCGGCGGCGATCCGGCAACGCTACGCCATCGAGCCGGTGCTGACCGATCGCGTCCGCGACGCGGCGCGCTCGGCCACCGACGGGGCCGACACCACCTACGACCGGGTCATGGCCCTGCAGCGCTGGATGGGGGAGCGGACCGAGTACGCCCTCGACGCCCCGCTCTCGCCCGAGGGCGTCGACGTGGTGGACCACTTCCTGTTCGAGAGCCGGGAAGGGTGGTGCGAGCAGATCGCCTCCAGCCTGGTGGTCCTGGCCCGAGCCGAGGGCATTCCCGCCCGGCTCGTCACCGGCTTCGTGCCCGAGGACCGCGAGGACCTCACCGGCACCTACGTCGTGCGGGCCCGCAACGCCCACGCCTGGGCCGAGGTGTGGTTCCCCGAGGTCGGGTGGGTGCCGTTCGACCCCACCGCCGACGTGCCGCTGGCCAACGCGGACCAGTCCTCGCCGAGCTGGGGCCGGTGGCTCCTCGACCACGCCCTCGTGATCGGGCTCGTGGTCGCCGCGGCGGTCCTGCTCGGCGGGCCCCTGCTGGTCCTGCTCCGACGCTGGCGCCGCCGGGTGGCCGAGCGCCCCACCACCTGGGCGGGCCACGCCGACGCCCGGCTGCTCGCGCTGGGCGCCGCGGTCGACCGGCCCCGCGCCGACGACGAGACGGCCACCGCCTACGCCCGCGCCGTGGCCGAGCGGTACGGCGCCGACGGGCTCGTCGAGGTCGGTCGGGTGGTCGACGACTGCCTCTTCGCCCCCGAGTCGCCCGGTCCGGCACGCCGGGGGGAGGCCGACCGGATCCTCGCCGAGGTGTCGGCGGCCGGCGCGCCCGAGCCCCGCCCGGCCGGCACCCGCCCGGGCGGCACCCGCCGGGGCGGTCGGCCTCAGTAGCCGGGCGCCGGCTTCCAGAGGTCGAAGCGGTAGCCCTGGTCGTCGACGCACTCGACGTCGCCACCGGAGGGGTACTGGTGCCGGTCCAGGACCTGCCCGCCCAGCTCGGTCACGCGGGTGGCGTAGGTGTCGAGGTCGTCGACCCGGAAGTAGATCGTGGTGGAGGCAGGCCCGGCGAGGCGCTCGGCCGCGTCGTCGGCGGGCGGGGCGATGCCCAGCGGGAACCGGGTGTTGGCCACGTGGCCGCCGCCGGCCCCGCCGTCCTCGATCTGCCAGTCGAACAGCTCGCCGTAGAAGGCCCGGGCCCGGGCCAGGTCGGCGGTGTGCAGCACCAGGTAGCCGGGCTCCACCGGCTGGCGGCCGGTGATGGTCCAGCTGGACCCGCCCACCTCGTCGGGGTCGGGCGAGGCCGCCGCTTCGGCCGCCCGGTCGGCATCGATGGGCTGGGAGATCATCCACCGGTGGCCGAACGGGTCGCGCACGGTGGCGTTGCGGTTGCCGTGCTCCTGGTCGGCGGGCGGGCGCAGGCCGGCGGCGCCGGCGGCCACGGCCCGCTCGTAGGTGCGGTCGACGTCGGCCACCTCGAGGTGGAGGGCGACGCTGTTGGTGGCGCCCGCCGGGTGCTCGACCCCGAGCTCGGGGAAGTCGTCGGACAGGTACACCTGCGCCGGCCCGATCACCAGCTCGGCGTGGCCCACCCGGCCGTCGTCGCCGAGGTAGCGCATGACCTCGACGGCGCCGAGCACGTCGACGTACCAGTCGATGGCGGCGGCGGCGCCCTGGACGGCGAGGTAGGGGATGAGCGTGGGCGCGGTGGTGGTGGACGTGGTGGTGGTGGACACGGGGGCCTCCTGGGGGTCCGGGGGACGGGTGGTGGTGGTCGGCGCCGGCGCCAGCTCGGCCACCAGCCGGCGGCGGAGCTCGTCGGCGAAGCCGGGACGGGGGGCGAGCGGCACCGCGGGCAGGCGCAGCGCGGTGAACGGGGCCTCACGGGGATCGGTGGGCGATGGCATCAGGCACCTCCCTCCGGGGGTGGGGGACCGTCGGGAGCGGCGCCATCGGTGGGCGCGTCGGCGCCGCGCCCGTCCGCGGCCCCCGGCGCCGGGCCGTAGGCGGCGCGGAAGGCCCGCCGGGCCCGCACGAGGAGCGCCTCGGTGGCGTGGACGGTGCGCCCGAGCGTGCTGGCCACCTCCGGCACGGAGAGGCCGTCGAGGTAGCGCAGCACGAGGGCGCCGCGGTGGTGGGGGCCGAGGGTGGCGAGCACGTCGTGGGCGTGGCCGGCCTCGAGGTGGACGTCCCAGGGGTCCTCGGTGGCCTCGGTCAGGTCGGCCACCGCGTGCAGGCGCCGCTCGTCACGGGCCTGGCGGCGCCAGTGGTCCACCATCTTGTGGCGGGCCACGCCGATCAACCAGGCGACGGTGGGCTCCCGCAGCGTGCCGCGCTCGATGGCGGTGACCGCCGCGAGGAAGGTCTCCGAGCAGAGGTCCTCGGCCACCGCCGGCGAACCGCAGCGGGCAACCAGGTAGCCGTACACCTGGGGCAGCGCCCGGTCGTAGCCGGACAGCAGCGCGTCGCCGGCCGCCCGGGCCTCGGGCGCGACCGTCATCGGTGCGCCGGGGTGCGGGAGGCGGCGGCGGGGACCATCACCCCTCCATCGTCGCCCGACGGCCACCTCCGACGCCCGGATCGGACATCTCCGGGCCGATGCGCCGATCCGGGTCGTCGGGCCCGACCCGCCGGGCCCGCTCGTCGGGCCCGCCGCCGGCCCCGACGTCGGCTCCGCTCGTCGGGCCTCAGGTCGTCGGGCCTCAGGTCGTCGGGCTCAGGTCGTCGGGACGAGGCCGGCCAGCCGGAAGGCGGCGACGAGGTCGTCGTCGAGGGTCTGCGAGTGGTCCGGTGCGAGGTGGGCGGCGTCCCACCACACCACCGCGTCGCCGATCACGGCATCGCACGTGGGGAGCAGGGGGCAGGCGGCGCGGTCCAGGTCGATGGTCCACACCTGGTCGTCCTCGGCGGCCAGCTCCCGCTCCAGCTCCTCCAGCCAGAAGGAGTCGGTGGGGGCCGTGAACCGGCAGGTCTCGGCGAACGAGGCCCGTTCCAGGCACTTGAGCGGATCGCCGTTGAGCGGGTCGCGGGGCAGGGGCTCGATGATCACCAGCTTCTGGCCGTCGGCGGTGAGCTGCTCCACCGCATCGAGCACGTGCTCGCGGTTCTCGGCGTTCTCCGGCCGGTCCTCGAAGTCCGGATGGCCCAGGCTCCTGCCGGACCGCACGTCCATCGCCACCACGATGTCGGGCTCCAGGCCGGGGATGACCCGGTCGTAGAGGTCCTCGGTCACCCCGGTGCACCGCGTCCGCTGCTCGGCCTCGTCGGCGGGGCGGAACCAGTCGCGCACCCAGGAGCACCCGTGCTGGGCGCCGAGCGAGAGCGTGAGGTCCTCCTGCTCGGCGACGGCGCGGAACGCCTCGATCATCGACACCGCGTTGCTGTCGCCCAGGAGGAGCACGTGCGGGCCCGACCCGGTCCGCACCGTGCACTCGGTCACCGCCTTGCCGAGGCAGCTGACCGGCTTGCCGTAGCCCGCCTCGTAGAGCGCCACCTGGTCGAAGTCGGCCGGCACGGGCGTGAGGTGGTCGGCGTCGGGTGCCGTGCTGGCGTCGGCGGGCCGGGACGACGACGGCTGCATGACGGCGGGGATCACCACGGCCGCGGCCAGCACGCTGATGGCCAGGCCACCTCCGATCACAGCGGGGCGCAACCGGTCGAGCACGGACGCCCGGCGGATGGGCACCTCCACCAGCACGAAGCTCAGCGCCGCCAGGCCCGTGGCCAGCACGGCCGAGGTGGCGGCCACCGCCAGCGGTCCGACGTCGGTCAGCTCCTCCACCACGATGATGACCGGCCAGTGCCACAGGTAGGTGCCGTAGGAGACCGTCCCGAGGTACGCGAGCGTCGGCCTCGACAGGGCCCGGCTCAACAGGCCGGTGGAGCCGCGCTCGAGCCCCACGATCAGCACCCCGGCCACCACGCACACGGCGACGCCCCGCTGGACGGGGGTCACCCGGATCACCCAGCTGGCCAGCACGAGCAGGGTCGCCAGCGCCGCCCACGTCAGGGGGGCGACCACCGGGGCGAGGCGTCGGGCCCGGGTGACCAGCCCGGGCGTCAGGGCGATGAGCGCGCCGGCCAGGAGCTGGTAGGCGCGTGTGTCGGTGCCGTAGTAGGCGCGATCGGGCGAGGAGCCGCTCAGCGAGAGGGCCCACACCAGCGAGGCCACGGCCCCGGCGCCCACCAGCACCCGGGCCACCGCCCAGCGTCGGGTCGCCGACACCTTGGTGGCCACCCACACCACGGCCGTGAGCAGGAGCGGCCAGAGCACGTAGAACTGCTCCTCGACGGCCAGCGACCAGAAGTGCAGCACCGGGTCCCGGCCCACCTGGTCGCCGAAGTAGTCGGCCGACTCGCGCACGAAGTGCCAGTTGGCCCAGTACAGCGACGCCGCCTGGAAGGAGTCGACGGCCTCCACCACCTCGGCCGGGGTCAGCACCGCGGTGATCACCACGGCCGTGCCCACCAGGGCGAGGAACGAGGCGGGCAGGAGGCGCCGGAAGCGGCGGGCGTAGAAGCGGCTGAGGCGGATGGCGCCGGTGGATGCCAGGTCTCGCATCAGCAGCTGGGTCACCAGGTAGCCCGAGAGCACGAAGAACACGTCGACGCCGACGAAGCCCCCCGAGAAGCGAGAGGACCCGGCGTGGAAGAGCACCACCAGGTACACCGCCACGGCTCGGAGGCCGTCGAGCGCCGGGCGGTGCCCCACCGGCGTGGCCGGCACGGCGGCCGGCTGCACCGTCGCATCGCGCCCCGCCGGCGCGGCCGCCGGCGCCGTCGTCATCACCATGCCTGTCCCGCTTCCCGTCGCCCGGCCCGGATCGGCCCGTCTCGTGCCGTGCCGGTCCGGCAGGGTACACGGGAGCCGTCTCGCGGGCGCTCGCCCCGACGCCGGGCCCGGGCGGCTCCCGCTGCCTCGGGACGGGTGGACGCGGGCCAGCCGGGGGTGGGGGAGCGGGTGGCTAGGGTCGATCCGGCCCTGAGCGACCCGGAGGACTGGCGTTGACCGTGCACACCGAGACCCGAGGCGACGGCGACGTCGTCACCGTGGTCACCCTGGACCGGGCCGAGCGCCGCAACGCCGTCGACCTCGACACGCTGGCCGAGCTCCTCGACGTGCTCGAGGCCGCGGCCGCCCGCCCCACCCGGGTGCTGGTGCTCACCGGGGCGGGCGGCCACTTCTGCGCCGGGGCCGACCTCGGCGGGGTGGAGGACACGTCGTTCACCGAGCTCCTCCAGCAGGTCCTCGACCGCCTGCGCGACGTGTCCTTCCCCACCATCGCCGCGGTGGAGGGCGCCGCCCTCGGCGCCGGCACCCAGCTGGCCGTGGCGTGCGACCTGCGGGTGGCCACGGCCGACGCCAGCTTCGGCGTCCCCGCGGCCAAGCTCGGGCTGATGGTCAACCACTGGACCGTGCAGCGGGTGGCCTCGCTCGCCGGCGCCAGCACCGCCCGGGCCATCCTGCTGGCCGCCGAGGTGGTCAGCGGGGCGGAGGCCCGGCGCCTCGGCCTGGTCAACCGCGAGGGCGCCCTGCCCGAGGCGCTCGAGTGGGCCGACCGCATCGCCGCGCTGGCCCCGCTCACCATCGCCGGCCACAAGCTGATGCTGAACCGCCTGGAGGCCGCGCCGGCGGCCGACCCCGACGTGGAGGCGGCGTTCGCCCGGGCCTGGTCGAGCGACGACCTCGCCGAGGGCCTCCACGCCTTCCGCACCCGCCGCACCCCCGACTTCACCGGCCGCTGATCACCGGGGCGGACCACGGCCGCTGAGCGGCCGCGCTGCCGCTGGTCACTCTCGCGCATCGCGGCCGCTGACCCCGGCCGGGGTCAGCGAGTCGGGGCGGGCGCCCCGGGTCGGCGGATCAGTAGTTGGCGGGCAGGAACCGGGCGAAGTTCTCGAAGAAGACGAACAGGGTGACCAGGAAGACCGGCACCCCCACGAGGTAGGGCGACCACGCCACCAGGCGCTGGCGGCGGGTGGGACGGCCGTCGGTGCGGGCCGCGGTGCGCCGGCGGATCAGCAGCTGCGCCAGCCAGGTCACCAGCCACACCCCGGCCGCGGCCAGCCCCCACAGGACGGCGGGCGTCCGCGACGCCTGCTCGCCGCTCAGGCCGCCGTCGATGGTGGCCTCCTCGGCGGCGAGGCCGTCCTCACCCTCGTCGGCCGCCTCACGCGCCTCGGCCTGGCCGGCGATCTCGGGGGCCGCCTCGCCCTGCAGGGTGGCGTGGACGATGATCCGCTGGGCCAGCGAGTACTTCGGGTGGCAGGCGATGAGGGTGAGGCGGTTGTCGCCCTGGTCCTCCAGGATCTCGACGGCCTCGGGCTCCACGATCTCGAGCCGCTCCACCTCGTAGACGAACTCGCCCTGGACGGTGGTGGTGAGGATCTGGTCGCCGGGCTCGAGCTTGTCGACGTTGTGGAACGGCTGGCCGTAGGTGGTGCGGTGCCCGGCGATCGACACGTTGCCGGCCTGGCCGGGGAGGGGGCTCTCCGGGTAGTGGCCCGGCCCGCGGGCGAGCTGGTCGACGGTGATCCCCTCCACCACGGTGCGGGTGATGCCGATGTCGGGGATCTCGATCCGGGCGACCGGGTCGCCGGTGCTCGGCAGGGGCAGCTTCGGGGCCACCTCGCCCGGGACCACCGGGACGGTCGGGCCGCCGGGGCCGGTGGTGGTGAACGGCGCTGCGGTGGTGGACGTCGACGAGGGGGGCGTGGTGGTGGAGCTGGCCGACCCGGCCTCGGCGAGCTGGTCGGCGAACTGGTCGCCCAGGTCGTCCTGGGCGCGGGCCTCGAGGATGCCGGTGCCCCACAGCTGGTACGCCACGAACAGGAGGATCAGCGTGCCGGCGGTCATCAACGACCGGCCGATCCCTCCCAGCACCCGTGCGAGCATCGGGCGACCCTACGGGACCGGGTGCCCCTGCCGGCCGCGGGCCGTGGAGCGGGAACGGTCGCCGATCGCCGGCGGGCCAGCGGGTTCGTCGCTCCGGCGAGGGCGCCGGTACCGTTGCCCGTGCCCATGGAGCCCGTAGTCAGTTTCCGCGGCGCGGTCTGCCTCCTGGGGCGCTTTCCCGCTCTGGCCGGCGTCGACCTCGACGTCGATGCCGGTGAGATCGTGCTCCTGCAGGGACCGAACGGCGCCGGCAAGACCACCGTGCTGCGGGCCTGCGCGGGCCTGGTGCCGGTGGTCGACGGCGAGGCCCGGGTGCTGGGCGTCGACCTGCGGGCCGACCGGCGCGCCGTCCGCCACCGGGTGGGCCTCCTGGGCCACGCCAGCGGGCTCTACGAGGACCTCACCGTGGCCGACAACGTGCGCTTCTGGGCTCGGGCCGGTCGGGCCCGCACCGTCGACGCCGACGCCGCCATGGCCCGCCTCGGCCTCGACGGCCGGTTGGCCGACGTGGCCGTCGCCCGCCTCTCGGCCGGCCAGCGCCGACGCACCTCGCTGGCGGTGATGGTGGCCCGCCGCCCCGAGCTCTGGCTCCTCGACGAGCCCCACGCCGCCCTCGACCAGGACGGCCGCGACCTCGTCGACTCGCTGATGGCCGACGCGGTCGCCGCCGGGGCCACCGTGGTCTTCGCCTCCCACGAGCTCGACCGGGCCGTGGCGGTCGCCTCCCGCACCGTCACCATCGCCGGGGGCACGGTGGCGGGCGCCGCCGCGCCGGGCCCCACCGTCCCCGTCGAGCCCGGAACGGCCGCCGAGCCCGCCGAGCCCGCCGCCGCCGAGCGCCCGGCGCCGGTTGGCGCGAGCCCCGACGGGGCCCCGTGACCGCCGCCGACGCGGCACGCGGGCCCTCGGGCAGCGTGACCACCATGCTCCGCGACGCCTCTCTGGTCCTGGCCAAGGACCTCCGCCTGGAGTGGCGCAGCCGGGTGATCGTCAGCCAGGTGGTGCCGTTCGCCGTGCTCGTCCTGGTGCTCTTCGCCTTCGCCCTCGACCCCGACCGGCGCACCCTCACCGAGGCCACGCCGGGGCTGTTCTGGCTGGCGGTGCTCTTCTCCACCCTCCTGGCGCTCCAGCGGGCGTTCGGGGTGGAGGCGGCCGACGGGGTCACCGACGCCCTCCGGCTCTCCGGGCTCGACCCGGCCGGCATCTTCCTGGGCAAGGCGGCCGGCATCGCCGTGCACCTGCTGGCCCTCCAGGTGGTGCTCGGCCTGGGCGTCACCCTCTTCTACGGCGCCACCCCCCACGGCCCGGTCCTGCTCGTCTGCACCTGCCTGGCGGCCACCGCAGGGCTGGCGGCCGTCGGTAGCCTCTACGGGGTCCTGGCTGCCGGCATGCGGGTCCGAGACACGCTCCTGCCCCTGCTGCTGCTCCCCGTGGTCGCCCCCGTGCTCATCGCCGCCACCGAAGCCTTCGCCGCCGCCTACGACCGCTCGTCGGGCGAAGGCTGGCGCTGGTTCGGGCTCCTGGCGGTTTTCGCACTGCTTTACCTGGCCATGGGGATCTTTGCCTTCGAACCCCTCCTGGAGGAATCGTGAACACCCACACCAGCGGTCCCCGCGAGGGGCGCACCGGCACCGGCGCCCGGGTGCTGCGCGTGCACCCCGACGGCACCGCGTCGCCGGGCAGCCGCACCTTCGGGCTGGTGCTGATCGTCGCCCTCGTGGCCTTCGGGGCGTTCGCGCTGGTCCTGTCGCCGGCCGACAGCGGTGCGCAGGCGTCCGAGAACGAGATGGGCCAGCTGGTCCGGATCATGTACGTCCACGTGCCGGTGGCCATCGCCTCCTACCTGGCGTTCCTGGTCACCGCAGTCGGCAGCATCGCCTACCTCTGGAAGAAGACCGAGGGCTGGGACCTCCTGGCCGCGGCGTCGGCCGAGGTCGGCGTGGTCTTCACCGGCCTCACGCTCGCCACCGGCTCCATCTGGGGCCACATCGCCTGGGGCACCTGGTGGGAGTGGGACGCCCGGCTCACCAGCACGCTGCTGCTGTTCGTGATGTACCTCGGCTACCTCGCCCTGCGACGGGCCGTGCTCGACCCGGTGGTGCGGGCCAAGCGCTCGGCGGTGGTGGGCCTGGTGGCGTTCGTGAACGTGCCGATCGTGCACTACTCCGTCGACTGGTGGCGCAGCCTCCACCAGACCGCCACCATCAGCCGCTTCGACCCCACCATCGACGGCCTGAAGCTCTTCGCCCTCCTCTTCGGCATGGTCGTGGTCCAGGCGCTCTACGTCTGGCTCATGATCCACCGCTTCCGCCTGCAGTTCGCCGAGGCCCGCCTGGAATCCAAGGGGCTCGACGTGGCCCTGGCCGAGCGCCGCGCCGAGGCCGCGGCCGACACCACCTCGCCCCTCGTGGGCGCCCCGAAGGGAACGAACTGATGGCGCTCCTGCTCGCCGCCCAGGACAACGAGTGGCTCTACGTGGGCGGCGCCTACGGCCTGGCCGCGGTGTCCATCGGCGCCTACGCGGCCTGGACCATCGTCCGGGGCCGGCGCGTGGGCCGGCAGCTGCCGCCCGGCGAGCGGCGGTGGATGTGACCGCCCCCACGGGCCCGGGCGGGCTCGGCCCCGACGACCGCGACCTCGACGAGGGCGGCCTCGACCTGACCCCCCGAGCCGCGGGTGACGCGCCGGTCCGCCGCCGCTCGCCCAACCGCCGGTGGGGCGCCATCGCCCTGCTCGTGGTGCTGGCCCTGGCCACCGGCTTCATCGTCAAGAACTTCCTCGGCGACTCCACCCTCTACTACAAGAACGCCGACGAGGCGGTGGCCCAGCAGGCGTCGCTCGGCACCAGCCGGTTCCGCCTCCAGGGCGTGGTGGTGGGCGAGCCCCAGGAGCGCACCGAGGACCGCTACACGCGCTTCACGGTGGAGTACGACGACGTGGCCGTGCAGGTCCTCCACGACGGCAGCGAGCCGGCCCTGTTCAAGGCCGGCCTGCCCGTGGTCGTCGAGGGGCACTGGAACGCCGAGGGCACCCGCTTCCTGAGCAACCGCCTCCTCGTGAAGCACACCGAGGACTACGAGGCCGAGGACGACGGCAACTACGAAGAGGAGAACCCCGACCGCACCGTGCCGGAGGAGGACGAGGCCTCGTGAACGCCGCGTTCGGCACCGGGGGCGTCGTCCTCGGCTTCGCCGGATCCCTGGGCGCGATCGTCACCCTGGCCCTCGGGCTGCGCTCGAACCGGCCGGCCCTGCTCAAGATGTCGCGCACCTACGCCCTGATGGTGCTCGGCGGGGCCCTCGTGGCGTTCGCGGCCATGGAGCGGGCGCTGATCACGCGCGACTTCAGCCTCGAGTACGTGGCCAACAACGGCTCGTCGGCCACGCCGGCGCTCTACAACGTCGCCACCCTGTGGTCGGCCCTCGAGGGGTCGATCCTGCTCTGGGGCCTCATCCTGGCCGGGTTCACCATGGCGGTGGCCTGGAAGTTCCGCGACCGCCTCGCCGACCCGCTGGTGGGCTGGGCGATGCTCACCATGTTCGTGGTCTGCCTGTTCTTCTTCGGGCTGATGCTCGGCCCGGCCAACCCGTTCCGCACCCTGGCCGACGTGCCCCTCGACGGGCCCGGTCCCAACCCGCTGCTGCAGAACCACCCGCTGATGGCCTTCCACCCGCCGATGCTCTACCTCGGCTACGTCGGCTTCACCGTGCCGTTCGCCTTCGCCATCGCCGCCCTGGCCACCGGGCGGTTGGGGGAGGGCTGGCTGGTGGAGACCCGGCGCTGGACCCTCTTCGCCTGGACCTTCCTCACCATCGGCATCATCCTCGGCGCCTGGTGGTCGCACGAGGTGCTCGGGTGGGGCGGCTACTGGGGCTGGGACCCGGTGGAGAACGCCTCGCTGCTGCCGTGGCTCACCGGCACCGCGTTCATCCACTCCGTGATGGTCCAGGAGCGCCGGGGGATGCTGCGGGTCTGGAACCTGTCGCTGCTGTGCGCCACCTTCGCCCTCACCATCCTGGGCACCTTCCTCACCCGCTCCGGCGTGGTCGACTCCGTCCACGCCTTCAGCAACTCCGAGATCGGGCCCCTCCTGCTCGGCTTCTTCGGCCTGATCGTCCTGGTCACCGTCGGCCTGGTCGGTTGGCGGGGCGACCGGCTCCGGTCGCCGGCCCGCATCGACTCGCCGGCCTCCCGCGAGGGTGCCTTCCTGCTGAACAACATCGTGTTCGCGGCCTTCGCCTTCGTGGTGCTGCTGGGCACGGTGTTCCCGCTGATCTCCGAGGCCCTGAACGACGACCGCGTCACCGTCGGCGTGCCCTACTTCGAGCGCATGACCATGCCCATCGGGCTGCTCCTGCTGTTCCTGATGGCCATGGCGCCGGTGCTGCCGTGGCGCAAGGCCTCCACCGAGACCCTGCGCACCCGGCTCCTGTGGCCCGGCTGGATCGGCGCCGGCGCGCTGGTGTTCGCCGTGGCCGTCGGCGCCCGGGGCTTCGCGCCGCTGCTGGCCTTCTTCCTCGCCGGCTTCGCCGGGGGCGCCGCCCTCCGCCAGCTGGTGCTGGCCACCCGGCGCCAGGGCTGGCGCGGCCTGGTGGGCCGCACCAACGGCGGCATGATCGTCCACCTCGGCGTGCTGATGATCGGCGTGGCCTTCGCCGCCTCGAACAGCTACCAGGTCGAGCGAGACGCCCGCCTGTGCATCGAGGCCGCCAGCGGCTGCCCCTCCACCATCACCGTCGACGGCCACACCATCACCTACCTGCGGGCCACCAGCGACGTCACCCCCGCCCGCTCCGAGGTGGGTGCCGAGTTCCGGGTGGACGGCAAGGTCTACGAGCCGGCCCTGCAGCAGTTCCCCAACGGCACCCAGCAGATCGGCAAGCCCACGGTGAAGAACTCGCTCACCGACAGCGTGCTGCTCTCCATCACCGACCCGCCCACCTCCACCGGCTCGGTGGCGCTGAAGGTCATCGTGCAGCCCCTGATCGTGTGGCTCTGGATCGGCGGCACGGTCATGGCCGTCGGCTCGCTCATGGCCGCCTTCCCCGGCCAGCGGCGTCGACCCACCGACGCGGTGTCGGCGCCCGTGACCCTCGGTGACCACGGGCCCGAGCCCCACGACGACCCCGCACCGCACGACCACGGCCCGCCGCGGGACGAGGACCCGATCCCGGCGGGGGTGGGCTCGTGAGCCCGGCCACCGACGCGCCCGCCCGCCCCCAGGGCCCGGCCGGCCCGTCGGCCCGTCGGCGGCGCTCCCGTCCCACCCTGGTGGCCGCGGTGGTCGTCGGCGTGGTGGTGGCCCTCCTGATGCTGGTGCTGATCACCCGGGAGCCCGGCGACGAGCGCATCTCGTCGGTCGACCTCGTCGGCGAGCAGGCCCCCGCCGTCGAGGGAGAGGTCGTGCTGGGCGAGCCCTTCGACCTCGGCGCCTCCGATCGCTGGGTGGTGGTCAACTTCTTCGCCACCTGGTGCGTGCCCTGCATCGAGGAGCACCCCGAGCTGAAGGCCTTCGAGGAGGCGCACGCCGAGACGGGCGACGCCCGGGTGATCAGCGTGGTCTACGACGACGAACCCGGCGACGTCGCCGACTTCTTCGAGCGCAACGGCGGTGACTGGACCGTCCTCGGCTCCGACGAGGGCCGCACCGCCCTCGACTGGGGCGTGGCCAAGGTCCCCGAGTCCTACCTGGTGTCGCCCACCGGGATCATCGTGCAGCGCTGGGTGGGCGGGGTCACCGAGGCCGGCATCGACCAGGTCATCGACGCCTACGCCCAGCCCCCCGACGAGGGATCGGCCGGCGACGACGCGGGCGACGGCTCGTGAGCGGGCGGCCCGACGCCGGCGCCACGTCCCCGGCGCGCCGGTGGGCGCCGTGGCTGGCCATGCTCGTGGTGGTGGTGGCTGCGCTCACCATCGGGTCGATCGGTGGCGATCCCCCCACCGACGCCGAGCGGGCCCAGTCGCTCGCCGCCGGCATCCGCTGCCCCCAGTGCGCCAGCCAGTCCGTCGCCAACAGCGAGACCCCGTCGGCCAAGGGCGTGAAGGTGGTCATCGCCGATCGCATCGAGGCCGGCAACTCCGACGAGGAGATCCGCGACTTCATCGCGTCCCGCTACGGCCGCGACGTCCTCCTGGCCCCCTCCGGCCGGGGCTTCGGCGCCCTCGTGTGGGGCCT
>JBBRFU010000002.1:0-65810 GCA_038241315.1 Acidimicrobiales bacterium | reverse complement strand
CTCGTTCGCTGCGCTCACTCCGTTCCTCGAGCGGTCGGACGGCCTGACGGCCGGCGCCTTCGCTGGAACGGCGGCGGAGCCGCCGTTCCAGGCTGGGGGGCGCCGCAAGCTCTGCCCCCCAGACCCCCCGGGCTCGCGTCGCTCGAAAACCCCACCCCCGACCCTCACCGGACCGGTCGTGAATCGAGGGGGTTGCGGGGGCGGCGAGTAGCGTCGGGGCTCGTATGGCTGCGCCGGAGTTCGTTCCCACCAAGCCCACCGACCGTCCCCGCGTCTACACCTCGCCGCCCCGCTACGGCGACGAGTGGCAGGCCGTCCGGCCGGGCGAGCTGGTGGGCCATGGCGGCCAGCCCGACGTGGATGCCGGGCGCATGGGCGCACCGGGCCCCGACCAGGGCTACCTCCTCGGGCTGGTGCCGCTGCTGCGCGACGAGCTGCACCTGTCCGAGGGCGAGCTGCTCGCCGACGCCGAGGCGGCCGGCGTGGCCGTGGCGCTGAAGCGGGCCTCGCTGTTCGGCCGGGCCCCGGTGATCCACGACCTCCGCGTGGCCTACACCGTGTGGGGCCTGCTCGCCCCGGCGGCGCCCGCCGAGCTGGTGGCCGAGCGCCGCCGGCGCTTCGAGGGCGTCCACCTCACCGCCCACCACTACCCCGAGCTGCGCGCCGTGGTCGACGCCGTGCCCGCCGAGACGCTGCTGCTGACCCCGTCGGCGGCCACCTCCGCCCACGCCGCCGGCTGGCGGGATCTGCTCCTGCTCTAGGACGCGGTGGAGCGACGGCATCCCGACCACCCGGCGCGGCGGGGTGCCCACGACACGACCGCGCTCGACCGCCCCCGACGTGGCACCCTGGGACGCGGCCCCGCCCGCCACCCCCCCCGCCCACCACAGGACGCCGCCCACCCGTGAAGATCGACCGAGACGGCTCGCCGTTCATCGCCCTGGCCGCCGTGCCGGCCGCCCTGGCCCTCGCCACCGGCCGCCGCCGCACCGGGCTCGGGCTCGCCGTGGCGCCGCTCGCCGTCGCCGCCTTCTTCCGTGACCCCGATCGCCGCCCCGACCTCGGGCCCTCGGTCGACGAGGACACGGTGCTGTCGCCGGCCGACGGCAAGGTGATGTACGTGGGCCCCGCCGACCCGGCCGCCACGCCCGACGGTGAGTGGCAGCAGATCGTCATCTTCTTGTCGGTCGCCGACGTCCACATCAACCGGTCGCCGTACGCCGGCACCGTCACCGACGTCTCCTACCGGCCCGGGCGCTTCCTCGCCGCCTTCACGCCCGAGAGCGGTTCGGAGAACGAGCGCAGCGAGATCACCCTCGTCCGCCGGCTCGCCGACGGCACCGAGCGCACGGTGGTCTTCCGCCAGATCGTCGGCATGCTCGCCCGCCGGGTGGTCACCCGCGTCCGCCCCGGCGACGAGGTGGCCACGGGGGAGCGCATCGGCCTCATGAAGTTCGGCTCGCGCATGGACGTGTTCCTGCCCCACGAGGTCGACGTCGTGGTCGAGGTGGGCGACCGGGTGGTCGCCGGCGAGACGGTGCTCGGCCGGTGGCCGGTGCCGGCGCAGGTGCCGGCCGTCCGGACGACCTCCCCGTGAGCACGGTCGATCGCTCACGGCGCCACGACGACGACCCGGGGAGCAACGAGAGCGCCTCGCGCCTGCGCACCGTGTTCCGCCTCGTCTCGCCCTCGGGCGCCAAGGTGGTGCGGCCGGACCGCCTCGACGCCCGGAGCCGGGCCAAGGCCATGTTCCCGAGCCTGTTCACGCTCGCCAACATGTTGTGCGGCTTCTCCTCGCTGCGGGCCGCCGACGACGGCGACTTCTCCCTCGCGGCGGTGCTGATCGGCATCGCCGTGGTGCTCGACATCTTCGACGGTGCCGTCGCCCGAGCCGTGGGGGCCATCACCCCGTTCGGGCTCCAGTTCGACTCGCTGGCGGACCTGATCTCCTTCGGCGTCGCCCCCGCCTTCCTGCTCTACAGCTGGGGCCTCCACGACTTCGGGGGCCTCGGGTGGGTGCTGGCCTGCTTCTGGCTCGGCTGCGCGGCCTTCCGGCTCGGGCGCTTCAACGTCACGATCGACCCGCTCTCGGACAAGCGCTACTTCATCGGCCTGCCCAGCCCGGGCGCCGCGGGCGTGGTGCTGGCCTCGGTGTTCGCCTTCGACGGCGACTTCGCCGGCTGGCAGCGCTGGGGCGCAGCTTCGCTCGCGGTGGTGCCGGCCGTGCTGATGGCGTCGTCGTTCCGCTTCACCTCGTTCCGCTGGCTGGCGTCGCCGCGCCGCGACCGGATCTGGGTCACGGCGGCGGTCGTGGCCGCGCTCGCCGTTGGCTTCGCCACCGTGCCCGTGGGCACGTTCCTCGTGGTCGCCTACGGCTACGTGGCCCTGGCCCCGCTGGGTGCGCTCACCAGCCCGTTGCGCCGACGCTGGTTCGGGCCCGATGCCGTGGCGCCGCCCCGCCACCACATCCCGTCGGTGTTCTTCCTCGACCAGCGCGACGTCGCCGACCTGGCCGACGACCCGTGCGCGGTCGGGCCCGACGCCCTCGACGACGACCGGTAGCACGCCCCGCCGGCCGCACCTCCGAGCCGGCGGAATGGCCGACCGGCCCGCGACGTTGCACCCCCTCGTGACCGCTCCCGCTCCCGCCGTCCCCGCCGGCCCGGACCGGTTGCTCACCCCGCCCTTCCTGGTGATCGTGGTGTCGGCCACGGCCTACTTCGCGGCGATGGGGATGCTGCTGCCGGTGCTGCCCCGCTACGTCGAGGAGGAGCTGGGCGGCAACGGGTTCGAGGTCGGCCTGGCGGTGGGTGCCTTCGCCGTGTCGGCCGCCCTGATCCGGCCCCTCGTCGGCCGCCTCGGTGACCGCCTCGGCCGACGGCCGCTCGTGGTGGTCGGCGCCGCCGTCGCCGGTGCCTCGATCGCCTGCTACGGCATCGTCCCGGCCCTGGTGGCGCTCGTGATCTTCCGGCTGGCCACCGGCCTCGGCGAGGCCGGGTTCTTCGTGGGTGCCGCCACCGCGGCGCAGGACCTCAGCCCCGACCACCGGCGCGGCGAGGCGGCCTCGTTCTTCTCCGTCTCGATCTACACGGGCCTGGCCTTCGGCCCCTTCCTGGGCGAGGTGCTCTACCGCAACGGCGGGGCCGGCCGCGTGTGGCTGGTGGCCGCCCTGCTGGCGGCGCTCAGCGCCGTGGCCGCGCTGTTCATCCCGGCCGAGCTCGGCCGCCAGCTGCCGGGCGCGCCCGCCCCGGGGCCCCGCCGCTTCCTGCACCCGGCGGCGATCATGCCCGGCTCGATCCTGCTCCTGGGCCTGATGGGGATGGCGGCGTTCGCGTCGTTCCTGTCCCTGCACCTCGACGACCTCGGGATCGACGACGCCGGCCCGTTCTTCCTCGTCTACGGCGTCTCCGTGCTCCTGGTCCGCGTCCTGGGCGCCAAGGTCCCGGACCGCTTCGGTGCCGTGCCGACCACCACGGTCGCCCTCGCGTGCGTGGCGGTCGGCATCGCCACGATCGGCCTCGTCACCCGGGAGCCGGTGATCTACGCCGCCACCGTGGTGTTCTCCCTCGGCATGGCCCTCCTGTTCCCCGCCCTCTTCGGGCTGGTGGTGGAGCGCGCGCCCGAGCACGAGCGGAGCCACGCGGTGGGGACGTTCTCGCTCTTCTTCGACCTCTCGCAGGGGGTCGGCGCGCCGCTCCTCGGCGTGTTCGTCACCATCACCGGCACGGAGCGGGCGGCGTTCGTGGTCGGCGCCGTGGTCGCGCTGGTGGGCATCGTGGTGGCCCGGGTGCGGTTGCCGCGGGCCGAGGCGGCCTACGCGGCCCGGGCCCTGTCACCGGCGGTCGACTGAGCGGGGACGTCGTCGGTCGGCGTCGCCCCGTCCACCCGGGCGGCGCGATTCCCGCTTGAGTCCGGCGCCGATCGTGTCGATGTTCCAGACGGGGGCGGCTCCAGGAGCACGACATGCAGATCCAGCACGTGACGATGACGCCCGACCGACCGCTCCTGCGGGGCCGGCTGCACCAGGTGGCGGCGGTGGTCTCCCTCGCCGGGCTGGTCCTGCTGGTCCGCTCGGCCACCACGCCGGCGGCGGTGGCGGCGGCGTGGATCTACGGCCTGGCCAGCACGCTGCTGTACCTGACCAGCTCGAGCTACCACGTGTTCGCCCGGTCGCCCCGGGCCCGCCGGATCATGCAGCGGGCGGACCACTCGATGATCTTCGTGCTCATCGCCGGCTCGTTCACCCCCACCGCCCTGCTGGCGTTGCCCGACCCCTGGCGCTGGTGGTCGCTCGGCCTGATGTGGGTGGGCGCGGCGGCGGGCGTCGTCGTCAAGATCGTGGCCCTCGAGCGGCTGGACACGCTCGGGGCCGCCCTCTACATCGTGCTCGGCTGGGCCGGGCTCATGGCCTTCCCGGTGCTGTGGCGGCGACCGGGCACCCTCGTCCTGGTAGCCGCCGGCGGGGTGCTCTACACGCTGGGCGCCGCGCTGTTCGCCCTGAACAAGCCCCGGCTCTCGCCCCGCTGGTTCGGGTACCACGAGGTGTGGCACAGCCTGGGCGTCGCCGCCGGCGGGCTCCTGTTCGTGGCCAACCTCGGCCTGGTCCGCGCCGCCTGAGGCCCGTCCTGGGCACGGGGGACGCCGCCGGGCGCGGCGGTAGGGTCCCGCCGTGGCTGACGGACCGATCGAGCTGACCCTGGGACCCCTCACCTTCGACGCGGTGGCCGAGGGCCCCGTCGACGGGGAGCCGGTGCTCCTCCTGCACGGCTTCCCGGAGTCGTCGCACACCTGGCGCCACGTCCAGGGGCCGCTGGCTGCCGCCGGCTTCCGCACCGTGGCGCCCGACCTGCGCGGCTACTCGCCGCGCGCCCGCCCTGCCGACGCGAGCGACTACGCCATCGAGCACCTGGTGGCCGATGTGGTGGGCCTGGCCGCCGAGCTCGGGTGGGACACGTTCCACCTGGTGGGCCACGACTGGGGCGGCGCCCTGGCCTGGCACGTCGCCGGCCGGCACCCGGAGCTGCTGCGCACCCTCACCGTGGTCTCGACGCCGCACCCGCTCGCCTTCGCCGCGGCCAAGCGCGCCGGCCCGTCGGCCGACGGCGACGACCAGGCGGCCCGCTCCGGGTACATCCACACCTTCCGCCAGCCGGGGGCGGAGGAGCCCTTCCTCGCCGACGACGGCGCCCTGCTCCGGTTGCTGCTGGAGGGGAGCGGGCTCGACGCCGCCAGCGCCGACCACTACGTGGCCCGCTTCGCCACCGCGGAGGCCGTCGTGGGGGCCCTGAACTGGTACCGCGGCGCGGACCCCACCGACGGGGCTGGCATGGGCCCGGTCACCACCCCCACCCTCTACGTCTGGTCCACCGACGACATCGCTCTCGGCCGGACCGCCGCCGAGGGCACGGCCGACCACGTCGCCGGGCCGTACCGCTTCGAGGTGCTCGACGGGGTGTCCCACTGGATCCCGGAGGAGGCGCCCGACCGCCTGGTCGCCCTGCTCCTGGACCACCTCGGCGCCCGCGCCGCCACCGAGCGCTGACGGCGCCGGTCCCCGGCCCCGGGACCGTCACCCCTCACCGGTAGCGTGGCCACCGTGTCCAGCCCCGTCCGCGTCCGCTTCGCCCCCTCGCCCACCGGCTTCCTCCACGTCGGCTCGGGCCACTCCGCCCTGGCCAACTGGCTGGTCGCCCGCCAGACCGGCGGGGAGTTCCTGCTCCGGATCGAGGACACCGACGCCGAGCGCAACCGCCCGGAGCTGGTGGACAACGTGCTGGAGATGCTCCAGTGGCTCGGCCTCCAGTGGGACGGCACCCCGGTGCACCAGAGCGAGCGGGGCGCCCTCTACGCCGACGCCGCGGCGTCGCTGGAGCGCGCCGGCGCCACCTACCACTGCGACTGCACGGGCGAGGCCGTCCAGGCTCGCAACAAGGCCGCCGGCGGCAAGCCGGGCTACGACGGCTTCTGTCGGGACCGCGGCCTGGAGGCCGGTCCCGGCCGCGCCGTGCGCTTCCGCACCCCCGACGAGGGCCGCACCGGCTGGACCGACCTCGTGCGCGGCGAGGTGTCCTTCGCCAACGAGGACCTCGAGGACTTCGTGGTGGTGCGGGGCAACGGCGCGCCCATGTTCCTCCTGGCCAACGCGTTCGACGACGCCGACATGGGCATCACCCACGTCATCCGCGGCGAGGACCACGTCAACGGCACGCCGAAGTACCTCCTGTTGGTCGACGCGCTCGGGCTGGCCCGCCCCACCGCCTTCGCCCACATGCCGCTGCTGGTCAACGAGGGCCGCAAGAAGCTCTCGAAGCGCCGTGACGACGTCTCGATGGCCGACTACCGGGCCCGCGGCTACCTGCCCGAGGCCATGGTGAACTACCTCGCCCTGCTGGGCTGGGGCCCCGCCGACGGCGTCGAGGTCCGCCCGGTGGAGGAGATCGTCGAGCGCTACCGCCTGGAGGACGTGAACGCGTCACCGGCGTTCTTCGACCAGAAGAAGCTGAGCTTCGTCAACGCCGAGCACATCCGGGCCCTCTCGTCGGCGGCGTTCCAGGAGCGGGCCCGCCCGTTCCTCACCCGCGGCGACCCCGCGGCCGAGGCCCTCGCCTCGCTGGCCACCGAGGTCCAGGAGCGGGTCCGGACCCTCACCGAGGTGGAGCCCATGATCGAGTTCCTGGTGGTCGAGGAGCCCACGATGGACGAGGCCTCGTGGGCCAAGGCCATCACCAAGGGCAAGGCGGTCCCCGAGATGCTCGACGCCTCCATCGCCCGCCTCGAGGCGCTCGACCCCGAGGCCTGGGTGCCCGAGCGCATCCAGGAGGCGATCGGCCGGGCCGCCATCGACGCCGGCCTGGTGAACGCCGAAGGCGGGCCCCAGCTCTCGAAGGCCCAGGGCCCGGTGCGCGTGGCCATCAGCGGGCGCACCGTGGGCCCCCCGCTGTGGGAGTCGATCACCGTGCTCGGCCGCGCCCGCACCCTGGCCCGGCTCCGGCACACCCGTGGTCGCCTGGGATGACCGACGCGGCCCCCTCGGCGGGCGGGCGGGGGCACGAGGTGACGCGCCCCACCCGGACCGGGCCGCCCGTCCGCCGGCGTCGTCGCCGCCGGGTCCTGCTGGTCCTGACGGCCATCGTCCTCGTGGCGGCCGTCTACGTCGCGGGCACGTTCGTGCAGGTCTGGCAGGCGAGCGGGCGCGACGGGGCCCGTCGGGCCGAGGCCATCGTGGTGCTCGGCGCCGCGCAGTACGACGGGCGGCCCTCGCCGGTGCTGCAGAACCGCCTCGACCACGCCCTCGACCTCTACGAGCGCGGCCTCGCCCCCATGGTGGTGGTCACCGGCGGGCGCCAGGAGGGCGATCGCTACACCGAGGCCACCGCCGGCTACAACTACCTGCGGTCGGCCGGGGTGCCCGACGAGGCCATCCGCAAGGAGGTCCAGGGCCACACCACCTACGAGTCGCTCGCCGCGGTGGCCCGCTTCCTGCGCACCGAGGGCATCGACGACGTCATCTTGGTGTCGGGCCCGTCGCACACCAAGCGGCTGTCGGGGATCGCGTCCGACGTCGGGCTCACCGCGGCCATCTCGCCGTCATCGGGCTCGCCCGACGGGCGCTCGCTGCTCCGGGAGACCCTGGCGGTCTCCGCCGGGCGCCTCGTCGGCTACCGCCGGCTGGAGCGCCTCGACCGCTGACGCGGCCCCGGCCGCGCCGGTGACCGGTCGGTACCATCGGGCCCATGCCCGATCCCGCAACCCCCGAGTCCGCCGTCCGCCGCTACCTGGCCTGGGTCGACGACCCGGCGTCGGCGGTCGACGAGGACGCGATCGCCCGGGCCGAGGAGGCCTTCTCGTCCGCCTCGGACCCCATCGACCGGCTCCACGCCGCCGCCGCACGCGAGCGGGCCCGGGCCGCCGACGTCAGCGCCATCAGCGCCGACTTCGTGGCCCACGCCCGGGCCTACGCCGAGGCCGAGGGGATCCCGGTGGAGGCGTTCCGCTCGCTGGGCGTGGCCGACGACGTCCTCGCCGAGGCCGGCTTCGCGGTGCCCTCCTCCCGCGGTCGGCGCGGCCCGTCCGCGGGGCGCAAGGCGGCCAAGGGACCGTCGGGGCCCCGGGCCCCGCAGATCTCGGTGGCCCAGATCAAGGGGGTGGCCGACCAGATGCCGAAGCAGTTCACGTTGGCCCAGCTGGCCGACAAGGCGGGGGGCGGCTCGCCGGTCACGGTGCGCAAGGCCGTCGACGAGCTGATCGCGGAGGGCCGCGCCGCCAAGCTCGGTCCCGACACGAACCACTCGGGGCCGGGGCGGGCCCCCACCATCTACGAGCTGCGCTGAGCTCCCGGCATCGACCGACGGCCCGGCCCCGCCGAGCCCCCCGCCACGACGGCGCCGCCCACGGGGCGGCGCCGTCGGCGCGTCCGCCCCTTGACGGATCGAGGCGATGCCCGTACGGTTTCCGACGTGCCTTCGGAAAACATCGACACGACGGATGCCGGCGATCGGCGGAGCCGCAAGCGTGAGGCCCGGCGAGCCCGCCTGCTCGACCTCGCCGCCGACCTGGTGGCCGACGCGGGGGTGGCCGGCGTGACCATGGCCGCCCTCGCCGAGGCCGCCGACTACGCCCCGGCCTCGCTGTACACCTACTTCCCGTCCCGCAGCGCGCTGGTGGCCGCGGTCCAGGAGCGGGCCCTCGTCTCGCTGGGGCGGGTGGCCGACGACCACCTGGCGATCACCGCGGCGCTCGTGGCCGCGGCCCCCGAGCCCGTCGCGCCGCGCGTCGCCGCGCTCGCCCGCCTCGGTGCCTTCGCCGACGTCTTCCTCGCCGCCCCGGTCCGCCACCCGCGCGAGTTCCGGCTCCAGCAGGAGCTCCTGGTCACCCGGGGCGTGGAGGAGGCCACCGATGCCCTGGGCATCGTGCCCACCGCCATGTACGTGCTCGACGCACCCCGTCGGCTGCTGGCCCAGGCCGTCGACGTGGGGGCGCTGGCCCCGAGCGGCCCGGCGGTCGATCCCCTCGGCTCGCCGGTGGACGCGTCGGTGGTGCGCACCCTGGCCTGGGTGGTCGCGCTCAACGGGGCCCTGCTCACCGACGGCCTGGTGGCGGGCCTCCCCACCAGCGGGGTCGCCCTGGGGACGCTCCTCACCGACGCGCTGCTGGTGGGCTGGGGCGCCACCCCCGACCTGCTGGCCGAGGCCCGGGCCCTCGCCGACGCCTGGCCGCTGGCCGAGACCGATCCCCACGGGTGCGCAGCATGATCCCGCTCACCGCTCTCGCCGGTCTGGTGCTGGGGGTCGTGGTGTGGGGCCTGGCCGAGTACCTCCTCCACCGCTTCGCCATGCACCACCTGAAGGGGCGCGGCATCATGAGCCGGGAGCACCTGGAGCACCACGTGCACGCGTCCTGGACCTTCTCCTCCACCCACCTGATGAGCTGGGCCGGGATGCTCCTGGTGGGCTTCGTGGCCTGGCTGCCGCTGGGTTGGGCCGTGGTGGGCTCGTGGTTCGGCCTGGCCGTGGCCGTCGGCTGGACCGTGGGCTACGCCTGGTACGAGTACCAGCACGCCGTGGCCCACCTGCGGCCACCGCGAGGCGCCTACGGCACCTGGGTGCGTGGCCACCACTTCCACCACCACTTCGGTCACCCCCTGGCGAACCACGGGGTCACCTCGCCGATCTGGGACCTGGTGTTCGGCACCTACGAGCGCCCCGGGCGCGTCCGCGTGCCCCGGCGGCTCGTGCTCCCCTGGTTGGTGGGCCCCGACGGCGCGCTGCTGCCCGCCTACCGGGACGACTACGAGCTGGTGGGCGCGGCCGAGGCCGACGAGCGCCTCGCGGCGCTCGACCGGGCCCGCGCCTTCGCCTCCGTGGCCCCCGCGGACTGAGCCTCGGCTGCAGGATCTCGGCCCGGGTGGCGTACGGTCGAGGGATGGCCCCCAAAGCACCGAAGCCGATCTTCGACGTCGACGACACCGCCGAGCTCGAAGAGGAGATCGAGGCGATCATCAGCACCCGGGCCGACCTGGTGCCGTCCGTGCGGAAGATCATCGAGTCGGGTGAGTCGAAAGACGTCGCCCGCCACGCCCTGAAGCTCCTCGCCGCCGCCCTGGCCGACCCGGCTGCGGGCGACCCGAACCGCAACCCCTCCGTGGCCCTCGACGCCGCCAAGGCCGCCGTCTCCTGAGACCCGACGCCCGGTCGGGCGTCGAGCGAGCAGGGCGGACGGCTCAGCCGGCAGCCGACCGAGGAACGTCTCCCGCCGAACGGGGAGGACCCGATCGCGATCGACGCGTGCCGGCTCAGCCGGCGGCCAGCTCGCCGTCGAGCTCGGGGTCGTCGCCCCGCACCGCACCGGCGCCGGCGAAGCCGACGTAGACCCGGCCGGGAACGGCCGGGTCGGCGGCCAGGGCGTTGATCGCCATCGCTAGCCGGGCTGGGTGGCGCGAGACGAGCGACCAGGTGTCGCCGCCGTCCACCGACCGCCAGAGGGCGAGGGGGTCGTCCTCGTCGACGCGGCCGTGGACGTACACGGCGGGCTCGTCGGTGTCGCCCACGGGGGCGCCGAACGCGAAGGCCCGGGCCTCGGCGATGCCCGCCACCCGTCGCCACCTCGTGCGGCCGGCGTCATCGGTGCGGTGCAGCCCGGACGTGCCGGTGCTGGCCCACAGCCGCCCGGCCTCGCCGGGCACGGCCTGCACCTGGCCGAACACGTGGCAGTCGGTGTCCTCCCGGCAGGGCGGGGCGTGGCGGGCCTCGGCCCACGTGGCGCCGCCGTCGTCGCTGGCGTAGAAGCGCTCCTCGTCGGAGAGCAGGTAGAAGCGGCCGTCCACCCGGTCGGCGGCCAGCGCCCGGCGCCCGAACCACCAGAAGAACCGGTGGAACGAGTCGACGTCGCCATCGGGGCGGACCTGCTCCCAGCTCGCCCCGCCGTCGCTCGACCGGTACAGGCCGAGCGGATCGGTGAGGTAGCCCGCCGGGCTGCCGTCCCGGGTCGGCAGCCACACGATGGAGTCCGGGTCGGTGGCGGACACGGCCACCTCGCCGCCGTACACGGCCGGGTCCAGCCCGCCCATCCGCTCCCAGCTGGCACCTCCGTCGCGGGAGGTGGCGCCCTGGGGCTCGGCGGCGGCCGAGCCCAGGTGCGACTCGGCCCCCACCCAGGCCAGCGCGGTGGGGTCCCCCGCGCTGTAGTCGAGGCCGGTCCCGCTGCCGAAGCGCGGGTCGACGAGCGTCGCGTTCGGCACGCGGTCCTCGTCGGGGAACCGGAAGCCCTGGCGGTCGGCCACCGTGACGATCGGCGCGCCCCCCGGCGGCGCCACGATGCCCGACACCACCAGCTCCTCGATCCCGAGCGCGACCGACGACCAGGTGACGGTGTCGGCGGCGAGCTCGTCGGTCCGCCAGGCGCCCATGCCCTCGGCGAACCAGACCCGGCCGCGCTCGACCGGGTCGAACAGCAGCCGTCCGGCGCTCATGTAGGTCTCGAGGTCGGTGGCGGCGAGCCAGGGGACGGCCTCGGCGTCGATCGCCACGTCGTGGACCCGCCAGGTCTCGCCACCGTCGGACGAGGTCCACAGCCGCTCGTCGCGGACGGCCTCGTCGGTGAGGACCAGCCGGTCGCCGTCGTGGGGGTCGGCGGCCACGTTCCAGGTGGTGGCCTGGCTCGGGACGGGGAGCTCGGTGACCTCGACCGGCCCCGCGAGGTCGGCGAGGCGCAGCAGGCGCGCCCCGCTCGCGCCGGGTGTGTCCACGGACAGGACGAGGTCGTCGCCGGCGACGGTGGCGCTCGAGGGGACCTCCCCTCGATCGAGCTCGAGGTGGCGCTCCCACCGCTCCCCACCGTCGTCGGACACGTAGACCCCCTCGCCGGCCACCCCGGCGACCAGGACGGCCGGTGCCGGGCCGGCATCGCCGGGCACCGCGGCCACCAGGCTGACGCCCGCCTGGTCCTGTGCCGGCTCGTCGTCCACGCCGTCGGGCACCTCGTCGGTGGGGACCCGCTCCCACGTCGCGCCGCCGTCGGTCGACCGCCACAGGCCGTCGCGCTGGGTGCCCAGGTGCACCAGGTCGGGGTCGACGGGATCGATGGCCAGGCTCTCCCCGCCGGTGCGGAACCGCTGGTTGCCGTTCACCGACCACCGCTGCTCGCTGGCGGCCCACGTCTCGCCGCCGTCGGTGCTGCGCAGCACGCGGCCGTCGGCTCCGCCGGCTGCGCCCTCGCGGGGGTTGTCGTCGGCGCCGGCGACCAGCAGGACGGTGTCGGGGTCGCTCGGCGCCACGGCGATGCCGTCCACCGAGTAGTCGGCCTCGGTGAGCTCGCCGTCGGCGAGGGTCCCGGTGCGCAGGAGCTGGTGCCACCGGCCGGCGTCCTCGTCCCACCGGTACGCCCCGCCGACGTCGGTCCGGGCGTAGACCACCGCCTCGCCGTCCGCCTCGGCGGCGACCATCCCCGTCACGAAGCCCCCGCCCCCGATGGTCATCGGTCGCCAGTCGTAGGCCCCGTCCCGGACGGGGTCGCTGGGCGTCACCGCCCGAGGGGGGAGGCGGGGCCGGTCCTCGGCCCCCGGGTCGTCGCCCGAGCAGGACACGGCCACCAGGGCGGCCACCACGGCCGACACCAGCCCCAGGATCGTGGTCGTGCCCGCCCGCGCCCGCGCCATCCCCGTGGTCTAGTCGCCGGAGGGCGCTCGCCGGCCGCGCCCCCCGTCAGGGTCAACGAGGCGCGGGCGCCTCCGTGCGGCCCAGCGCCGACACCAGCTCCTCCGCCCACCGCCGGGCGCGCTCCTCCTCGCCGGGCTCGAGGTGGCTCTCCTTGGTGACCAGGAAGCTCTCGGGATCCGCCACCAGCGAGTAGCCGTGGTGGTGGAGCTTCTTGGCGATGCCCTTCGACGCTCGGCCGCTGAGCACCGGCGACACGTCGATCCGCGTGTCGAACGCCGCAGCCCTCGTGCCGCCCCCGTCTCCCAGTGATTCGAGCCACTCACGGACGCCGTCGCCGGCCCAGTCCGGGTCGAGGGTCAGCTCGCTCTCGGCCTTCGTCACCGCATCGGGTGCCGACTTTCGCGAGCTCGGGCGGCTCATGCCGTGGACGTGGGTGGGCCCGCCCACCACCAGCAGGTCGACGCCGTCGAGCAGTTCCGGAGCCGCCTGGTCCACGGGGACCACCGTGGTCTCGCCGAAGGGGCCGATGCCCTCGCCGATCGCCTCCGCGACCCGGTGGGTGTTCCCGTACATCGATTCGTACACGACCAGTGCTCGCATCTCGATCTCCTCTCGACTGATCGACCGAAGCGGTCATCACCTCCCGTGTAGCACCGGGGGCCGTCGGGCAGCAGGGCCGAAGGTCCTCCCGGAGCGATCCCGGGGGATCCGGCGCGATCGGCGCGATCGTCCGGTGCCGCTGGTGACCTTCGACCCTTCCCGTCACCCTCCCGGGGACGCGACGATCGAGACGTGCACCGGCGAAGGGCATCGTGATGGAGCGTGTCGACATCGATGCCTCCGGCGTCGAAGGCCCGGAGGTGGCACCGTCTCCCGGTCCCCGGGTCACCTCGCCGCTCGGCGGGCCGCCCGCCGGCCGACCGCCCCGGACCGGCGGTCCGTCGGGGTATCGCTACCTGGCGGCGTTCGGGCTGACCGCCGGCATCTTCGCGTTCGCCCTTCCCCACCTCGCCGACTACGGCGACGCCTGGGCGTCCCTGACCGCCATGACCGAGTACGAGCTCGGGGGCGTGCTGGTCGCCGGGCTCTGGAACCTGGTGACCTACTGGCCGGTCCTGATCATCTCGCTGCCCGGCCTCCGCGTGCACGAGGCCGCCGTGGTCAACCAGGCCAGCACGGCCGTGGCCAACACCGTGCCCGCCGGGGGCGCGGTGGCCCTCGGCGTGACCTACCGCATGCTGCGCGCCTGGGGCTTCACGTCGCCGTCGATCGCCAACCACGTCCTCGCCACCGGGGTGTGGAACACCCTGGTCAAGCTCGGTCTGCCCGTGGTGGCGGTGGCGGCGATGGTGGTCTCCGGTGCGCTCCACGGGCCGGCGCTGGAGCTGGCCGCCACCGGCCTGGTGGTCCTGGTGGTGCTCGGGCTGGCCTCGGCTCGGGTGCTGGCCGATGAGCGGCTGGCCCGCCGGTTCGGCCGGTGGGTCGACTCCGTCATCGGCAGGGTGGCGCGACGTCGGGGTCGGGTCGCGCCCACCGAGGCGACGCCGTGGCTGCTGCGGACGCGCCGGGAGCTGATCGCCCTGCTCCGTCGGCGGGGCCTGGCGATGACCGTCGCCACGCTCGTGAGCCACCTGTCGCTCTACCTGGTGCTCCTCGCGGCGATCCGTGGCGTCGGCATCCCCGACGACCAGCTGGGGTGGGAGAAGGTGCTGGCCGGGTTCGCCTTCGTGCGGCTCCTCGCCGCGCTGCCGGTCACGCCCGGCGGGTTCGGCGTGGTCGAGCTGGGCTACGTCGCCTACCTCACGGCCGGGGCCGACGAGCTCGCCGCCGAGGTCACCGCAGCGGTGCTGCTCTTCCGGGCCGTCACGTTCCTGGTGCCGGTCGGCCTCGGCGCCGCGGCCTGGGTCGTGTTCACCGCTCGCCCGTCCTGGCGACGACCGCCGGACACGCGTGGCGTGCTCGGCGAGGCCGACGTCGCCGGTCCGGTGCCGTGACGATCCCGACGCGGTTCTCGCCCGCTTCGGCCCGACCCGGCGTCGAGGCGCCGGATCGGCTGGTCCTGACCCGGTCGCCCATCTACCTCTTCACGTTGGTCGCCGGGGTGCTGGTGGCGGCGTTCGGGTGGGTCCTGGCCACCATGTTCGAGCAGAGCCTGATCGCCGCCTCGGACGAGCTCCGCGTGCTCCTCCCCGACCCGGTGGAGGCCGCCATCCCGCTGCTGCTGACCGTGGTCGCGGTCGTCGCCCTCGTCCTCGTCCACCTGTGGCTGCTCTACGCCCGCCAGTTCCGGCGCCTGGGGCTGGCGTACGCCGCGTTCGCGCTGGGGATGGTGCTCGCCTACGCCGGGGGCCACGCCCTCCTCGCCGTGGTCCGCCCCGAGACCCGCGCCCTGTTCCAGGCCGGGCCGGGCGACATCGCGGCCACGCTGCCGTCCGATCCGCTCGCCGCCGGGGTCGTGGCGGTGCTCGTCCTGGTGCGCAAGTGGATCCCGCTCCGGGGACGGCGGCTGCTCTACGGCGCCGTGCCCCTGTGGCTGCTGTGCCGCCTCGGCGCGCCGCCACCGGCTCGCCTCGCGGTGGTCCTCGACGTGGGCCTCGGCATGATGGCCGGCTCCCTGGTGCCCCTGGCCCTCCGGTCCCCGAACCCCCGGCCGAGCCGGACGGCGCTCATCGCGGGGTTGGCGGCCAACGGCGTCCACCTGGTGGACCTCCGGACCGCCGACGTCGATGCCCGAGGGTCGGAGCCCTGGTTCGGCACGGACGCGGCGGGCGGCTCGGTGTTCGTGAAGGCGTTGAACAGCGAGCAGCGCGTCGCCGACCTGCTGTTCCGGGCCGCCCGGTGGCTGCGGCTGCGCCGGACCGGCGACGCGCCCCCCGAGACCTCGCTGCAGCGGGCGGCCGAGCACGAGGCGTTCCTCTCGCACCACGCCCGGTCGATCGGCCTGCCGGGCCCGCGCCTGCTCACGATGGCCGACCTCGGCGACGACAACGTCGCCCTGGCGTACGAGGGCATGGCCGGACGGTCGCTGGACCACGTCGACCCGACGGAGGTGACCGACCGGCTGTTGCTGGCGATCTGGCGGCAGGTCGCCACGCTGCGGGCGCACGGCATCGCCCACCGAGACCTGCGGCTGGCCAACGTCTTCCTCACCGACCACGGCGAGCCCGTCCTCATCGACTTCGGGTTCGGCGAGCTGTCCGCCCCCCAACAGCTCCTCGACACCGATGTCGCCGAGCTCCTGGCGGCCACGAGCGCCGTGGTGGGCGTGGACCGGGCGGTGGCGGCCGCGCTGGGCGCCCTCGGCCCGGACACGGTGGCTTCGGCTCGGGAGTGGCTGCTCCCGGGGATGTTGACCTCGGCGACCCGCCGGGCGGTCCAGGTCAGCGCCTGCCTCCAGGCCCTGCGCGAGGCGATCGACGACGTCGGCCAGGCCGCTCCGACCACCACGACGGCCCGGCCCGTGGCCGCTCCGCGTCTGGCGCTCGTGGCGGCCGGGACCTTCGGCCTCTACGTCTCGGTCGCCTTGCTGCTGGGCGACGACCTCGGCGGGCGCCTGGCGGGGGTCGACGGGCTCCGTGCCGCGATCGCCGTCGTGGTCGGCCTGCTCGTCCACCCGGCTCGGGGCCTGGCGTTCCGGTCGGCCAGCGAGCGCCGGGCCCCGTTCCGCCTGAGCGCGGTGACCTCGATGGCGACGCACCTCCCTGCGCCGGGGCGGACGTTCTGGCGCTGGGCCGGGCACCTCTACGTCATCGCCGGTCACCGCGCCGGCCTGACGGCGGCGAGCGCCGCCCGAGCCGTCGCCACCTGGGTGGGCAGCGGGCTGGCGGTGGCTCCGATCCTGGTCACGGGTGTGGTGGCCGGTGGCCTCGAGGCCGGCCACGGCTACGCGGAGGGGTTCGCCATCGGAGTCCTCTGCGGGGCCGCGCTGCTGCTCGTCCAACTGGTCGCCCTCCGGGCCGCCCCCGTCAGCTGGGAGCTGACCGACGTGTGGGCGCCGAGCCCCGGTCGCCGCCAGCGCCAGCTGGCCAGCGCCGTCGGGTCGACGGTGTGGTGGGCCGTGGCCCGGGGCGTCGAATCCCTCGCCTTCGTGCTGATCGCCCGGTCGGCCGGCCCCATCGCGGCCACCGCCACCCTCGTCGCCATCTGGATCGCCGCCGGCACCATCGCCTCCCTCTGGCCCGGTGCGGCGCACCTGTGGCTGACCGAGCTGCTGGTGTTCCTCGGGCTCCTCGCGGTCGGCATCGATCCCGGGAGCGCGGCGTTCGCCGCGGTCACCGGGCGCCTCGTCACCTTCTGGGCCCAGATCCCGGTGGCCCGGTGGGCACACCGCGTCGTCGTGGGCCGAACCGTCGCCGAGCGGGTCGGGCCGTGAAGACCCTGACGCACCCCGCCTCGCCCTCGCCCTCGCCCGCGCCGGTCGACGTCCGCTCGGACCGACGCGTGCTCGCCCTCGCCGCGGCGAGCGGCGCCGTCTTCGTGGCCGCCACGCTCCTGGCCCACGAGGGGGAGCCGCTGCCCTTCGAGGTCACCGTGTTCCGGTGGGTCAACGACCTGCCCGACTGGCTCTACTACGTGCTCTGGCCCTTCATGCAGTACGGCGTCTTCGTGACGATCCCGATCGCGGCCGCGGTGGCCCTGTTCCGAGGGCGGCGCCGGCTCGCGCTGCTCCTCCTGTCGAGCGGCCTGGGCATCTACTACGGCGCCAAGGCGGTGAAGGACGTGGTCCAGCGGGGTCGGCCCGGCGCCTTCCTGGCCGACGTGCAGGCCCGGGAGCACTTCGCTCCGGGCTCGCTCGGCTACACGTCCGGCCACCTGGCGGTGGCCGCGACCATCGCCACCCTGACGGTGTTCCACCTGCACCGGCCCTGGCGGGAGATCTCGGTCGCGCTCGTCGCCGTCGTCGCCCTCGGGCGCATGTACATCGGTGGCCACCTGCCGCTCGACCTGGTCGGCGGGATCGCGATGGGCGTGGCCACGGGCGCCGCTGCCACGTACTTCTTCGGGACCGACCCGAACCGGCAAGGAGAGGAGCATCCGATGTTCGACACCCTTCGGACGGAGGACCCGTCCTCGACGCAGGGCGCCGACGGCGGCGAGGTCGTCCCGCGCCCGCCGATCGGGCGCCACCCCGGCGACGCGGTGCGCGTCGTGGTGGGACTGCTGGTCCTCGGCCTCGCCTCGCTCGCCGTGCAGCGCGACCGGCTCACCCGGTTCGAGGGCGACCTGTTCCACCTGCTGAACGGCCTGCCGTCGCACCTCGAGCCGGTCCTCCAGGTGGTCATGCAGGCCGGCAACGTCGTCGCCGCGCTGGTCGCCGCGGTGGTGATGCTGGTCGTGGCCCGGCAGCACCGCCGGGCCGCCTTCGACGTGGCGGTGGCGGGCGGGCTGGCCTGGATGGCGGCCAAGGAGCTCAAGGCCCTCGTCGAGCGGCCCCGACCGATCGGCTTCTTCGACGACGTCCTGCGCTACAGCGGCGGGGGGCTCGGCTTCGTCTCCGGCCACACCGCGGTCGCCGCCGCCATCGTGACCGCAGCGGCGCCCTACCTCCCCCGGCGCTGGCGGCGGGTGGCGTGGGTGCTGCCCTTCGTCGTCGGCTTCACGCGCATCTACTTCGGGGCCCACCTCCCGCTCGACGTGGTGGGCGGCGCCGCCCTCGGCTGGGTGATCGGCTCCGCCCTGCACCTCGCGCTCGGGGCCCCGCACCGGGTCCCGGGCCTCGACGAGGCGGCGGCCGTGCTGCATCGGGCCGGCTGGACCGAGCCCTCGCAGCTCCAGCGGGTGCCGGGAGCGCCGCAGGGATCGTTCCCGTTCGTGGCCACCACCGCTGCCGGACCGGTGTTCGTGAAGCTCCTCGACCCCGAGCCGCGGGACCGTGACTGGATCTACCGGGCCGCCAGGTTCCTCGCCTTCCGCGACGTGCGCGACGAGGTCGCCGTGCTCGATGCCTCGGCACAGGCCCACCGGGAAGCGGCGATGACCCTGCTGGCCCGGAACCACGGCGTCCGCGTGCCCGTCATCCACGGGATCGAGCACGAGTCCGATCACGTCTGGATCGTCGAGGACCACGTCGCCGGCCACGACCTGGACCGCCTGCCCGAGGCGTCGGTCACCGACGCCGTGCTGGTCGATGCCTGGACGCAGGTGGCCCGGATGCACGGGGCGCGCGTCGCCCACCGGGACCTCGTCACCGCCAACGTGCTGGTCGACGAGGTCGGCCAGGCCTGGATCGTCGACTTCGCCTCCGCCCAGAGCGCGGCCTCGCCGCGCGCGCTCGACAACGACGTCGCCGAGCTCCTCGCCGCCACGTCGTCGATCGTCGGTCCCGAGCGGGCCGTGGCGGCGGCCCGGGCCGTGCTCGGCGAGGCGACGCTGGCCCGGGCCCTGCCCGAGCTCCAGGAGCTGTCGTTGACCGCGGCGACCCGTCGACGGCTGCGTCGGTCGGCCGATGCGCTCCCGCAGCTGCGCGACGAGGTGGCGCGGCGTGCGGGGGTGGAGCCGCGGGCGCCCTCGCCGCCCAGCCCCGTCCCGGTGTCCCACCTCCTCGCCACCCTCGCGGCGATCGTCGTGGCCATCGTGGGCCTGGCGCTGCTGGCCGGGCCGGGAGCGCTCCTCGACGAGTTGGCCGATCCTGCGTTCCGCTGGCTCGGGGTGGCGATCGTGGCGCTCCTGTTCGCCGAGATCAGCCGGGCGTCCGCCCTGCTCGCGGCCATCGACCGCCGTCTCGCCATCGGCCGCACGGCGCTGGCCCAGGTCTCGGCGTTCAGCCTGGCGGTGGTCGACCGCCGCCAGGCCGGGCGGGAGGACCTGGTCGACCACCTCGAACGGGCCGGGGTGCCCCGGTCGGAGGGTCGCCAGGGGATCAGGTACGTCCGGTGGACGGGCCTGATCTGCTCGGGTGTGGCGCTGGTCGTCGCCCTGGCCGCGGGATGGGCGGCGCGAGCCGACGTCGACGTGCCGGACGAGGTCACGTGGTTCGTGGTGCTCGGCATCGCGGCGGCGCTGCCTCCGCTGATCGCGTCCAGGCGGGGCCACCCCGACGACGCCGCGCCGCCCCTCGAGCGCCCCGAGCGCCGAGCGCCCCGCTGGTCGGTCCTCGCCCTCGGCGGCGTGGGTGAGGCCACGGCCCGGTTCGCCTGCGCCGCCGCCGCGGTCGCGGCCGTGGGGGGCGGCGCACCCCTCGCCGGCGTCGCCGTCGCCCACCTCGCAGCCACCGGCCTCGAGTCGCGGGGGCCGGTCGCCGGCGCCCCGGGCGTCGGCGAGGTCGTGATGGCGGCGCTGCTGACCGCCTTCGGCGTGGCCCTCGCGCCCGCCGTGGCCGCCGCGCTGATCACCCGGGCCCTGCTCGTGTGGGCCCCGGTCGCCCTCGGGAGCGCCCTGGCCACCGCCGGAGCGTCACCCGCCGGCGATAGGGCCCGTCAGGGTCCTTCGACCCCTCTGTGACCGCGCGCCAGGGGACCATCGACGCGGCGCGGCTCAGCGACGAGGAACTGCCGCTCGGCTGACCGCGAAGCTGGCGCGACTCGGGTGGATCGACGCGACCAGGACCGAGGATGGCATCACGTCTCCGTCGAAGCCGGCCCGGCGTCACCTTCGCGGCTCGGGACGAGGACGACCGGGCCGTCGCTTCGTTCGGCGAGGTACGTCGCGGTGCTTCCCATCAGGAGGGACGCGATCGGTCCGGCTCCACGCGATCCGGCGACGACGAGTCGGGCATCGAGCTCGCCGGCAGTCGAGGTGATGAGGGTGCGAGGGTCCATCGTGCGGACCACGGTGCGCACCTCGAGGCCGGCGTCGATCGCCGGGCGGGACTGTTCATCGGCGATGGCCTGGCCGGCGCGATCCATGGCCTCGCCGAGGGAGTCCGGGTAGTCCGGCGGCGCGGCCGACACCGCGTGGACGACGACGAGAGGACAGCGATGGGCCGCCGCGACCGTGGTCGCCCACTGGACCGCGGCGCCCGAGTCGGCGGATTCGTCGACGCCGACGACCACCGGGCCCTGGCGTTGGACGAACGTGTCGGGTACGACCGCCACCGGGCAGGTCGAGTGCTCCACGAGCCGGCGGCTGACCGATCCGAGGAGCCGCGAGGCGACCGCTCCGAGCCCCCGCTTTCCGACGACGATGAGGTCGGCTCCGTTGCGGGCCGCCACGCGTAGGACCGCGAGGTCGGGGGTGCCCGGCTCGACGAACGTCTCGATCCCCTCAGGGGGACGTCCCAGCTCCTCCCGCAGGACCTGGGTCAGCTCGGCCGCGACCGCCTTGCTGGCCTCGGCCGGGGGCAGCAACGTCGGCCCACCGGGGAGCACCGCCGTCGACGGGTACTCCCACGCCTGCACCACGCTGATCGTTGCGTCCATCACGTCGGCGAAGCCGCGCACCCATCGGAGCGCCGCCCTCGAACCGTCGGAGCCGTCTACGGCGACCAGGATGAGCATGCGATACGTCTCCAGTTCCCGATGACGTGATCATCGGTGATCGGCAGGACCGGCAGGACCGGCAGGGAACGTCACCTCCGCCGGGCGACACGTTCGACCGAACGTGTTGGCCTCCATCATCGCGGAGCCGCGGCGTCCGCATCAGGGCCGTTCGCCCCTGGTGCGACGGGAGGCCTCCCGTAGGCTGCGGGAGGGTCAGGTGTGCCGGGAAGACTGGTCGGCGGGGTGTCTCGACGCGTCCGTCGAAAGGAAGTCCTACCCGTGCCTCTCCCGCCATCTGGTACCGACCAGAGGGCCCGCCCGGTCGATGGCAACTCGCACCACGCGCTCGCCACGCACGAGGTGCTGCTGGTCCTCGAGACGGATCGCCACGACGGGTTGAGCTCCTCCGAGGCCGCCGAGCGGCTCGAGCGGTACGGGCCGAACGTGTTGCCCGAGTCCGGCGCGACCGGGCGGCTCGAGCGGTTCGTGCGCCAGCTCCGACATCCGCTCATCTACGTCTTGCTCGCCGCGAGCGCGGTGACGCTGCTGCTGGAGGAGTTCGTCGATTCGGCCGTCATCTTCGGCGTCGTGCTCGTGAACGCCATCGTCGGGTACGTCCAGGAGGCCAAGGCCGAGAACGCGCTCGACGCGCTGCGGTCGATGGTCCACACCGACGCCCGGGTCCGCCGTGACGGACGCCAGTTCACGATCCCCTCCGACCAGCTGGTACCGGGCGACCTGGTCCTGATCGAGGCAGGCGACAAGGTCCCCGCCGACCTGCGGCTCATGGAGGTCACCGAGTTGCAGGTGGACGAGTCCGCCTTGACCGGCGAGTCCGTGCCCGTCGTCAAGGACGAGGCGATCCTGGCGGCCGCGACGCCGGTGGCAGACCGGCGCAACATGGTCTATTCAGGCACCCTGGTGACCAACGGCACCGCGAGCGCCATCGTGGTCGCGACCGGCGTGGAGACCGAGCTCGGTGAGATCCACCGACTGGTCGGGTCGGCGGACACCCTGGCCACCCCGCTGACCAAGAAGCTGACGGCGTTCAGCAAGGTGCTCACCGTTGCGATCCTCGCCCTGGCTGCGGTGACCTTCGTGGTCGGGCTGGTGCGGGGTGAGCGCGCCACGGAGATGTTCACCGCCGCCGTCGCCCTGGCGGTGGGAGCGATCCCCGAAGGGTTGCCGGCCGCGGTCACCATCACCTTGGCGATCGGTGTGAACCGCATGGCCCGCCAGCGCGCCGTCATCCGACGGATGCCTGCGGTGGAGACGCTGGGCAGCACGACGGTGGTGTGTTCCGACAAGACCGGCACGCTCACCGAGAACCAGATGACGGTGCGTGCGCTCTGGACCCCGCACGCCAGCTACGAGGTCACCGGTTCGGGCTACCAACCCGACGGCGCGCTGCTCGATCCCGGCGGTGCGCCGGTCACGCCCGAGGTCGACGAGGGCGTGCGGTGGACCCTGATCGCCGGCGCGGTCTGCAACGACGCTCGGCTCACCCGGACCGAGGACTCCTGGGCGGTCATCGGGGACCCGACCGAGGGCGCCATGGTCGTGGCCGCCACCAAGGCTGGCCTGGGCCCGGACCAGCTCAGGGTCGAGTTGCCTCGGGTCGCGGTGATCCCGTTCAACTCCGACCGCAAGTACATGGCCACCCTGCACCGCCACGGCGACGACCGTGACGCAGTGATCCTGGTGAAGGGCGCGGTGGAGCGCGTCATCGATCTGTGCGCCACGCAGATGGCCGCGGACGGCACGCTCCGACCCCTCGATCCGGACGCGATCCTCGCCGCGGTCGACGACCTCGCACGGCGCGGCCTGCGGGTGCTGGCCACGGCCATGGCGACCGCCACGGAGGAGACCGACCTCGAGGCCGACGCGCGCCGCGGGGCCCTCGCCTTCACCGGGCTGCAGGCGATGCTCGACCCACCCCGCACGGCCGCGATCGCGGCCGTGCAGAGCTGCCACACCGCAGGGATCGACGTGAAGATGATCACCGGCGACCACGCCGGCACCGCGACCGCGATCGCCGAGCAGCTCGGCATCCTCACCGACGACGAGCCCAGCAGCGTCCTGACCGGCCTCGACCTCGCGGCGCTCACACCCGAGGAGTTCCCGGCCGCGGTCGAACGGGCGTCGGTGTTCGCCAGGGTGTCCCCCGAACAGAAGCTGCGCCTCGTCGAAGGCCTCCAGTCCCGCCACCACGTCGTGGCCATGACCGGCGACGGCGTCAACGACGCGCCCGCCCTCCAGCAGGCCGACATCGGCATCGCCATGGGCTTCGGAGGCACCGAGGTCGCCAAAGAGGCCGCCGACATGATCCTCACCGACGACGACTTCGCCACCATCGAGGCCGCCATCGAGGAGGGACGCGGCGTCTTCGACAACCTCACCAAGTTCATCGTCTGGACCCTGCCCACCAACATGGGCGAAGGCCTGGTCCTCCTCACCGCGATCGTGCTCGGCACGGCCTTGCCGATCGTGCCGGTGCAGATCCTGTGGATCAACATGACCACCGCCGTCGCACTCGGGCTCATGCTGGCGTTCGAACCCAGAGAAGACGGGATCATGCAGCGCCCGCCCCGCGATCCACGACGGCCCTTGCTCACCGGCACGCTGCTCATCCGGATCCTGATGGTCTCCACCCTGCTCGTCGGCGGCTCCTGGTGGCTCTTCGAATGGGAACGATCCAACGGCGCCACCCTCGACGAGGCCCGCACCGCTGCGCTCAACCTCTTCGTCACCGTCGAAGCCTTCTACCTGTTCAGCTGCCGATCACTCACCCACTCGGTGTGGCACGTCGGCATGTTCTCCAACCGCTGGATCATCGGCGGCGTCGCGGTGCAGGCCCTCGGCCAGCTCGCCATCACCTACCTGCCGTTCATGAACACCATCTTCCAGACCGCGCCCATCGCCGCAAGCGCGTGGGGACGCATCTTCGCCGTCGCCGCAGTCGCCACCGCGGTCGTCGCCATCGACAAGCGAGTCCGACGCCAGGTCGCCTGACCGGTCCTGGTCGCACGGATCACCTCGCCTGGGTGATGCCCACCCGGTGGCGCACGGTCGACCATGGGACCGAGGATGCGCTCGACGCGCACCCCGCTCCGCCATCGGACGACGTGAACGGAAGGCGCCATGTCCAACACCTCCCTCGACGAGCTCGGGCCCGTCGACTACCTGGTCCTCGAGTTCCCCGAAGGACAGCAGGACTTCACCGGTGAGATCGCCGAGGAGCTGCTGGCGCTGGTGGAGGCCGGCACCATCCGGGTCATCGACCTGATCATCCTCGCCAAGGACGCCGACGGCGGGATCGACGCGATGGAGCTGGCCGATCTCGAGGAGCTCGGCCCCCTCGTGACCCTCGAGGCCGAGCTGGCCGAGCTGTTCGCGGAAGAGGACGTGGTCAACCTGGCGGCGGCCATCGAACCCGGCAGCGTCGCCGGAGTGCTGGTCTACGAGAACCTCTGGGCGGCGCCGTTCGCGTCGGCCGCCCGTCGGGCCGGCGGCCAGCTCGTCGCCGACGGGCGGATCCCGATCCAAGCCATCATCGCTGCCGTCCAGTCGGACGCCGAGCTCGAAGAAGTGGGGTCCTGACCTGCCATTGCGTCGCGGACGTGCCGGACGGGTCGGGGTCATCGGTCGACCCGTGGCGAGGACCGCCGTCGTGGCCCAGGCGGTCACGCCCGGTCGCGCTCCGGTGGCGAGGGCGGCCGTGGTCGCCGCGGCGGTGACCCCGGGCCGCGGCGTTCGACGCCGACGGCGCATCTGAGGTCTTCCCGGCGACCGCGGCCGACCGGCGAACCAGGAGACCTCGCCGTGGGGCACGGACCGACGCCGGATGGCACACGTCCGACCTTCCTCAGCTTCTCCCTGGAGATCGAGCTCGAGGGCTGTGTCCCGTGGCGGCGGGCGGCCCTGTCGGCGCGCGCCCACTCGGAGGGCTGACGAGCGGGGAGCCGGTCCGCCGGTGGCGGGGGCCGAGAGGAGACCCCTTTCATCCCGGCGGGGTGATGGCGATGCGCCGAGCCTCACCCACCATCGGAGCATGGCCCCTGCATCCCATCGCCCGCCGATGAACGCCGAGTCGCTGCCCTTCCCGCCCAAGCCTTCGGGGAGCACGGCCGGGCGCACGATGGAGGAGTCGGTGTACGCCCCGCTCCCCAGCGAGCGGCACCTGCCCGACGACGCCCCGAACATCATCCTCGTGTTGATCGACGATGCCGGGCCGGGTCTGCCGACCACCTTCGGGGGCGAGGTCGAGACCCGGACGCTCGATCGCGTGGTCGGCGAAGGGGTGGCCTACAACCGGTTCCACACCACGGCGATGTGCTCGCCCACGCGTGCCTCGCTCCTCACCGGGCGGAACCACCATCGCGTCGGCGCCGGGCAGATCGCCGAGCTGGCCAACGACTGGGACGGCTACTCGGGGCACATCCCCAAGAGCAGCGCCCTCGCCGCCCAGGTCCTCAAGGACTACGGCTACTCCACGGGTGCGTGGGGCAAGTGGCACAACACGCCCGCCGAGGAGACGACGGCGGCCGGTCCGTTCGAGAACTGGCCGACGGGCCTGGGCTTCGAGTACTTCTACGGCTTCCTGGCGGGGGAGGCGTCGCAGTACGAGCCGAACCTGGTGCGGAACCAGACGACGGTCCCGCCGCCGAGGACCCCCGAGGAGGGGTACCACCTCAGCGGACCTGGTCGAGGACGCCATGGGGTGGCTCCGCCAGCACAAGGCGCTCGCGCCCGACAAGCCGTTCTTCCTGTACTGGGCGAGCGGGTGCCTGCACGGGCCGCATCACATCATGAAGGAGTGGGCGGACCGCTACGCCGGGAAGTTCGACGACGGCTGGGACGCGTATCGGGAGCGGGTCTTCCACCGGGCCAAGGAGAAGGGCTAGATCCCCCAGGAGGCCCAGCTCACCCCGCGCCCCGAGGAGCTCGCCGCGTGGGACGACATCCCCGAGGAGGAGAAGCCCTTCCAGCGGCGCCTGATGGAGGTGGCTGCGGGGTTCGCCGAGCACGTCGACGTCCAGGTGGGCCGGCTCCTCGACGAGGTCGACCGCCTCGGGTACGGCGACAACACGCTGGTCTTCTACATCTGGGGGGACAACGGGTCGTCCGGCGACGGTGTGGCCATCCGAGCGGCCGTCCGCGCCGGCACCACGACCGCGCCGACCAAGGCCGTCGGCACCGCAGCCCTGTCGATCCTCGCGTTCGCCTCGGTGGTGCAGCTCGAGGGGAACGGGTTCGTCGCCGCGTTCGTCGCCGGTCTCGCCTTCGGAGCCGTCGGGCGGGGTGACTCGGACGACGCGAGCCTCGAGTTCACGCACCAGGCCGGCGACCTGCTGTCCATGGCCGTGTGGTTGGTCTTCGGAGCACTCGCCCTGCCCATCCTGCGCGACGCCGGCTGGGAGGAGTGGGCGTACGCGGCGATCGCGCTCACCGCCGTGCGGATGGTGCCGGTGGCCCTCGCCCTGCTCGGCACCTCGTTCGACCGCAGCACCGCGCTGCTCGTCGGCTGGTTCGGAACGCGAGGCCTGGCTTCGGTGGTCTTCGCGCTGCTCGCGCTCGACGGCCTGGCGCCGGGCGACGGGAAGCAGGTGCTCGCCGTGATCACCTGCACCGTGGTGGCCAGCGTGGTCGCCCATGGCGCCACCACCGCCTGGGTGGGCGGCCGGTTCGCCCCGGACCGGGCGGCCCACCCTGCCGCATCGTCGCCGGGACCCGCCAGCGACCCGCTCACCCCGTCCGGATGACGCCGGGAACCGCCCGCCTGACGGCGTGCCGGTCAGCCGATCAGCCGATCAGCCGATCAGCCGGGAACGGGACCCGGCGGCGGGCTCGGCACCGCTCCCGCGCCGACGCGTCGGACCTCGTCGACGGCAGCCGTGGCGGCAGCGATCAGGGGGATGGCGACGAACATGCCGAGGATGCCCGCGAGAGCGCCCCCGGCGATGACGCCCAGCGCCACCACCATCGGGTGCAGGTTCACGGCGTTGCCGACGAGGACGGGCTGGAGGACGTTCCCCTCCACCTGCTGGACCACCACGATCACCGCGAGCATCGTGAGGCCGAGGTCGATCCGTCCTTCGGCCACCGCGAGGACACAGGCCAGGAGGCCGGCGGCCATGGCCCCGAAGTAGGGGATGAAGGCCAACACGAAGGTGAGGGCGAGGATGGCTCCCGGTGACGGGACCCCCAGCACCCAGGCGCCGAGCGAGATGCCGATCGCGTCGAGCGCGGCCACCATGGCCGTCCCCCGGCGGTGAGCTCGCGATGGGCTCCGACCTCGAACCCGAGGAACGACCGGTGCACCGCGTGCGCGTCGACCCCTTCCGGATGGACGTGACGCGGTGACGAACGCCCAGTACCGGGCGTTCGTGCAGGCCACGGGGTACGTGACCGTGGCCGAGCGGCCGCTCGATCCGGCGGCCTACCCGGGCGCGGATCCCGACCTGCTGGTGCCCGGCTCCCAGGTCTTCGTCGGCACGGCCGGCCCGGTCGACCTCCGCGATCTCCTCCAGTGGTGGGCGTGGGTGCTCGGGGGCCTCCTGGCACGCCCCCGAGGGCCCCGGCTCGGACCTCGACGGCCGCAACGACCACCCCGTCGTCCAGGTCGCCTTCGAGGATGCCCTCGCGTTCGCGACGTGGGCTGGCCGCGACCTTCCGACCGAGACCGAGTGGGAGCATGCGGCGCGCGGCGGCATCGAGGGAGCCGCCTTCGCGTGGGGGGACGAGGCCGAGCCCGACGGAGCGAGGCTCGCCAAGTGGTTCGAGGGCGACTTCCCCTGGCGCAATGCTCCCCGTGACGGCCACGAGCGCACCGCGCCGGTGCGATCGTTCGCACCCAACGGGTACGGGCTCCACGAGATCACCGGCAACACCTGGGAGTGGGTGTCGGACTGGTGGTCGGATGCGCACCCAGCGGACGCCGACGAGCCCTGCTGCGTGCCCACGAACCCTCGCGGCGGCTCCGAGGCGGGGAGCTACGACCGGGGGATGCCCGCGATCCGGATCCCCCGTCGCGTGATCAAGGGCGGCTCGCACCTGTGCGCCGACACCTACTGCCGTCGCTACCGTCCGGCGGCGCGGCGCCCGCAGATGGTCGACAGCGGCACGGGCCACATCGGCTTCCGCACCGTGGCCCGGGCCTGATCGAGCCCGGCAGTCGGCTGGCGATCAGGTGAGCAGCAGCGCCTTGGGAGACGGCGACCGGTGACCTCTGTCGGCCGCAGCGACGAGACCGGCGACGAGACCGGCGACGAGAAGCCGTCGGCTCGTCGAACCGCCGAGCTGGCCGGGCGGGCCAGGGCGAACGCCGCCGCCCGAGCCGTCCAGGCCGAGGCCTGGGCCGCGCAGACCCCTCACCGCCGCACGGCGTGGGACACCGCGCTGGCCCTGCGAGCGCGCGACCGGTCGGCCTTCGCCTCGGTGCTCGGCAGCGCCATCGCCCTGCGCCTGTTCTTGTTCTCGGTGGCGCTCGTCGTGTCGGTGATGAGCGCCCTGAGCCTCGTGTTCGGACGAGCCGGCGTGGAGGGGCTGCTGACCGGGGTCGGCCTGACCGGCGGGATGGCCGAGGAGGTGGCCCGCACCACGGGGGCGAGCGCCCGGCGCGACCTCGGCGTGTTCTCGTCGTCGATCGTGGTCGCCCTCCTGGCCGGGCGCAGCCTCACCAAGGTGCTGGCCGCGTGCAGCGTCGGTGCCTGGCAGCTCCCAGCCGCCGAGGCGAAGGCCTCGGTGCGCACCGTGGCGCGCGTGACGGCCCTGATCGCGATCGTCGTCATCGCGGCGCGTCGGTCCTCACCCGCCTGCGCGGCCAGTACGGCGTCGCCGTCGCCACCAGCTCACTCGCGGTCACCGCGGTCCTGCTCGGGCTCGGCTGGTTCTTCGTGACGCTGGCACTGCCGCGCCCCACCCGCGACCCGGGCGCCCTGGTTCCGGGCGCCGCGGTCTTCGCCTTCGCCCTCACGCTCGTGCAGTGGTTCATGCACTACTACCTCCCGTTCCGGATCGAGGCCTCCTCGCAGACCATGGGCTCGCTGAGCGTCACCGTGGCGTCGCTCGGCTACCTCTTCGTGATCGGCCGCCTCATGGCGGGCACGGTCGTGCTCAACGCCGTGGTCTACGAGCAGTTCGGAACCATCTCCACCCTCGTGTTCGGGCTGCCGCTGCTCGAGCGCATCCCCCGTCGGTTCCCGAGGGTGGCCGCCTTCTTCGACCTCCCGGTCGACGAGGCGCCGCCGCCGCCTCGCTCGACACCGGGGTAGTGACCCCGGGGGAAGCTGAGCCTCGGGCCTCCCGGGCCCGAGCTCAGAGACCGGTCCTCGACCCGCCGGGTGGAGGATGCGCCGGGGTGACCGAGGTCGGCATCCCAGGCGCAGGGGAGGGGCCGCCGGCGGGGAACAGCTCCTGATCCGAGGTCGCCCCCGCTCGAGGCGGGCCGAGGTGTCCGGGGTGGTACCGGCGAGCTCGATCCCGCCGATGGCGGGCGTGCGCGAGGCTCGGCGGCGTGACCGGTGAGGCGACGCACGGCGAGCGGTGGACCACGTGGCGGACCCACTTCATCCTGTTCACCGGCAAGGGCGGGGTGGGCAAGACCACCGCGGCCGCTGCCCTGGCGGTCGCCCTCGCCGACGAGGGTCGGCGGGTGCTGATCGTGAGCACCGACCCGGCGTCGAACCTCAGCGGCGTGTTCGCCATGGACGTCGGCAACGAGCCGACCGCCGTCCCCGGGGTCGGCGGCCTCGATGCCATGGACATCGACCCGGCCGTGGCGGCCGCCGCCTACCGCGAGCGGGTGCTGGGGCCCTTCCGCGGCACGGTGCCCGACGAGGAGCTCGCGGCACTGACCGAGCAGCTCTCGGGCCAGTGCACGGTGGAGGTGGCCGCGTTCGACGAGTTCAGCGGTCTGCTGGCCACCCCGGAGGCCAGCGCCCGCTACGACCACGTCCTCTTCGACACCGCTCCCACCGGGCACACCCTGCGTCTGCTCGAGCTGCCCGCGGCGTGGACCACCTTCATCGACGCCAATCCCGAAGGCGCCAGCTGCCTCGGGCCGCTGTCGGCGCTGGGAGACAAGCGGTCGCTCTACCAGCAGACGGTGGAGGCGCTGGGTGACGGCGACCGCACGAGCGTGGTGCTCGTGGCCCGCCCCGAGCCCGGAGCGGTCCGCGAAGCCGCCAGGGCCGGTGCCGAGCTGGCGGCCCAGGGCGTCACCAACCAGCGGCTCGTCCTCAACGGCGTCCTCGCGGAGCCCGATCCCGACGACGTCGTCGCCGCCGCCTTCGTCCGACGTCAGCACGAGACGATGACCAGGCTGCCGGAGCACCTGGAGGGGATCCCCACCGACACGATCCCCCTCGTGCCCTACGACCTCGTCGGCCTCCCGGCCCTGCGCGCCCTCACCGGCCACGGCCCCGCCCCCCAGGTCACCCCGATCGCGCCCGGGCCCGAGGCCGCCGACCTCCCCGGCGTCGATGCGCTCGTCACGGAGCTCGCCGCCGCCGGTCCCGGCGTGGTGATGGTCATGGGCAAGGGTGGCGTCGGCAAGACGGCCGTCGCCACGGCCATCGCCACGGGCCTCGCCGCCGCAGACCTCGACACCCACCTGTCCAGCACCGACCCCGCCGGCCACCTGGCCCGTCCCCAGGGGCGCCACCTGACCACCAGCTGGATCGATCCCGACGCCGAGCGCGACCGCTACATCGCCGACAAGCTGGCCGCCGCCACGAAGCTCGATCCGTCGCAGCGCGACCTGCTCGCCGAGGACCTCCGCTCACCCTGCACGGAGGAGCTCGCCGTCTTCGTCGCCTTCTCCCGGCTGCTGTCCCGCGGGCGTCACGAGCACGTGGTGATCGACACCGCACCCACCGGACACACGGTGCTCCTGTTGGACCAGACCGGCGCCTACCACCGCGACGTCCTGCGCGGCGCGTCCGGCATCGGCGGCAAGGCGACCACCCCGCTCATGCGCCTCCAGGACCCCGAGTTCACCCACATCGTCATCGTCACCCTGCCCCAGACCACCCCAGTCCAGGAGGCCTGCGAGCTCCAGGAGGACCTCCGCCGTGCCGGCATCGAGCCCTACGGGTGGGTCATCAACGCCAGCCTGGCGGCCAGCTCCACCACCGACCCGGTGCTCCGCCGACGCGCCACGCTCGAGCTCCCCCACATCCGCAGGGTCCGAGACGAGCTCGCCGCCCGCGCCTGGATCATCCCGTGGCAACCGCCCGCCACCCCTGAGGCGGGCTGAGCCGGATCAGCCCCAGCTCCGCCCCTCGAGCACGGCGGTCAGAGGGGGATGCGGAGGTGGGCGCGTGCGAGCGACGCGATCTGGTCGCGGGGCTTCCGATCCGGGCCCCTCACCGGATCGGGCACGAGCCGTTCGCTCGCTCGGCGCGGCGGATGAGTCGGAGGCCGTAGCCGGTGCCGGCGATCCAGGTCACGCTGATCAACGCGCCGGCGAGCCAGACGTGGTCCCGCAGGACGACGCCGGCGGACGTGCCGCCGAGCACGGCTGCCAGTGCCGCCAGGCTGAGCGGGAGGTGGCACGGGCAGAGCAGGAACGACCACAGGAGCCACGCCCGTCCCCGGCGTTCGAGCCCGGGAGCGAGCTCGGGGGCGAGCTCGACGACGGGCCCCGCGGCGGCCGGCGAGGTGTCGGGGCGTCGCCAGCTGCTCACGGCTGGGAGACGCGGTTCGAGCGGGGGAACCACGACGTGCGTCGTCGCGGCGCGTCGGCGCACTGGCACCGCTGATCGAGCGGGACCTCGCCGAGCACCTGCTCGATGTGGTTTCCGCAACCGGCGAAGGTGGGCTTGTGGCAGGTGGGGCACGTGGCAGGGCTACACATACCCCCCAGGGTATACGATCCCGGGGAAACCGCAACCTCTCGGGAGACGCCACGCACCCCGCGGCCCCACCCCTCGGGTCGGTCCCACGACCGGCGCCCGCGCCGGTAGGGACGATCGCCCCTTCTGTCGGGGCGGTTGTGGCCGTAGGTTCGCCAGCAGGACGAAGGACCGGAGTGATCCATGGGTAGCCATCGAGAGGTCAGCAGCGAGCGGGAGGGCCCGACGTGGTCTGGGCGCCAGGCGAGCCCGGACGCCGCGATCCGCGTGCACGCGAGGATCACGCAGGAGGTGCTCCCGTGTTGGTGACGCTGGGCGGGGAACGCATCGCGCTGCTCGGCCGGGCTCGGGTCTACGTGTGCGGGATCACCCCGTACGACACCACCCACATCGGCCACGCCGCCACCGCGGTCTGGTCCGACGTCGCCATCCGGTTCCTCCGGTCGCTCGGCCAGCACGTCGAGGTGACCCGCAACGTGACCGACGTCGACGACGCCCTGATGGCGGCATCGGTTCGCACGGGGACGCCGTGGCGCACCCTGGCGTCGCAACAGACGTTCCGGTTCGCCGACGACATGGCCCGCCTGGGCATCTCCACGCCGACCAACGAGCCCCTCGCCCACGACTTCATCGACGAGGTCATCGCGCTCGCTGCGGGATTGGTCGACCTCGGTCACGCCTACGTGGCGGACGGCTCGGTCTTCTTCGCCCACGAGGGGGTGGCCGAGCGGGCCGGGCTCACCTACGGCCAGGCGCTCGAGCTCGCCGCCGAGCGCGGCGGGGGGCTCGACGATCCCGCCAAGCGCGACCCGCTCGATGCGGCGCTGTGGGTCCGGTCCAGCGGCGAGGAACCGGCCTGGGACAGCCCGTGGGGACCCGGGCGACCGGGCTGGCACGCCGAGTGCTCCGCGATGGCGCTGGCCACCCTGGGCCCGGGGCTGGACCTGCACTGCGGTGGCGCCGATCTCGCCTTCCCGCACCACGCGTTCGAAGCGGCCCAGGCCGAGGCTGTCACCGGCGTCGCCCCGTTCGCACGAGCGTGGCTGCGCGCCGGGATGGTCACCCGGGGCGGCGAGAAGATGGCGAAGTCCACCGGGAACCTCGTGTTCGTCGACGAGGTGCTGCACGACGCCACCCCTGCTGCGCTGCGGCTGCTCATCTGCCAGCGGCGCTGGTGGGACAGCTGGGAGTTCGACACCGCCGACCTCGCGGCCGCCGAGGCGCGGGTGCACGCGCTGCGACACGCCGCCGCCCGCCGCAGCAGCCACGACGACGAGGCTCGAGCTGCGGTGATCGCCGCGCTGGCCGATGACCTCGACGTCCCCCTGGCGCTCGCGCTCGCCGAGGATGCCGGCGGCTCGGCCGCCGAGCTGCTCGTCGACGTGCTCGGCCTTCGTCACCTGGAGCCGGTGCGTCGTTCCCGGCTGTTGCCGATGTCCTAGGCAGGCGGGTGGTGCTCGCCAGATCTGCTCGTGCTGTCCCTGACGGCTTGCGCGTGGGCGGCAACGGCCTGCGACTCGTGGAGGCCCTCTCGCCCACCTGGGGGTGCGAGGCCGAGGCTGGAGGAAAGGCCGTGTGGTTCGAGTACCCCGTGGCTTCTCGGGTGGGGTCGTCGGTGGTTCCGGGGCGCCGACCGCGAGCTCGTAGGGGGTAGGGACGTGAAGGTGCCAGGAGCGGAGGAAGCGGTCACACGATCGGATCTCGGGGCGGATGCTCTCGATCTGTACTGGATCCCGCTCGGTGCCGACGCTCGGGTGGTCCGCGCCTCCGGCGCCGTCTACGAGCGCGTGGCCGCGGCGCTCCAGGGTCGAGCCCCTCAGCGCCTGTTCCACAGCGCCCTCATCGCCCGTTCCGGCGGTGTCCGCCACACGATCGAGATGGCGCCGGTGCCGAACCGGCACGGCCGGCTCGAGCGGGGGGTCGTGGCCGAGGGCGACGTCGGCAGCCGGTGGCTGCACCGCTTCCGGGTCTTCCGCTACGAGGTCCGCTGCTGGGCGGACGGGGAGATACCTGACCTGGCGCACGCCGTCGGCGGATCCATCCGCATCACGGACGACCCCGACCGGATCAGCGCCCTGCTCGACCTGACGGGGCTCGTTCCCACGCCGGTCTGGGGACGAGATGGGCTCCGGGCCGGAGACATGTGGAACTCCAACTCGGTGACGGCGTGGCTGCTGACGTCCATCGAGTGCGACACCAGCGCCCTCCAGCCTCCTCACGGCCGTGCCCCGGGCTGGTCCGCCGGGATCGTTGCTGCGCTGAGCAGCGGTTCTTGACCGCCTCGGTCGCTGCGGCAGCATTCTCCGCCCTCGAGCGGGGTCGACGCCCCTGACCCGCTTCAGCGACAGGCCGAACGAACGCCCGTTCGATGGTCGTGGCCTCCCGGTCGAACGGGTGCGGCCGCGGCGCTCAGGCCTCGTGGGCGGCGCGACGTCGCAGCGTGTACCAGGCGGCGCCGGCGAGGGCGAGGAGCACGACGGCTCCGATGATGACGGGCGTGGCGCTGGAGCTGTCGTCGTCCTCGTTGGTCGACGAGTCAGCGGGTCCGGGCGCGTCGTCGGTGCCCGATTGCGTCGTGGAGGTGGAGCTGGTCTCCGTGGTGGACGTCGTGGAGGTGGCGTCGGCCGGTGTGGTGGTGGCCGGGGGCTCGTTGCCGTCGACGTCGACGATCTCGGCGAGCTGGTCTCGGCCAGGTGCGTCGCTGGGGACGTCCTCGAGGGTCGCGGCGGGCTCGGAGCCGGCGGGGAGGATGAGGAGGCGGGGGGCGGGGTACTGGGCGGCGGGGTCACCGCTGATCCAGGAGAGCTCCTCGCCGTTCTCGCAGTACTGGATCGACGGGAAGGTGAGGAGCTCGCCGGGGGTGTCGGGTGCGGTGAAGGTGACCGGGAAGGCGCCGGTGGCGTCGGCGGGCAGCGACCCTCCGGTCCATTCGAGCACCGTCTTGTCGTCGCCATCGGCGGTGGCGGTGGCCGTCCAGCCGGCGACGTCGCCTGCGGTGGCGCCGCCGACGGGGGCCTGGATGGCGACGCCGGTCGTCGGGGAGCCGTCGCAGCCGTGGGTGGGCTCGAGCGTCACCGTCGCCGATGCTCCGGCGGGCACGGCGACCACATCGGAGTCGGTGTGGGCCCACGCGCTCGTCGGCCCCAGCAGGGTGAGGGCGGCGATCGTCGAGAGGAGGAGCAGCAGCTTCGAGTTCACCCAACGATGGTCGTCGGTCGAGGCCAATCAGTTCCTGACGGCCGGCCGAACGCGCATCCGTTGCCTTCGGAGTCGTCACCGAGAGCGGCGCGAGGCCGTGCCGCGCGTCCGCTCGCTGTCGGCTAGGCCGGTGCACCACGCACCGCCAGGACCCCCCCAAGGAGCACCATGTCCACCCAACACGCTCGACGGCTCGTCGCCGTAGGCCTGGCCACCGCAGGCGCGCTGGCCATCAGCATCCTCAGCCCGGCGGCCACCAGTGCCGGACCGCCCGCCGAGGCACGCGGCCCGAAGCCCGTGGCGGTCAAGCTCCTCGCCCTCAACGACTTCCACGGAGCCCTCGAGGTCCCCGGTGGGTCGGGCGGTCGCATCCAGACCGGCCCCGCCGTCAACGGCACGACGCCCACGGTGGACGCCGGCGGCGGCGAGTACCTCGCCACCCAGCTGGCCGAGCTGGCCGCCGCGCAGAAGAAGGGCAACACCGTCACCGTCGCCGCCGGCGACCTCATCGGCGCCAGCCCGCTCCTGTCGGCCGCCTTCCACGACGAACCGACCATCGAGTCCCTGGGCCTCGCCGGCCTCGATTACGCCAGCGTCGGCAACCACGAGTTCGACGAGGGCGCCGACGAGCTGCTGCGCATCCAGAACGGCGGCTGCCACCCGGTCGACGGCTGCGCCGACGGCACGCCCTACGAGGGCGCCGACTTCCAGTACCTCTCGGCCAACGCCTTCGTCACCGACACCGGCGAGCCGCTCCTGGCGCCCTACGCCATCGAGCGCATCCAGGGCGTGCAGGTGGGCTTCATCGGGATGACGCTCGAAGGCACCCGGCAGATCGTCAGCCAGGAAGGCGTCGCCGGCCTCGAGTTCACCGACGAGATAGAGACGGCCAACCGCTACGCCGACGAACTGCAGCGGCGAGGCGTCGAGAGCATCGTCGTGCTCCTCCACGAAGGCGGGTCGCAGACCGGTCCCGACGCCTGGGACGTCAACGGGTGCAACGGCTTCCAGGGCCCGATCGTCGACATCGCCGCGGGGATGGACGACGCCATCGACGTCGTCGTCAGCGGCCACACCCACCAGGCCTACAAGTGCGAGATCGACGGCAAGCTCGTCACCAGCGCCAGCTCCAACGGCCGGCTGATCACCGAGATCGACCTGTCGATCGACCGGCGCACCGGCGACGTGCGCACCGCCAGCGCCGAGAACGTCATCGTGACGCGCGACGTCACCCCCGACCCGGTCCAGACCGAGCTGATCGCCCGCTACCGCGACGCGCTCGGCCCCATCGCCACCGAGGTCGTCGGCGCCACCCCCGACGGGCTGAGCCGGACGCAGGAGGTGCTGTTCCCCGGCGCCCTCGGGGAGTCGGCCCTCGGCAACGTCATCGCCGATGCGCAGCTCGCCGCCACCGACGACGAGGCCGGCGCCGTCGCCGCGTTCATGAACCCCGGAGGTGTGCGGGCCGACCTCGACGCCGGTGATGTCACCTACGAAGAGGCGTTCACCGTCCAGCCCTTCGCCAACAACCTGGTGACGCTCGACCTCACCGGCGCCCAGCTCGCCTGCCTCCTCGAGCAGCAGTTCCAGGTGGGCCGCACGCTCTACCCGTCGGCCACCGTGTCCTACGTGGTCGATCCCGGGGGAACCTCGGCCGTACCCGGTGCCGACCCGTGCACCGGCACCCGCGTCGTCGACGGCAGCCTCGAGCTCGGTGGCGTGCCCGTCGTCGCCGGCGAGACCTACCGTGTCACCGTGAACAACTTCCTCGCCGGCGGTGGCGACGGGTTCAGCGTGCTCACCGGTGCCACCGGCGCCGTGACCGGCCCCATCGACCTCGACGCGTTCACCGCCTACCTCGATGAGCGGTCACCGGTCAGCGCCCCCGAGCTCGATCGGATCAGGACCACCACCGAGGCAGCCGCCGGCTGATCCCCGCCGCTGCCCTCGAGCGGGCCGCGTCGCCACCTCTGCCCGTCGGGTCGGCGGACGAGCCATCGTCCCCGACCCGACGGCGTGGGCAGATCGTGACCGCGAGGTTCCTCTCGCTCGACGGCGCAGGGCGACGTGGTCGATTCCGTCACATGCTCTCAAGATGACCTTGGCGTCGCCGACGGTGGTGGGTGTGCTCTGCGAGCTGCAGTGACCGGTGGTGAAGCGCCTGGTTGCGCGCCTCGGCCGTTCCGGACCACTGCTCGCCCTGACGTTCCTCGTGCTCGGGTGCTCGATCTCGTTCGTCGCGGCTTCGGGGGTGCGCAGGACGGAGGATCGATCGGCGGCGGAGGCGTTGGACCAGCACGCGGCGACCGTGTCCAGGGCGGTATCGGCTGAGGCCCGTCGCTACGGCGATGCGTTGAGCGATGTGGCGGCGGCGGCCGGCGCGATGCCCGAACTGACCGCAGTGGACTTCGCCCGGATCGCCGCTCCGTTGCCTGACCGGGATCTCGCCGGCGCCACCTCGGTCGTGTTCGTGGTGCCGGCCGGCGACGACGAGGTCGCCGAGGTGCAGCAACGATGGCGGGCTCGGGGAGCGACCGGTCTGGAGCTGGCCCCGGCCGAGGGGGTGACCGATCACCTCTTCACGGTCGTGCAGACCCGGCTCGACGGCGGGAAGGCGAGGCCGGCCGGGATCGACGTGGCGGCCGCCGCCGCGCCGTCCCGGGCGCTCAGCGAGGCCCGGGCGAGCGGACGGGTGACCGTCTCGGACACCTACAAGCTCCTCATCGACCGGGATCTCCCGGTCGACGAGCAGCAGCTGTCGTTCGTCCTGGTCGCGCCGGTGTTCGGATCGGTCGACGGCTCCGGCGCCCGCCCGTTCCAGGGATGGGTCCTCATGGGGCTGCGCAGCGAGGACTTCATCGCCGAGACGCTCGCCCAACCCGGGTTCGCCGCCCTCGACGTCACACTGAGCGCCCGCAACGGCGACGAGACGTTGGTCGAGGTGGCGCGCCGGATGTCGACCTTCGGTGCCCAGCGCACGCCGGTCGTACAGGTCGGGCTGCCGGTCGCCCAGCGACAGTGGCAGGTGCAGGTCGACGCGGCGGAGTCGGGCCTTCCGGGCTCCACCCGGCTCCCCGAGACCGTCGCCGCCGGTGGGGTCGCCCTGAGCATGTTGCTGGCCGGCGTGATCCTCATCCTGGCGACCGGCCGGTCCAGGGCGCGGGCCCAGGTGCTGGACGCGACCTCGGCGCTCCAGGTCGCGGGGGAGGAGGCCCGCAGCCAGGCCTCGCTGCTCGAGGCGATCCTCAACAGCATCGGAGACGGCGTCGGGGTCGTCGACGAGCGTGGCGACTTCCTGCTCCACAACGACGCCGCCCGGTCACTCCTCGGGATCGACGAGGACCGTGATGGCGCCGAGAACTGGCAGGCGCACTACGGCATGTTCACCCTCGACGGCCGCACCGCCTTCCCGTCGGAGGACCTTCCCCTCGTGCGGGCCCTTGCCGGGGAGTCCACCGACCAGGTGGAGATGGTCATCCGCAACGCCGGCAACCCCGACGGGGTGGTCATCACCGTCTCGGGTCGTCCCCTGCGTAGCGCCGACGGAAAGGAGGGGGCGGTGGCGGTCTTCCACGACGTGACCGCCAAGCACCAGGCCGACCTCGCCGTGCAGCGTGACCGAGATCGTTCCGAGTTCATCGCCGCGGTCGCCGGAACGATCGCGGCCGCCGACGTCGACGACGACGCGATCGCCGGGTCACTGTGCACCGAGTTGGCCTCCAGGATCGGTGACGAGGCCGCGTACTTCCGCTTCGACGCCGGGACCGGGCAGTTCAACCTCCTCGCCGAGTCCGGCACCGATCCAGCCGAGGACGCCATGCGTCAGGTGCTGATCGAACGCCCACCGCACATCGACGACCCCGGCACGCTCGCCGCAGCCGGCCGCAGCCGAGCCACGAGGCTGGTCGACCTCGCTGAAGGCGACGGCAGCACCGTCGAGCTTCCCGGGTCCCGCCAGAGGCTCATCGACACGACGCCGATCCGGTCGGTCCTGCACGTCCCGCTGCTCGACGGGGACGCCCTGCTCGGCGTCATCACCGTCGCCCGCCGCCGGGCCGACCCGTTCGCGCCCCACGAGGTGGCGCTCGTCGAGGAGGTGGCGCTGCGAGCCGGCTGGGCCATGGCCAACGCCATCCTCCTCGAGCAGAAGGACCGGACGGAACGGGCGCTCGAGACCAGCCGGGACTTCTCGTCGAAGCTGCTCGAGGCCATGCACGAGGGCTACGTGTTCACGGTCGAGGGCCGGATCGAGGACGTCAACGACCAGTTCTGCGCGCTGACCGGGTTCAGCCGTGAGGAGCTGGTCGGATCGACGCATCCCTATCCCTTCTGGCCACCTGGGGAGATCGAGCGCATCACCGAGATCACCAAGGGCGTCCAACGCGTCGGCTCCTCCGAGCTGGAGCTCGAGCTCCTCGACAAGGCCGGGAACCGGTTCCCGGTGTCGGCCATCGTCCGGGTGGCAACCAACCCCGACGGCTCGGTCAACGGGCACATCACGACGGTCACCGACCTGACGCAGTTCAAGGAGCGCGAGGACGCCCTTGTGGCGGTGGCCGGTCGGGACGCGCTCACCGGGCTCTTCAACCGGCGCTCGATCGAGGAGCACCTGGCGCGGCTCCGGACGGGCGACGCCGTGGTCGTCGCTGATCTCGACCACTTCAAGCTGGTCAACGACACGCACGGCCATGCCGCCGGGGACCAGGTCATCACGAGCTTCGCCGAGGCCATGACCGGAAGCCTGAGGGGCCAGGACTGGGCCGGACGCCTCGGCGGTGAGGAGTTCGTCATCGTCATCCGCGACGGCGGGCGAGCCGCGGAGCCCGTCGTCGGTCGCATCCGCAACGCCTGGGCGGCCACCGCCCCGCTCACGACGTTCTCGGCCGGGATCGCGGTGCACACCCGCGGCGCCGATCCCGAGGAGACCCTCGCCCGGGCCGACGAGGCGATGTACCTGGCGAAGCACAACGGTCGCAACCGGACCGAGACCTCCAGCCTGATCCTGGTGGCCGCACCGGAACGATGAGCCGGTCGTCGCAGCCGGCCGGGCGGCGCGTCGCCCCTCATCGGGACCCGAGCGACAGGGTCGACCCGGCGATCGGCCGAGGGAGCTCAGAGGTCGAAGCTGGTGTTCCGGACGTTGGCCAGGTTCAGCGAGAAGTCGCTCGGGTCGAAGGAGGCGGGGTCGAAGCCGGTGCCGACGAAGTCGAGACGAGCATCTGACGCTCCAGGACGACCACCGAGCGACTCGAGGAGGTCCTGGTAGCCCCACGGACCACCGCAGTCCTCGGGCGGGCACGCCCGTCGACCACCGATGCAGTTCGGGACCGGCGTTCCGGGCTCGACGGGTCCGACCTTCTCGACGGTGACCTTGTGGCGCCAGTCGTCGCCGAAGTCGTAGGTGTAGTGGAACGAGCTTCCCGCAGCCACCACCGCGTCGAGGTGAACGGCGCGCTCATCGACGGTCGCCGGCCCGAGGTCCCAGTCGGGGTCAGGGACCCCGTAGCGGGTGCGGCCGATCTCGAACTCGTGGAGGTGGCAGTTCCACCACCCGAACGCAGCCTGGATGACCTCGTGCAGGTCGCCGAGGGTGATCGAGGCGTCGACGAGGATCCGCCGCCAGATCGGCGGCTTGGTGTTCACGAGGGTGACCTTCAACTGGAACACCGACGAAGCACCGCTCAGCGGGTCCTCGCCCCCGGCGATGCGACTCGTGCGTCCCGTGGCCTCGGCCGGACCAGACGACGTTGCTCCGTGAAGCTCGATCCCCGGAAACGGGATCACCTCGGCCAAGCCGCCGGGTGGCGCGAGGTCCCCGACGAGCGCGGCGAGCGCCTGGTCGGGGAAGCCATCGCCCGAGCGCAGGGGACCGACCGGGGTGCCGGCCATCCTCAGGGACAGCTCGGTGAGGTCGCCATCGAACCAGTGCTCGCCCAAGAACGCGAACTCGTTCATCACCCCGACGACGCTGCGATCGTTGGTGGGAGCGACGCGCACCTCGGCCATGGCCACCCGCTCGGCCTCGATCACCGCCGGGTCGACACCATGGAGCGCCAGGACCCGGGCGATCTCGTCGGGGAGCCGGTCGAGCAGCTTGCCAGCCGGCGCCAGCGACACGAAGACCGGGAGGAACGTGCGGGCGTTGACCGCCAGGGCCACCTGGGGCTTCCAGAACAACGCCGTCGCGAACCAGTCGCCCAGCACGCCGGTCGACACGTCGTCGTCACCGGCAACCGGGCCCTTCACCCGATCCCGGAGCTTCTTCGTTCCACGCACCACGATCATCCCCAGAGTCTCCCAGTTGGCAGGTGCGCCCGGCCCTGCCCGGGGCCACACGAGCCTCGGAGCTCGATCGGGTGACATCCCGCCTGGTCCAGGAACGCGGCCGAGGGGATACAGCCGGTGTCGGGCCGGTACCCGGCGGTACCGGATGGACCGCTCGAATGGCCCGGGCAACGACGAAGCCCCTGGTCAGCGGGCCTTTGCAGGCTGCTGACCAGGGGCTTCGTACTCGCACCCCCAACGGGATTCGAACCCGTGCCGCCACCTTGAGAGGGTGGTGTCCTAGGCCGCTAGACGATGGGGGCGAGATCTTCAGTTGAACGCTGTGCCGGCGGGGAAACCTAGCCGGATGGCTCGGGGGGGAGGACTCGAACCCCCAAAGGCAGCACCAGAAGCTGCTGTGTTACCGATTACACCACCCCCGAACGGGCCTGGTGACTTTAGAGGACGCGCGGCGGCGAACGAAACCCGAGATCGCCGACGGCGTTCAGCCGGCACCCTCGGCGGTCCGGAGGGCGGCCGGGACGGGCGGTCGGGACAGGGTCGCTACCGCCGGTGCGCCCGGACGACCGAGGCCGGTCACCAGCCCCGGTAGGTGGGGGAGCGTCGCTCCACGAAGGCGGCCACGCCCTCGTTGGCGTCGACGGTGCCCATGTTGAGCTCCTGGGCGGTGGCCTCCTCGGCGAAGGCGGCCGTGCGGTCGCTGTCGAGCGAGCGGTTCACCAGCGCCTTGGTGAGCGCCAGCGCCCGGGTGGGGCCCACCGCGAGCCGCCCGGCCCACTCGTCGACGGTGGCCTCGAGCTGGTCGGCGGGCACCACCTTGTTGACCAGGCCCAGGGTGGCGGCCTCGGTGGCGGGGAGGTCGTCGCCGAAGAACAGCAGCTCCTTGGCCTTCTGGAGGCCCACGGTGCGTGGCAGGAGGTAGGCCCCGCCGCCGTCGGGCACCAGGCCGCGGCGGGCGAACACCTCGATGAAGCGCACGTGGTCGGCGGCGACCACCAGGTCGCAGGCGAAGGCCAGGTGGGCGCCGATGCCGGCCGCGGTGCCCCCCACCGCAGCGATCACCGGCTTCTCGCAGTCCATCACGGCGGCGACGAGCTGCTGGGCGCCGTCGCGGATCATCTTGGCGATCTCGCCGACGGCCCGGGCGGGGGCGTCGTCGGGGCGGGGCGCCGGGGCCCGGCGGGCCCGGAGGTCGGCGCCCGTGCAGAAGGCGTCGCCGGTGGCGCCGAGGACCACGGCGCGGACGCCGAGGTCGGCGCTCGCCGCGGCCAGCAGCTCGATCATCCGGTCGCGCTGGTCGGGGCTGATGGCGTTCTTCACGTCGGGGCGATCGAGGGTGATCCACGCCACCCCGCGCTCGTCGACGCGGTGGCGGACCTGGTCGGTGATCGGCAGCTCGGAGGTGGGCGTCGACACGGTGGTTCCTCGGTGGGCAGCGGGTCCGGCGGAGCGTAGAGCGTTGCTGACGGGTCGTCAGATCCCGGGGCGCGGGCCGATCCGGCTCGCCGGGTCGGCGGTCAGCGGGCCGGTCCCGGGTCGGCGGCCACGAGGGCGGCGAGGGCCCGGCGATCGACCTTCTGCATGGCGGTGAGGGGGAGGTCCGCCACCAGGACCAGGGCCTCGGGGAGCTTGTGGCGGGCGAGGCTGGCACCGGCGTGGGCCCGCAGCGCCTCCAGCGACGGGGGCGAGTCGGGGTCGGCGGGGACCACCACCGCCACGCCGACCTCGCCGAGCACGTCGTCGGGGCGGGGGAGGATCACCACGTCGGCGACGGCGGGGTGGGTGCCGACCACAGCAGCCACCTCCGAGGGGAACACGTTGTACCCGCCGCGGATGAACATCTCGCCCTGGCGGCCGACGAGCGACAGGTACCCGTCGGCGTCGAGGTGGCCGAGGTCGCCGGTGCGGAGCCAGCCCGCCACGAGGGTGGCGGCGGTGGCCTCCGGGTCACCCCAGTAGCCGGCCATGGCGGCGTCGGAGCGGAGCCAGACCTGGCCCACCTCGCCCACGGGGACCGGGTTGGCGAACTCGTCGCGCACCTCGACGGTGATGCCGGGCCGGGGGCGGCCGACGGTGTGCCGCGCCTTGTCGTCGGGGTCGTCCGGCGCGGTGCCGGTGCCGATGCCGCCGGACTCGGTGGACGACCACCGGATGGAGTAGTCGGCGCCGAAGCGCCGCTCGGCCTCCTCCACGAGGGCCGGCGACGACGCCGCGCCCCCCATGACGAGCAGCCGCACCGCCGAGAGGTCCCGGCGGTCGAGGTCTGGGTCGCGCAGCAGGAGGGCGACCTGGGGGGCCACGCCGCCGATGGTGGCGATCCGCTCCCGCTCGACCAGGTCGAGCACGTCGGACGCCCGCCAGCGCGCGAGCAGGTGGGTGGTGGTGCCGAGCCGGAGGTACCACGGCAGCTTGGTGGTGAAGCCGACGTGGGCGAACTGCGTGGACCCGTACTGGGGGATGGGGGTCGGCCCGCCCCAGGCGTCGCCGACGTCGTAGCGGGTCACCGCCGCGAGCTGCCGGTCGGTGAACCACGCCCCCTTCGGGGTGCCGGTGGTGCCCGACGTGAAGACGATGGCGACGGGCCGGTCGGGGTCGGCCGGGAGCGGCGCCGGCCGCCCACCGGCGATGGCGAGCGCGGCGACCGAGTCGGCGTCGCCGAGCACCAGGTCGGGCGCCACCCGGTCGAGGCAGGCGGTCCGCTCCACCTCGGTGAGCCCGGGGTTGACCCCGGCGGCGGCGGCGCCGACCTTGGCCGTGGCCACGTAGGCCACCACCCACGCCGAGGTGGACGCCAGGGTGAGGCCGACCACCGAGCCGGGTCCGATGCCGGCTCGCTCCAGGCCCGCGGCCACCTCGTCGCTCCGCCGGTGCAGCTCGACGTAGGAGAGCCGTGCACCGTCGGGGTCGACGAACGCCGGACGATCGCCGAACCGGTGGGCGGCCTCGGCCACCACCGCCGGCAGGTACGGCGTGCGATCCGGCGAGATATCTGACACAGCGTCAGACGCTAGCGGTGGGCGCTCCCGGGGCGGTGCCGGGCCCGGAGGCGTGGTCGGTCACATCCCGCCCTCGGTCTCGGTGCCGGTGCCCTCACCGCCGGTGTCCCCGGCTCCCGGATCGCCCTCCTCGCCCGTGTCGGACCCGACGGGCCCCTCGGTCTCGGTGTCGGCCCCCTCGCCGCTGCTGCCGGGATCGACGGTGCCGCTGACGCCGGCGCCGCCGTTGGTCTCCTGGCACGGCTCGGTGGAGGACCCGCCGCTGCCCCCGGTCTCGTCGGGGGCCTCGCCGGTGGCGCCGGCGCTGCCCTCTTCGGTGGAGTTGCCGCCGGCGCCGCCCTCGGCGGCGTCCCCGCCGGCCTGGGTGGTGGTGTCGGGGCAGGGCGCGAGCGTGGTCGACGTCGGGTCGGCCGGTTCGGCTTCGTCGGAACCGCATGCGACCGCACCGAGGGCGAGGGCGATCGAGCAGGCGAGAGCGAGGGCGGGGCGGGTGGGCATCGGGTGGGGGACTCCTGGTCGGGGCGGACCGGGAGTCCTGCCCGTTCGCTCTCGGCACAGACGCTCGACGTCGCCCGCCATGATGGCGCCCGTGCCGGAGCGACCCCACGACCTCACCGCCGGGCAGGCCCGCCGCATCGCGCTGGCCGCCCAGGGCTTCGCCGAGCCGCGGCCCACGGCGACGGTGGACCGACGTCACGCCCGGCGCGTGCTCGACCGGGTGGGGTTGCTCCAGATCGACTCGGTGAACGTGCTCGTGCGGTCCCAGGAGCTGCCGCTCTTCGCCCGGCTCGGCGCCCACCGCCGGGACCTGGTGGCCCGGCTGACCGAGGCCGGGGACCTGTTCGAGTACTGGGGCCACGAGGCATCCCACCTGCCGGTCGGGCTCCACCCCCTGCTGCGCTGGCGCATGGAGGACGCGCGCGTCGGCCTCGGCACGTGGGGCCGGATCGCCCGCTTCGCCCAGGAGGAGGCGGCGCTGGTCGCCCACGTGCTCGCCCAGGTGCGGGCCCGCCCCCTGACCGTCGGCATGCTCGACGGCGGCGGGGCCCGCGGCGCGGACATGTGGGCCTGGAGCCCGGGCAAGGTGGCGCTCGAGTACCTGTTCTGGAGCGGGCAGATCACCGCCCGGCGGGGGCCCAACTTCGAGCGCTGGTACGACCTGCCGGAACGGGTGCTCCCGGCCGCAGTGCTGGCGGCACCCACGCCCCCGCCCCGGGAGGCCAAGAAGGAGCTTCTGCTCGTGGGGGCTCGCAGCCACGGCGTGGGCACCGCCCGGGACCTGGCCGACTACTTCCGGCTGAACGTGCCCGAGAGCCGCCCGCTCCTCGCCGAGCTGGTGGCGGAGGGCCGGCTCGACCCGGTGCGCGTGGAGGGCTGGTCCGAGGCGGCCTTCCTCCACCCCGGCGCCCGCCGGGCGCGGCGCATCCGGGGCCGGGCGCTCCTGTCACCGTTCGACTCCCTCGTGTGGGAGCGATCCCGCACCGAGCGCATCTGGGGCTTCCGGTACCGGATCGAGATCTACGTCCCGAAGCCCAAGCGGGTGCACGGGTACTACGTACTGCCGTTCCTGCTCGACGGCGAGCTGGTGGCCCGGGTCGACCTCAAGGCCGACCGCCAGGCGGGGGTCCTGCTCGTGCAGTCGGCGTTCGCCGAGCCGGGCGTGGAGCTCGACCGGGTCGCCGCCGAGCTGGCGGCCGAGCTCGCCGACCTCGCGTCGTTCCTCGGCCTCGGGCACGGCATCGAGGTCCGGCCGCGGGGCGACCTGGCGCCGGACCTGGCGAGCGCCGTGGCCCGCGCCTAGCGGACCCGGGGCTTGGTCCTCGGCGCCTCGGCGAAGATCTTCTGGCCCTCAGCCAGGGCCGACTCGGTCATGCCCAGCTGGAGGAAGGTGCCGCCCAGCGACAGGGCCTGCTGGCGGCTCAGCTCCCGGCCGGCCCAGAGGGTCCGCAGGGTGGCCTGCATCGGGCCGGCGGGAGCCGACGCGATGGTGTCGGCCAGCCAGGCGGCCCGCTCCTCCAGCTCGGCCGACGGGCACACCTCCGACACCAGCCCGATCTCGAGGGCGCGGGCGGCCGACAGGCGCTCGTGGTTGCCGAGCAGGGTCATCCGCAGGACCTCACCGAACGGCATGCCCCGGTGCAGCATGAGCAGGGGCTCGTAGACCGCCGGCATGCTGTAGGTGACGTGCGGGTCGAAGAAGGTGGCGTGGTCGGCGGCGATGATGATGTCGACCTCGCCGAGCAGGTAGAACGCCCCGCCGCAGGCCATGCCGTTGACGGCGCAGACCACCGGCTTCCACAGCTCGTTGGCCTTCGGACCGAGCTGTCGGCCCGGGTCGTCGTAGGTGTAGGGCGTGAACTCGTAGGCGGCGCCCCCGTCGGTCGGGACGAACTCGCGGTCGATGCCCGTGCAGAACGCCTTGTCGCCGGTGGCGGTCAGCACGACCGACCGGATCGAGTCGTCGGTGCGGAGCTGCAGCCAGAGGGCCTGCAGCTCGTCGCACAGCACCTGGTCGAAGGCGTGGTACTTCTCCGGCCGGTCCAGCCAGACCCAGGCCACCGCACCCCGTCGCTCGGTGCGCAGGGTGGTGAAGTCGCCGAGGGGCTGGCCGTCGGCGGGGATGGGCGCGTCGGTGTCGGGCATCGAGCGGAACGTAGCCGGGGCGGGGGAGCGGAGCCGGAGCCGGGCTCAGTCGCCGAGGAGGTCGAGCGCAGCTTGGCGCTTGACGCCCACGGTGGTCTCGACGTCCCGGTCGAGGTCCAGGTGCAGCATGCGGATGGCGTTGCCCCGCATGGTCTTGTAGATCTGCTCGTCGGTCAGCCCGTCGACCAGCTTCTCGGCGACCTGCTTGGTGTCCGGCCAGGTGGAGTCGGTGTGGGGGTAGTCGGTCTCGAACGTGATGTTGTCCTCGCCGACCTCGTCGATGGCCACCAGGCCGTGGCGGTCGCGGAAGAAGCAGCCGTAGACGTTGCGGTAGTAGTACGAGCTCGGCGTCTCGGGGATGAGGTCCTTGACCTCGCCCCAGGCCCGGTGCTCGCGCCACACGTCGTCGACCCGCTCGAGGATGTACGGCAGCCAGCCGATCTGGCCCTCGGAGTAGGCGATCGTCAGCTTCGGGAACTGCACCAGCTTCCCGCTGAACAGCCAGTCGCTCAGCGAGGCCATGGAGTTGTTGAACGACAGCGAGGCGGCCACGGCCACCGGCGCGTCGGGCGACGTGGCCGGCATGCGCGACGACGAGCCGATGTGCATGTTGATCGTGGTCTGGGTCTCCTCGCAGGCCTGGAGGAACGGGTCCCAGTAGCCGGAGTGGATCGAGGGCAGGCCGAGGTGGGGCGGGATCTCGCTGAAGGTGACGGCGTGGACGCCGCGCTCGGCGTTGCGTCGCACCTCCTTGGCGGCCAGCTCCGCGTCCCACAGCGGCACGATGATCAGCGGGATGAGGGCGCCGTTCGAGTCGCCGCACCACTCCTCGACCATCCAGTTGTTGTAGGCCTCGACGCAGGCCAGGCCCAGGTCTCGGTCGGGGTGCTCGGTGAAGGTCTGGCCGCAGAACCGGGGGAAGCTCGGGAAGCAGAGCGACGCCTCGACGTGGTTCATCTCCTGATCGGCGATCCGGGCCTGGGGCTCGTAGCAACCCGGGCGCATCTCGTCGTAGGTCATCGGCGTCATGGTCATCTCGTCCCGCGAGTACCCGACGGCGGCCACGTGGCGCTTGTGGATGTAGACGAGGTCGCCGAAGACCCAGCAGTCGGCCGGCCGGCCGTCGGGGTCGAACGACTGCTCGTAGGTGCCCCCGCCGATGTGCTTCATCGCGCCGATGCCCCGGCGCTCCACCCGCGGCCCGTCGGCCTTGAACCGCTGGGGCAGGTACTCCTGCCAGACGTGGGCCGGCTCGACCACGTGGTCGTCGACGCTGATGATCTTCGGCAGCTCGGCCACGGGGGACCTCCATGTTTCTGACGGACCGTCAGATCTTACCCTGACGATCCGTCAGGGACCACCCGGGTGCCCGACGGCACGCGGTGGGGCGCGACGGGACCGACCGCCAGGCCCCGCGCCGAGTTCCGGCGGGCGACCTGCCAGAGCGGGGCGCCGGTGAACGGCCCTCAGGCAGGGGCGATGGTGTACGGCACGATCGCGGCGCGACGCCAGTCGGCGGCGGCCGCCACCACCAGCGAGCAGCGGTCCGCCCGGGAGGTGCAATCGATCGCCGGTTGACCGCCGGCGTACGGATCGACCCGCTGGGCCACCGCCATGGTCACCACCACCGTGCCGTCGGCGTCGGCGGTCGGCAGGCCGGAACTGATCTGGTCCATCCCGATCGCGAACAACGCAGCCATCTCGTCGAACGGCTCGCACGCGTCCTCGATGGCGGCCAGCGGGAGCTGGTCGCCGCAGCGGGCGAGGAGCACCGGCTCGTGGGGGCGCAGTCCCGTCGCGGTGACGACGACCTCGGTCCGGCCCCGGTAGGGGCCCGATGGGGTTGCGGAGGCCGGGAGGGGCGCGAGCGTGGGCTGGCCCTCGCGAGGGACCAGGTCGACCGCCGGGAGGTCGGGGGCGAACTCGAGGGGCTGGCCACCGGACTCGTCGAAATCGCTGGCCGAGGCGGCCACGAGCAGGCACCGACCCGGAGTTGCCGCGCAATCGTGGGCTCGTCCGGCGACCGTGATCACCCGAGGCACCGCCACCGTCTGGTCCAGGCGGGCCGCCCCGTCGACCGCGACGCGCGTGGCGCCGTCGACGTCGCACGCGTCGACGCCCCGACGGTCGGTGTCCGCCTCGCGGAGGCAGACGGCCAGCGCCACGACGAGGTCGGCGTCGAACGCGTCGCTCCGCACCCGCACCGCGGCGCCGTCGGTCAGCCCGGTGCGCGGCGTCACCTCCACGGGGAGGCGGACCGACTCGTCACCGGTGCTCGGCTCGAACGGCTCGGCGACGAGGTCCACCTCGCAGCTGTTGAGCGCAGACGCGGCGAGGAGTCCCACCACCAGGCAGACGAGCACGAGACCCCCGATGAGCCGCGCCAGCCCTCCCAGGAGGGAGGGGTCGCCCCTTGCCTGCGCCGCCATGCCCCGACCCTAGACCCGGCCTCTCGATCTGTCTCGTGGTGCGCCATGTCGACGAGGGCCCCGATGACGACGAGACGGAACCGGCGAGCGGGGTGAGGCCGGGCGGGGGAGACTGCGGCGGCATCCGACGGTTGGAGGAGCTCCATGAGGCAACGACTCAGCCCGATCACCGCGGTGGTCAGCGCGCTGGCCGCGTTGGTGGTGTCGCTCGTCTTCGGGAGCGAGACCTACATCCGCGAGGTCGTGGTGGAGCGGCGCGGGGAGGGCAACCTCGGCGTGGTGGCCCAGTACCTGGGGGCGCCGAACTACTCGCGATACGTGGGCGGACAGGGCTCGGGGGCCTTCGACCGCTACGGGTTCCTCCTGGTCATGACCCTGGCCGTGGGCCTGCTCGTGCTGGCCACCGTCCGGGGCGGGAACGGCTTCGTGGCCGGGTGGACGGCGACCGTGGCCGCCGGCGCGCTGGCCGGCCTGGTCCGGGGCCTGGTGCTCGCCGACAGGTACTCCTACGGAGGTGGTGGCCGCGACGGCGCCACGCTCGCCTCCGGGTTCCAGGGCCTGGGGAACGGCGCCGTCTACGGGTTCTTGATCGGCGCAGGGGTGGGGGTCATCGCCCAGCTCGGCGCCCTCTTGTCCCGCTCGACCTTCACGCCGGGGGTGCCGGCTGGCGCGCCGGGCGTTCCGCCCGGCTGGGCCCCCGCCGGCCCGCCGCCTCCGGTCCCGTCCGCCGCCGCCTGGTCCACCGACCGCCCGGCGACCCCCGACGCCGCACCCTGGTCGGCGGCGCCACCTCCGGCCGGACCGGTCGATGGCGACGAGGCGACCCGTGTGGCCCCGCCGGTGCCGCCGGTGCCGCCGGGGGATCGGCCGCCACCAGAGACCTGACGGCTCGTCAGATACCATCGGCCGCCGTATGGCCGCACCGAACCTCGCCGAGCTCGTCGACCCCGCGCACACGGCGGTGATCACGTCCGAGGTGCAGAACGGGGTGGTGGGCGCGCGCTCCGCGCTGCCGGAGCTGGCCGAGGCGGCCCGACCGATGGTCGAGCGGGTCGCGGTGCTCTGCGCCGCGGCGCGGACCGCCGGCGCCCGGGTGGTCCACGCCACCGCGGCGCGACGGGCCGACGGCGCCGGCTCCAACACCAACGCCCGCCTGTTCCTCGCCGTGCGTCGGTCGCCGGTCCTGCTGCTCCCCGGCTCGTTCGAGGCCGAGGTGGTCCCGGAGCTGGGCCCGGACCCCACCGACCTGGTGCTCACCCGCCTCCACGGCCTCAACCCCATGGCCGGGACCGACCTCGACCCCGTCCTGCGCAACCTGGGCGTCACCACCCTGGTGGTCACCGGCGTCTCGGTGAACGTGGCCGTCACCAACCTGGTGATGGACGCGGTGAACCTCGGCTACCAGGTGGTACTGCCGCGAGACGGGGTCTGCGGCATCCCCGCCGACTACGCCGCCGCCGTGGTGGACCACACCCTCGCCCTGCTCGCCACCCTCACCACCGTCGACGACGTGGTGGCGGCGTGGGCCGCGGCGCCACCCGCTGCTCCCACCCAGGAGGCCCGCTCGTGACCGATCCCGCCGCACCGTCGCCAGTTGCCGAGGGCGACGACCCCCGAGCCGACCTCCGGTGGGGCACCATCCCCGCTGCCCTGGCCGGCGCGGTGGCCCGGGGTGGCGACGGCGAGGCGATCGTCGACGGCGAGCTGCGCTGGACCTGGCGCGAGCTCGGGCGCCAGGTCGATCGCGCTGCCGCCGCCTTCCTCGACGCGGGGATCGAGACCGGCGACCGGGTGGCCATCTGGGCCCCGAACTGCGCCGAGTGGGTGGTCGCCCTGCTGGGGCTGCAATCGGCCGGCGGCGTCCTGGTGCCGCTCAACACGCGGTACAAGGGCGTGGAGGCGGCCGACATCCTGGCCCGGAGCCGAGCCCGGATCGTGGTGACGGTCGAGGGCTTCCTCGGCAACCGCTACGTGGGGATGCTGGAGGGCCACGACCTCCCGCACCTCGAGCGGATCGTGGTCCTCCGCAGCGAGCCCGACGCCGACCTGCCGCCCGGGGCCGAGACGTGGGAGTCCTTCCTCGAGGCCGGCTCCCGCGCCGGCGACGGGTCGGCGGTCGCCGACCGGGTGGCGTCGCTCGGCCCCGACGCCACCGCCGACCTGCTCTTCACCTCGGGCACCACCGGCAAGCCCAAGGGCGTGGTCTGCACCCACGGCCAGACGCTCCGCACCGTCGCCACGTGGGCCAACGTGGTGGGTCTCGACGAGCGCGACCGCTACCTCGCGGTCAACCCGTTCTTCCACTCCTTCGGCTACAAGGCCGGGATCGTCGCCTGGTTGGTGACCGGGGGCGTGCTGCTCCCCGTGCCCGTCTTCGACGTGCCCGCGGTGATGGCCCTGATCGCCGGCGAGCGCGCCACCATGCTCCCCGGCCCGCCCACCCTCTACCAGACCATCCTCAACCACCCGGAGCGCGGGTCGCTCGACTCGTCCAGCCTGCGGCTGGCGGTCACCGGCGCGGCATCGGTGCCGGTGGCACTGGTCGAGCAGATGCGCCTCGACCTCGGCTTCGACACGGTGATCACCGCCTACGGGCTCACCGAGGCGTGCGGCTTCGCCACCATGTGCCGCCGCACCGACGACGTCACCACGATCGCCACCACGTCGGGTCGGGCGATGCCCGGCATCGAGGTGCGGGTGGTGGACGACGACGGGGCCGAGCGGCCCGCGGGTGAGGCGGGCGAGGTGGTCGTCCGGGGCTACAACGTGATGGTGGGCTACTTCGAGGACCCGGCGGCCACCGCCGAGGCCGTCGATGGCGACGGGTGGCTCCACACCGGTGACGTCGGCGTGATGGACGAGCACGGCTACCTGCGCATCACCGATCGCATGAAGGACCTCTTCATCGTGGGCGGCTTCAACGCGTACCCGGCCGAGATCGAGAACCTGCTGCTCGGCCACCCCCACATCGCCCAGGTGGCGGTGATCGGCGTGCCCGACGAGCGCCTCGGCGAGGTGGGGGTCGCCTTCGTGGTCCCGGCCACCGGCACCACCCCCGACCCGGCCGAGATCGTGGGGTGGGCGCGGGCGAACATGGCGAACTTCAAGGCGCCGAAGGCGGTGCACGTGGTCGATTCGCTCCCGTTCAACGCAGGCGGCAAGGTCATGAAGTTCGAACTCCGACACCGCCTCCAGGAGGCACCGTGATGCTCCCGCTCCTCGCCGAGATCTCGCCCCCGACCGATTGGTACGACGGCGCGTCCTTCGGCCTGCTGGTGATCCGGGTGGTGGTCGGCGTGTCGCTCGCCGCACACGGCTACAACAAGTTCTTCGGTGGTGGGCGGATCGCCGGCACCGCCGGGTGGTTCGACTCGATGGGCATGAAGCCCAACGGCCGCGTCCACGCCCTGCTGGCCGCGTCCACCGAGCTGGGCTGCGGCCTCCTCTTCGCCGTCGGGCTGCTCACCCCGTTCGCGGCCGCCGGCTTCGTCGGGCTGATGATCGTGGCGGCCTGGACGGTCCACAAGGACAACGGCTTCTTCATCGTCAAGAACGGCTGGGAGTACAACCTGGTCCTGGCCGCCGTGGCCGTGGGCGTGGCCATGGTCGGTCCCGGCAAGTACAGCCTCGACTGGGCCCTGGGCCTCGACTTCACCTACGAGCCCTGGCTGGCCTTCGCCCTGTCCGCCGGGCTCGGCGGTGCGGCCGGCATCGGGATCCTGGCGGCCTGCTACCGCCCGCCTGCCTCGCAGGGCTGAGCCCGGCGCTGCCGCCTCGGCGGCCGGCGCCCGTGGTGTGGCCGACGACCCCCGGGTCGGTACCGAGCGGCGGGCGGTCCGACGCCTAACCTGACGGGTCGTGAGATCCGACCCGCTCGAGCCCGACGACGACGACGCCGAGAGCCCGCGCGCCGCCGACGGGCGGGTGCCGGGTCGCCGGGGACGCGCCACGCGCCAGAAGCTCCTCGACCGTGCGGCCGACATGTTGCGCACGAGCTCCTACCGAGACCTCAAGGTCGTCGACATCGCCCGCGAGGCCGGCACCTCGCCGGCCACCTTCTACCAGTACTTCCCCGACGTGGAGTCGGCGATCCTCGTGCTGGCCGACGAGATGGTCACCGAGGGGGTGGGCCGCTTCTCCACCCTCGCCGCCACCACGTCGTGGAAGGGCAAGGCCGGCTACGCCGGGGCCGAGGCCCTGGCCGCGGCCATGCTCGCGTTCTGGGAGGCCCACCAGCCGCTGCTGCGCGTGGTGGATCTGGCCACCGAGGAGGGCGACGCCCGCTTCGCCAACGTCCGCACCCGGCTGCTGAACGACCTCAACAACGCCCTGGCCTCCGCGGCCAAGGACCAGCAGGCCCAGGGCCGCGGCCAGCCCGGCCTCGACCCCAACGCCATCGCCGGCGTGCTGGTGGCCATGTTGGCCCACGTGTCGGCCCACCGGCTCGGGTTCGAGTTCTGGGGCGTCCGCACCGAGGAGCTCAAGACCACCATGGCTCGCATCATCTTCTGGTCCGTCACCGGCCAGAAGCCTCCGGCCTGAGGGTGGTCCCACCCCGTCGGGGGTACATGCTCTCCTCGTGAAGCTCGACAAGGTCAGCACCGACGACAGCGGCATCTCCGACATCCGCGGCCGGCGGCGTGCCGGCGGCTTCCCGATGGGGACCGGCGGCAAGGTCGGCATCCCGGGGCTGATCATCGCGGTGATCGTGTTCTTCGTGGCGCAGTCGGGTGGGGGTGGCGGCGGGGGCGCGGGTGGCGACATCACCGACGTGCTCGGCCAGCTCGGCGGTGGCCAGGCGCCGGCGTCCCAGGAGCTCCCCGAGGCGCCGGGTGGCGCCAAGGACGCCCAGTACACCTTCGTCTCGCAGGTGAAGAACCTCCTCGACGACCACTGGCGCGAGCAGTTCGCCGCCTCGGGCGACGACTTCCGGGAGGCCGGGATGGTCATCTTCGATGCCCCCACCAACACCGGGGGGTGTGGCGTCGGCTCCCCCGAGGCCGGGCCCTTCTACTGCCCGGGTGACGACAAGATCTACCTCGACTTCGGCTTCTACTCGAAGCTCGAGCAGCAGCTGGGCTTCGAGGGCGACTTCGCCATGGCCTACGTGATCGCCCACGAGTACGGCCACCACGTCCAGAACGTGTTGGGCATCAACGAGGAGGTGCGCCGCCGATCCGAGGGAGCCTCCGAGGCCGACGCCAACGCCTACTCGGTGAAGCTGGAGCTCCAGGCCGACTGCTTCGCGGGCGTCTGGGGCCACTCGGCCTTCGAGGGCGGCCTGCTCTCGGCCGGTGACCTGGAGGAGGCGCTGGGCGCCGCCTCGGCGGTGGGCGACGACAGCATCCAGGAGCGGACCCAGGGGGGCGTCGACCAGGAGTCGTTCACCCACGGCAGCGCCGCCGACCGGCAGCGGTGGTTCACCGCCGGGTACGAATCCGGCGACGCCAGCCGCTGCGACACCTTCAGCTGAGCACCACCTCCGGGCAGGAGTAGAACACGTTCTCGTTCGATCTGTCAGAGTGTCCGCATGGGGACCGTCCTGCCGCACGGGCGGCTGGCGATCGGGATGCAGCTTCCGATCCAGTCGCAATCGTCGATCTACCGCGAGCCGTGGGAGGTCCACGCCGGCGCCGACGAGCTGGCGGCCGTCGCCCGCGCCGCCGACGCCGCGGGCTTCGCCTACGTGGCGGTCTGCGACCACGTGGCCATCCCCGCCGAGCGGGCGCCCGCCATGGGCACTGAGTGGTGGGACACGGTGGCCACGCTCGGCTGGCTCGCCGGCATCACCACCGACGTCCGCCTGCTGAGCCACGTCTACGTGCCGGCCTACCGGCACCCCCTGCAGGTGGCGAAGGCCTTCGCCACCCTCGACGTGGTGTCGGGCGGCCGGGTCATTCTCGGCGTCGGCGCCGGGCACGTCGAGGAGGAGTTCGCGGTGCTCGGGGTGCCCTTCGCCGAGCGGGGCGCGCTGCTCGACGAGGCGATCGACGCCCTGCGCGCCGCCTTCGCCGAGGACTACCCGACGCTCCCCGGCCCCCGCTGGCCCGCCGCCGACCTCGGCCAGCACCCCCGGCCGATCCAGGAGGACGGCCCGCCGATCTGGGTGGGCGGCTCCTCGAAGGCGGCCATCCGCCGAGCGGCCGAGCGGGGCGACGGCTGGCTGCCACAGGGGCCCGTCACCGCCGAGCACGTGGCCCGCATCGCCGAGCTGCGCCACGCCGCCGGGCGCCACGACCCGTTCGACATCGGCGCGCTGATCGGCCCCACCTACGTCGGCGACCCCGACTGGGACCTGGGCGGCCCGGCGCTCACCGGCAGCGCCGACAAGTTGGCCCACGTCCTCCGCAAGTTCGGCGGCCTCGGCGTCGGTCAGGTCCAGATCCGGCTCCGGTCGCGCTCGGCCGCCGAGCTCGTCGACCAGATCGGTCGCTTCGGCGCCGAGGTCCTCCCCCAGCTCACCCTCGACGCCTGACCGTCGCCACCCGCCCGCTCCCTGGAGGTCTCCCGTGTTGCTCGAAGGCAAGGTCGCGATCGTGTCCGGCATCGGACCAGGGATGGGCCGCGACATCTCGCTGGCCTACGCCCGCGAGGGCGCCGACGTGGCGCTCGGCGGCCGCACCCTGGCCCGACTCGAGGAGCTGGCCGCCGAGGTCGAGGCCCTCGGGCGCCGGGCCCTGCCCGTGGTGTGCGACATCGTCGACGAGGCGGCCTGCACGGCGATGGCCGACCGGGTGGCGGCCGAGCTGGGCGGCATCGACATCCTGGTCAACAACGCCTACGACGGCGGCGACAACGCCCGCTTCATGGACGCCGACCTGGAGCGGTGGCGCCGCACCATGGACGTCAACCTGTGGGGCTCGCTGGCCATGACGCGGGCGGTGGTGCCCCACATGGCGGCTCGCGGCGACGGGCGGGTCATCATGATCAACTCGATGTCGGTCCAGCGGATCCAACCGCGGTGGGGGGCCTACGTGGCCTCCAAGGGGGCGCTGGCGTCGGTCACCAAGACCCTCGCCCTGGAGCTCGGTGCCCAGGGGATCCGGGTCAACGCCATCCACCCCGGCTACATCTACGGCGATTCCGTCGAGTGGTACTTCAACCACCTGGCGGAGAAGCGGGGGATCACCTTCCAGGAGGTGTACGACGAGGTGGCCTCGGAGACGTGCCTCGGGTACCTCCCCCACAGCGAGGAGATCGCCGGCACCGCGGTCTACTTCGCCTCGGCGCTGGCCACCCCGGTCACGGGCCAGATGATCGGCGTGAACGCCGGGCACTGGTTCAACGGGTGAGGGCGCGTGTCCGGGGCGGCTGCGCCCAGCGGGGAGACTGGCGCCATGAGCAACCCCCAGCAGCCCGAGGCCGTCCTCGAGGTCAAGACGTCGTACTTCTTCCTCGCCTTCCTCCTCGTGCTGTTCAAGCCGCAGGCGTCCATCAACGGCGGCCAGCCGTTCCCGGTCCGCTGGGGCGTCAACCCGATCCCCGTGCCGCCGGGCCGCTACCAGGTCGAGGTGTGGCTGCCGTACCTCTTCCTCACCAACATGGGCCGCAACGGCGTGGTCGTCGACGTGCCGGCCGGCGGGGCCGTGCAGGTGTGGTGGCGTGCCCCCTGGATCGTGTTCATGCGGGGCGCCATCTCGGTCAGCGGGCCCGTCCCCATGGGTGCCGCGACGGCGGGTGCGGCGCCGTGGGCTGTCGGCGGGGGCGCCCCGGCTGCGGCGTACGCGGCGGCGCCGGCCGCCGCGCCCGGTGGCTGGCACCCCGACCCCGCCGGACGCCACGAGCAGCGCTACTACGACGGCACCACCTGGACCGAGCACGTGGTCGACGCCGGCATCCAGAGCACCGACCCACTCCCCGGTTGACCAGGAGGACCACCCCGTGAAGCTCTTCGCCTTCGTCAAGCGCAAGGAGGGGATGTCGCGAGACGACTTCCTCCGGTACTGGCACCACCACCACGGTCCGCTGATCCGGGACACCCCGGGCCTGGGGGACCGCACGATCAGCTACGTGCAGCACCCGTCGGCCGCCGAGGACCGCTCGGGGTGGGACGGCGTGGCCGTGCAGGAGTTCGCCAGCTGGGACGACTTCCTCGCCATGCTCGGCGGCGAGGCCGGCGAGGCCATGCGCGCCGACGAGGCCAACTTCCTCGACCCGAGCAGCATCAAGGTGGTCTTCACCGACGACGAGGTGGTCATCATCGAGCCCACCTCGGGCACCGCGGCGGACATCGAGCCGTGACCGACCGCTTCACCGGACGGCAGGCCGTCGTGACCGGGGGCGGCTCGGGGATCGGCGAGGCGACCTGCCGGCTGCTGGCACGGGAGGGGGCGGCGGTGACGGTGCTCGATCGGGACGGGGCCGCGGCGGCGCGGGTGGCCGACGCGGTCGGCGGGCGTGCCGTCACCGTCGACGTCCGCGACGGCGACGCCATGACCGCCGCGATCCGCGACGCCGCGGAAGCCATGGGCGGCCTGACCGACCTGGTGAACAACGCCGGCGTCGGCACCGCCAAGCCGCTGCTCGACTACACCGACAAGGAGTGGGCGCTCTTCATCGGGGTCAACCTCACCGGCACCTTCCACGGCATCCGGGCCGCCGGGCCGATCCTGGTGGCGGCGGGGCGCGGGTCGATCGTCAACAACGCCTCGCTCACCGGCATCCGCCCCACCCGGGGCGAGGGGCCCTACTCGGCGGCCAAGGCCGGGGTGCTGGCCCTCACCCAGAGCGCGGCGCTCGAGCTGGGGCCGGCCGTGCGGGTGAACGCGGTGGCGCCCGGGATGATCCACACCCCGCTCACCGAGGTGGTGGTGGGCAACGACGCCTGGCGGGCCGCCGCCGAGTCCGGCACGCCGGCGGGCCGGATCGGCACCGCCGACGAGGTGGCCGAGGTCATCGCCTTCCTCGCCAGCGACGCCGCCTCCTACGTCACCGGCCAGACGATCGTGGTCGACGGCGGCTCCCTCCTCCCCAGCCTCCAGTCCGACGCGCTCCTCCGGGCGATCTCCGAGTCGGGCTTCGGGTGATGTCGGTCCTGACCGTCGGCGACCACCTGCGGAACCTGCTCGGCACCTACTGCGAGCGCATCGACGCCGGCGACCACGAGGGCGTCGGCCGGCTGTTCGCCCGCGGCGAGCTGGCCGCGGGTGACCCGGACGCGCCGGGCTTCGTCCACGGTGCCGACGCGATCGCGGCCTTCTACCGGCGGGGCGCCCTGCTCCACGACGGCAGCCCCCGCACCAAGCACCTCGTCGCCGACATCGTCCTCGCCGAGCCGGCCGAAGACGGCTCGATCACCGTGCGCTCCTCGTACCTCGTCCTGCAGGCGGCCGAGGGCTTCCCCCTCCAGCCGCTGATCACCGGCCGCTACGTCGACGTCTTCCGCCACGACCCCGAGGGCCCCGGCGCGGCTGCGGCCGAGGGTGGCGCCGACGGCGCGGGCTCCGACGCCCCCACCCACGCCGGCGGGTGGTACTTCGCCCGCCGCCACTTCACCGTCGACCTCGTCGGCGACCTGTCGCACCACTGGGCCGGCCCGACCGGCTGACCGAGGGCGGCGGCGCCGGCCCGCTCACCTCGCGCTCGGGGTGCGCCTCCGCCGGCGCGGTTGACGGATCGGGGGGCGCCGTCCCGTCTGGAGGAAGGCACGATGCGGGTCCCGTGGGGCGACCAGCTCCGGTGGCCGTCGTCGCCCGCCTCGGTGCGGCGCGGCTGCGGCGGCCACCGTGCGGACGACGAGGACCGGCGCGCGCCGGACCCGTTCACCGATGGTCAGCATGGTCGTTCCCCCCTGGTGGCGACCGAGCCGCCCGCGCGGCCGGGCCTCGTCGCCATCGTGGGCGGAACCCGCCCGAAGGTCATCACCGATGTGTGCCAACCTCCACGGACGTGCCGGGGCGGGCGCGTGGGGGAGTGGGTACCGTCGGGGCATGGGTGCGACCGAGCGTCACGGGGAGCCGGAGGGTCCGCTGGTGCGGCGCCGGAACGAGGGCCACGTCGCCACGCTCACCCTCGACCGCCCCCGGAGCCGCAACGCCCTGTCGGTCGCCATGTTGTCGGCCTTGGCCGAGCAGCTCACCGCGGTGGAGGCCGACCCCACGGTCCACGCCGTCGTGCTGACCGGTGCGCCGCCCGCCTTCTGCGCCGGCCACGACCTGCGGGAGATCCGGGACCACCCCGATCCCGGCTTCCACGAGCGGCTCTTCGCCCAGTGCTCCGACGTGATGGTGCAGATCACCCGGCTCCGCCAGCCCGTCATCACCCGGGTCGGCGGGGTGGCCACCGCGGCGGGCTGCCAGCTGGTGGCCACCTGCGACCTGGCCGTGGCCGGGGCCTCGGCCCGCTTCGCCACGCCCGGCGTCGACATCGGCCTCTTCTGCTCCACGCCGATGGTGGCCGTCACCCGGTCCGTGGCCCCCAAGCACGCCATGGAGCTGCTGCTCACCGGTGACCTGGTCGACGCCACCGAGGCCGCCCGCATCGGCCTCGTGAACCGCGTCGTGCCCGACGAGGAGCTCGAGGTCGCCACCGCCGCCCTGGCGGCGCGGATCGCCGCCAAGTCGCCGCTCACCGTGGCGATCGGCAAGGAGGCCTTCTGGCGCCAGCGGGACCTCTCGCTCGTCGACGCCTACGGCTACACGTCGCAGGTGATGGCCCGGAACCTGGCGACCGCCGATGCCGGCGAGGGCATCGCCGCGTTCCTCGAGAAGCGATCGCCCGTCTGGCAGGGTCGCTGAGCGACCGCTGCCGGTACGGTCGGCGGATGCCCGAGGAGCCGGTCCCCCCCACCGACGACGCCACGTGGATCACCCGGCTCGATCCCGACGCCGACCCGCAGGCCCGGCCCGACGGCGTCCGGGTGGCGGTGAAGGACTGCATCGACGTGCGGGGCGTCACCACCACGGCCGGCTCGCCGGCCGTGGCCGCCACGGCGCGACCGGCCGATGCCGACGCCGCCTGCCTGGCGGGGATCCGGGCCGCCGGGGCCCGGATCGTGGGCAAGGCCAACCTCCACGAGCTGTGCTTCGGCTCGTCCGGGGTGAACCCGCACTACGGCACCCCGGTGAACCCGCTCGACCCCCGCCGGGTGCCGGGCGGCTCGTCGAGCGGTGCGGCGGTGGCGGTCGCCACCGGGGCGGCCGACGTCGGGATCGGCACCGACACCACCGGATCGATCCGCACGCCCGCCTGCTGCTGCGGCATCGCCGGCCTCAAGCCGACGTGGGGGGTGGTGCCGGTGGCCGGGGTGCGGCCCCTCGCCCCGTCGCTCGACACCGTCGGGGTGCTGGCCCGGACGGTGGCGGAGCTGGCCGGCGGCGCCACCCTGCTCGACGGCCGCCTCACCGACGGCGACCTGACCGCCTCGCCCACCATCGGCCGCGTCCGCCTGCCCGGCACCGATCCCACCATCGACGCGGCCATCGACTCGGCGCTGGTCGCCGCCGGGTTCCTGGTGGACGAGGTGGCGCTGCCCGGCTGGGAGGCGGCCCACGAGGCCGCCATCACCGTCCTCTTCGGCGAGGCGCTCCTGGTCAACGACCACCTCTGGCGCAACCACGCCCACGAGCTGGGCGCCGACGTGGTCGAGCGCTTCACCTTCGCCCAGGCCATCGGGCCGGCCGAGCTGGGCGAGGCCCGGGCGCACCGGGAGGCGTGGCGCGCCGAGCTGGCCGACGTCCTCGGCACGGTCGGGGTGCTGGCCCTGCCCGCCATGGTCGAGTACCCGGCGCGCCTCGGTCAGCAGGCGGTGGCGCCCAACGTGGCGGCCCCGGCGGTGAGCTTGTCGGGGCACCCCGCCATCGCCCTCCCCGTGCCCTCCGGCGGCCTGCTCCCGGCGGGGATCCAGCTGGTGGCCCCGGACCACCACGAGCCCCGGCTGTTGGCCACGGCGGCGACCATCGAGGCGGCGGCGGCGTCGGCGGCCGAGGCCGGGACCTGACCGCGAGCGCCGGGGGCGCGGCGGCCGGGGCTCAGCGGCCGAAGAGCCGGCGCTTCCGGGGCGGCTCGAGCTCGGTGATGGGCACGGGCCGGTAGATCGTGGCCGGCCCGTCGAGCCAGCGGGAGCTGTCGGGCAGGTCGGTGAGGCGCTGGACGAGGGTGAAGAGGTCGTCCTCGTCGTCGGGGTCGGCGTCGGGGCGGCTCCAGCGCAGGTCCGCCTCCTCGGGAAGGGGGTCGCCGACCTCGTGGAGCGTCTCGTGCTCGCTCCGCTGGAGCTCGCGCACCAGCACGCCGTCGCGGTAGTGGGCGACGCCGTAGGTGGTGCTGGTGCTCTGCCAGACCGCCCAGGTGGCGGTGCCCCGCCGCCTCGAGAGGTCGGCGGCCCAGTCGTGGCTCAAGATGAGGTGGCCGGCGATGAGCGTGCCGGCGCTGACGTCGGCGATGGCCAGGGGCGGGCGGGCCCAGTCGCCATCGGCCTCGGTGCCGCCGAAGAGGAAGGACTCGAACGGCACCAGGTGGCCGCCGGGGTCGGGCCGGTAGCCGTTGGTGAGCGCGAAGCCCTCCACCGAGGCGGCCGGCCCCGTGGCGTGCACGAGTGCGAGGTTCCAACCCATCGCCGCAGGGTACCGGCCGGGTGCGTGGCGGGCGGCGACGTGGCAAACTAGAACGCGTTCTCATTCAGGGAGCGGCAGGACTCGTTCGAGCACCGACAGGGGACCACGTGCAGGATCTCGGCAGCGGCAAGACGGCGGAGCGCCCGGTGCGCCTGGGCGGCGCCCTGGTGACCATCGTGGAGCCCCACCGAGGCCACGAGGTGGCCTACAACCGGTGGTACGAGCGCGATCACTTCTACGCCGGCTGCATGATCGGGGCGTGGAACCTCAGCGGGGCCCGCTTCGTGGCCACCAAGGACCTCAAGGCGCTGCGGTACCCGGCGGACTCGCCGGTGATCCCCGACCCCACGAGCGGCTCCTACCTGGCCCTCTACTGGGTCCTCGCCGGCGGCTTCGGCCAGTGGATGCAGTGGGGGAGCGCCCAGGTGCAGTGGCTCCACGAGCACGACCGCATGTTCGCCGAGCGCGACCACGTCCACACCCTGATGTACAAGTTCCGCACCGAGTTCGAGGAGCCCGACGGCGTGCCCGTCGAGCTGGCCCTGGACCACCGCTCGCCGTATGTGGTGGTGGTGATCGGCGAGCCGTCGGCAGGCACCTCGCTCGACGACGTCGACGCCTGGTTCCGGGCCGAGCCCCTGCTCGGGGTGGTTGGCGCCGAGCTGACCGCCATCCCGCTGCCCAGCGACGCGGCCGCCGGCGTGCAGGCCGACTCGGCCGAGAACCGCTTCTGCCAGCTGTGGTTCGTCGACGACGACCTGCCCGCCACGTGGGGGGACACCTTCGCCGGCCTGGGCGAGCGCTTCCGCGACGCCGGGCTGGGGGAGCTGGTCCTGGTGGCGCCCTTCCGCGCCACCGTCCCCGGCACCGACACCTACACCGACGAGCTCTGGTGAACGGCTTTCTCGTCAGGGAGGTCGCTTCGCTCCCTCCCCTCCTCGAGCGCTGGGGAACGGCTGACGCCGTGCGCCTTTGCTGCTCGGCACGACTGCGTCGCACCTCGCAGGTCGTGGGGGGCTCCGCAAGCTCCGCCCCCCACACCCTCCGGGCTCGCTCCGCTCGAAACCTCACTCCCCCCGGCTACGGCTGAGGGGATCGCAGTAATCTGACGGACCGTCAGATTGACCAATAGGATGGTGAGCATGGACGACACCGTGGAAGCAGACTTCCCGAAGATCATCTCGGTCGACGACCACGTGATCGAGCACGGCCGGGTCTGGCTGGACCGCCTCCCGGCCAAGTACCACGACGTCGGGCCCCGCACCATCCAGGAGCGCGGGACCATGACGTTCGTCGGCGGCGTCTTCAGCTACGAGCCCGACGACGAGGGCGAGCTGTGCGACTGGTGGCTCTACGAGGACAAGCGCACGCCCCAGACCCGCCTCTCGGCCGCGGCCGGCTTCGACCGGGACGAGGTCAAGGTCACCGGCATCACCTACGAGGAGATGCGCAAGGGCTGCTGGGACCCCGCCGCGCGCCTCGCCGACATGGACGCCAACTGGACCGAGGCCCAGATGTGCTTCCCGTCGTTCCCCCGCTTCTGCGGGCAGGTGTTCATGGAGGCCCAGGACAAGGTGCTGGCCGACCTGTGCGTCAAGGCCTACAACGACTGGATGGTGGAGGAGTGGTGCGGTGACGCCGGCGGCCGCCTCATCCCGCTCACGATCACCCACCTCTGGGACGCCGACCTGGCCGCCGCCGAGGTGCACCGCAACGCCGAGCGCGGCGTCCGCGCCGTCTGCTTCAGCGAGATCCCGCCCTACCTGGGCCTCCCGAGCATCCACACCGACTACTGGGAGCCCTTCTTCCGGGCCTGCGCCGAGACCGGCACGGTCATCAACATGCACATCGGCTCGTCGTCGAAGATGCCGTCGACCTCGGCCGACGCGCCAGCCGCGGTGGGCTCCACGCTGACCTTCGGCAACGCCATGGCGTCGATGGCCGACTGGTTGTTCTCGGGCTGGCTGGCCAAGCTGCCCACCCTCAAGCTGGCCTACAGCGAGGGCCAGATCGGCTGGATCCCCTACATCCTCGAGCGGGCCGACAACGTGTGGCTGGAGAACCGGGGCTGGGGCGGCGTGTCCGACGCCGTCTCGGAGCCGCCGAGCACCTACTACTACCGGCAGATCTACGGCTGCTTCTTCGACGACGTGTACGGCCTCGAGAACATCGAGAAGTGCGGCGTCGACAACATCTGCTTCGAGACCGACTACCCGCACTCGGACTCCACCTGGCCCGAGTCGAAGGCCGTCGGCGCCAAGCTGATGGCCAACCTCCCGACCGACGTGGTCCACAAGCTCGTGCGGGGCAACGCCATCGATCTGTTCCAGCTCGACTTCGAGCCGTAGGCCGCAGGTGCCGGCCCGATCCGCCGGGCCCCTCCAGCGCTCCGACCGGGGTGGCCGGCCGGCCACCCCCGAACCAGAACAGGTGATCCTCCTCTCGTGACCGACCAACACCAGTACCGGCTCCTCATCGGCGGGGAGCGGGTGGCCGCCGCCGGCACCTACGACGTGGTGAACCCGGCCACCGAGCAGGTGGTGGGGTCCGCCCCCGACGCCTCGGTGGCCCAGGCCGAGGCGGCCTGCGCCGCGGCCCGGGAGGCCTTCGACGGGTGGCAGCGCACCCCGATGGACGAGCGCTGCGCCCTGCTCGACCGCTTCGCCGACGTGTGGGACGCCCACCGCGACGAGCTGGTCCCGCTGGTGCAGGCCGAGACCGGTGCCACCATGCGGGTCGCCAAGTCCATGCAGGTGCCGCAGGTGTCGGCCCGCTTCCGCCGGTACGCGCGGCCCGAGTCCGACCTCGTCGCCCTGCCCCCGGCGGTCATGCCCACCACGGCGCTGGCCCCCGGTGGCATCGTCGGCGGCGTGCAGCACCGGGCGCCGGTGGGCGTGGTGGCTGCGCTGGCGGCCTACAACTTCCCGGTCACCAACATGGCCGGCAAGGTGGCCCCCGCCCTCGCCATGGGCAACACCGTGGTGGTCAAGCCGCCGGTGCAGGACCCGCTCGCGGTGATCCGGATGGGCGAGCTGTTCGAAGAGGCCGGGTTCCCGCCCGGCGTCGTCAACGTGGTGTCGGCCAGCACGGTGGAGGCGGCCGAGGCCATCACCACCTCGCCCCACGTGGACATGATCTCGTTCACCGGCTCCACCGGCGTCGGCTGTCGCATCGCCGAGGTGGCCGGTCGCCAGATGAAGCGCCTGCTGCTCGAGCTGGGCGGCAAGGGTGCAGCGATCGTGTTCGACGACGCCGACCTGAAGAACGTGGTCGCCAACGTCAGCAGCACGTGGACGTTCCACTCCGGCCAGATCTGCACCTCGCCGACCCGCATCGTCGTGCAGCGGGGCGTCTACGACGAGGTGGTGGGCAAGCTCGCCGCCATGGCCCCGCACCTCAAGGTGGGCGACCCCCTCGAGCGCGACACCGTGATCGGCCCGGTCATCACCGGGGCCCACCGCGACCGGGTGGAGGCCCTGGTCCGCACCGCCACCGACGAGGGCGCCACCCTCGCCGTCGGCGGCAAGCGCCCCGAGCTCGACACCGGCTTCTACGTGGCCCCCACCCTCGTGGTCGACGCCACCAACCAGATGACCGTCGCCCGCGAGGAGGCCTTCGGCCCGGTCATCACGGTGATCCCGTTCGACACCGAGGACGAGGCGATCGCCATCGCCAACGACAGCCCCTACGGCCTCTACGACTACGTCTTCTCCGGCGACAGCGGCCGGGCCATGGCCGTCGCCAAGCTGCTGCGGGCCGGCACCGTCGGCATCAACACCCTC
>JBBRFU010000001.1:0-77228 GCA_038241315.1 Acidimicrobiales bacterium | reverse complement strand
GTTCACCCCCGGTTCGCCGAGGAACCCGAGGGCCCGGCCGGTCGTGTGGGCCCCGACCAGCGCCAGCACGTCCTGGACCGGGATGCCCCGCTCCCTGGCCACCCGCGGCGCCTGGAGCCGCGCGTTGGCGACGCTGATGTGGGGGTCAACCCCCGAGGCCGACGCCGTGACCGCGTCGATCGGCACTTGCACCCGCTCGGCCAGGCCGTTCTCCACCCGGTAGGCACGGGCACGGGCCGAGATCGCCGCCAGGAGGTCCGGGTTGGTGGGGCCCTCGTTCGACGGGCCGCTGATGGCCTCGGACAGGTCGTGGGCCTCGACCGGGGCGCCGAAGGCGAGGGCACCCGCCGCCGACGGGCGCGGGTGAAAGTACTGGGATTCGGTGAAGGACTGCCCGACCAGGGCCGAGCCCATCACCACGCCATGGCGCGTCACGAGGGACCCGTCGGCCTGCCGTGGGAATGCGAGCTGCGCGAACGCGGTCATTCCGAGGGGGTAGGCCAGCCCCAGCGCGACCGTGAGGATCGCGAGCATCCGGACGGCCGGAAGGAGCTGTCGTCGCATCACCGCACCCCCAGCGCCGAGATGAGGAGATCAAGGAGCTTGATGCCCACGAAGGGCGTCACGAGCCCACCGAGCCCGTAGATGAGCAGGTTCCGCCGCAGGATGGCGGCCGCGCTGTCCGCTCGGAAGCGCACGCCCCGCAGCGCGAGCGGGATCAGGACGACGATGATCAGCGCGTTGAAGACGACCGCCGAGAGGATCGCCGAGTTGGCCGAGCCCAGGCGCATGACGTTGAGGCTGTCGAGCGCAGGCAGTTGGGCGACGAACATCGCCGGGATGATGGCGAAGTACTTGGCGACGTCGTTGGCGATGGAGAACGTGGTGAGGGCGCCGCGGGTGATGAGCAGCTGCTTGCCGATGGCCACCACCTCGATGAGCTTGGTGGGGTCGCTGTCGAGGTCGACCATGTTCCCGGCCTCCTTGGCGGCCTGGGTGCCGGTGTTCATGGCCACCCCCACGTCGGCCAGCGCCAGGGCGGGGGCGTCGTTGGTGCCGTCGCCGGTCATGGCCACCAGGTTCCCGCCGGCCTGCTCGGCGCGGATGCGGGCCATCTTGTCCTCGGGGGTGGCCTCGGCCAGGAAGTCGTCGACGCCGGCCTCCGCCGCGATGGCCGCGGCGGTCAGCGGGTTGTCACCGGTGATCATCACGGTGCGGATGCCCATGGCCCGCAGCTCGGCGAAGCGCTCGACCATCCCCTGCTTGACCGTGTCCTTGAGGTGGATCACGCCGAGGACGCGGGCCCCGTCGGCCACGGCCAGCGGGGTGCCACCGGTGGTGGCGATCTCCTCGACGATCGGTTGGAGGCTCGGCGGGGTGTCGCCCCCCTGCTCGTCCACCCAGCGGATGAGCGAGTCGGTGGCGCCCTTGCGGACCTCGCGCCGTCGGCCGTCGTCGTCCGTGAAGTCGACCCCCGACATGCGGGTCTGGGCGGTGAACGCGATGAGCTCGGCGGCGTCGAGCTCGCGGTCGGCGTCGAGGCCGAACCGCTCGACCGCCAGGGCCACGATCGACCTCCCTTCGGGCGTCTCGTCGGCGAGGCTGGAGAGGAGCACCGCCTCGGCGAGCTCGGCGTCGGTGACGCCGTCGACCGGGGCGAACTCGGCCGCCATGCGGTTGCCGTAGGTGATCGTGCCGGTCTTGTCGAGCAGCAGCGTCGACACGTCGCCGGCGGCCTCGACGGCGCGGCCCGACATGGCGAGCACGTTTCGCTGCACCATCCGGTCCATGCCGGCGATGCCGATGGCCGAGAGCAGGCCCCCGATCGTCGTGGGGATCAGACAGACCAGCAGCGCGACCAGGATCACGATGGGTTGCTCGGCGCCGGAGTGGATGGCGAACGGCTGCAGGGTGACGACGGCCAGGACGAACACGATCGTCAGGCCGCACAGCAAGATGTTCAGGGCGATCTCGTTCGGCGTCTTCTGCCGCTCGGCCCCCTCGACCAGGGCGATCATGCGGTCGATGAACCCGGCGCCCGGCTCCTGGGTGATGCGCACCACGATCTCGTCGGACAGCACCCGGGTGCCGCCGGTGACGGCGCTGCGGTCGCCGCCGGACTCCCGGATGACCGGGGCCGACTCGCCGGTGATGGCCGACTCGTCGACGCTGGCGATGCCCTCGACGACCTCGCCGTCACCGGGGATCGTCTCACCGGGCCGCACCACGCACCGGTCGCCGGGCCGCAGCTCGGGCGACGGCCGCTCCTCGAGCGAGCCATCGGCCAGCCGCACCCGCGCCAGGGTCTCCGACCGGGTCTTGCGCAGGGTGTCGGCCTGGGCCTTGCCCCGCCCCTCGGCCACCGCTTCGGCGAAGTTGGCGAACAGCACGGTGAACCAGAGCCAGGCGCTGACCAGGCCGGTGAACAGGTGGGGCGCGCCGTCATCGGGGAGGTCCCGCAGGAAGAGGAGCGTCGTGAGCAGCGAGCCGATCTCCACGATGAACATCACCGGGTTGCGGGCCATCTGGCGGGGATCGAGCTTTCCGAAGGCGTCGCCCACCGCTCGGCGGACGATCGCCGGCTCGAACAGGGGGGCTCGGCGGGGGGCCTCGTCGACGGTCTCGGGCTCCGGGGCCGTCCGGGGTTCGATCACGGTGTCCATGGGTGGTCCCTTCAGAGGCCCAGCTGCTCGACGAGGGGGCCGAGCGAGAGGAGCGGGAAGTAGGTGAGCCCGACGACGATCACGACCACGCCGGTCAGGAGCACGGCGAAGAGCGGGGTGCCGGTGGGGAAGGTGCCGGAGGTGGCGGGGACCCGTTGCTTGCGCACGAGCGACCCGGCGATGGCCAGCACGGGGACCATGAGGAAGAACCGGCCCACCAGCATCGCCAGGCCGAGCATCGTGTTGTACCAATCGGTGTCGCCGGTGAGGCCGCCGAACGCCGATCCGTTGTTGTTGGCCGCCGAGGTGAACGCGTAGGTCACCTCGGTCAGGCCATGGGGACCGGTGTTGAGGATCGACGCCTTCGAGGTGTCCATCAGCACCGACACCGCCGTGAGGCCGAGGATCGCGAACGGCACCACGACGATGGAGAGCACCACCAGCTTCATCTCGGCGGCCTGGATCTTCTTGCCCAGGTACTCCGGGGTCCGCCCGACCATGAGCCCGGCGATGAAGACCGAGAGCAGGGCGAACACGAGCATCCCGTAGAGGCCCGAGCCGGTGCCGCCGGGGCTCACCTCCCCCAACATCATGTTGGTGAGCGCCATCCCACCGCCCAGGGGCGTCAGCGAGTCGTGGGCGCAGTTGACCGCGCCCGTCGAGGTGCCGGTGGTGCTGGCCGCGAACACGCCGCACCCGGCGGCACCGAACCGCAGCTCCTTGCCCTCGAGGTTGCCGCCCGACTGGGTCGGGGAGGCCACCTGGTCCGCCCCTCTCGCCGTCAGCTCGGGGTTGCCGCCGACCTCCATGCCGGTGATGACGGCGACGCTCGCGCCCCACAGCAGGAACATGGCGGCGAACACCACCCATCCCTGCTTCTGGTCCCGGACCAGGCGGCCGTAGGCATACGTCAGCGCGAACGGGATGAGCAGGATCGTGAAGATCTGCAGGAAGTTGGTGAGCCCGCTCGGGTTCTCGAACGGGTGCATCGAGTTGGCGTTGAAGAAGCCCCCGCCGTTCTGCCCGAGCTCCTTGATCGCCTCCTGGCTCGCCACCGGGCCACCGGGGATCGACTGGGTGGCGCCGCTCACCGTGGACACGTGGCGGAAGCCGTGGAGGTTCTGGATGACGCCCTGGCTGACCAGGACCAGGGCCACGAGGAACGCCAGCGGGAGGAAGATGCGCAGGGTGCCGCGCACCAGGTCGACCCAGAAGTTGCCGACGAGGGCGATCCGGCGACGGGCCAGGCTCCGGACCAGCACCATCGCCACGCACAGGCCGACGATCGGCGACAGGAAGTTCTGCACGGCCAGGCCGATCATCTGGGTGAGGTGGCTCATGGCCTGCTCGCCGCCGTAGTTCTGCCAGTTGGTGTTGGTCACGAAGCTGACCGCGGTGTTGAACGCCAGGGGAGCCGGCACGCTCGGGGCGTCGGTGGGGTTGAACGGCAGGACCGCCTGGAGGCGCAGGAGGGCGTAGAGCCCCAGCACCGACGACAGGCTGAACGCCAGCACCGAACCGGCGTAGCCCGTCCAGCGCTGCTCCCGGTCGGGGTCGATGCCGCAGAGCCGGTAGACGAGCCGCTCGATCGGGTCGAAGAACCGATCGCCGGGCGCCTTCGCTCGCCGAGGTGGGTCGTCGCCGTCGACGGGCTCGGCATCGCCGAACACCGCGGCCAGGTAGGGCCCGAGGAGGCGGGTGCCGACCGCGATCGAGGCGACCAGGGCCAGGAGCTGGAGCCACGCCGAGGCGCTCATCAGAACCGCTCCGGGAAGATCAGCGCCACCACGAGGTAGGCGACGATGGCGATCGCCAGGACGAGCCCGACGAGGTTCTCCGCGCTCATGCCCGCACCTCCGAGGGATCGACCGCCGGTGCGGGCGTCGGGTCGGCCGCCCGGCCGGCGACCGGCTCGTCGGGACCGATGATGCGTTCGCAGGCACGCACGAAGCCGGCAGCCAGCGTGAAGAACGCCACGACCAGCGAGAGGAAGATCACATCGCCCATGGACGGCGGTCTACGCCGGTGGACGCGCCTCCGGTCGGGCCTTGACGCGTTCTTGACGCCGCCGAGACCGATCCTGTCGCACCCTTCACGCGTTCCTCGAGACGAGGAGCGGCGGGCCTGTGCAACGCTGCCGGCCATGAGCGAGAGCGCCGCCGCGTACACCCACCTGCTCGACACCCTGGCCGAGGTGGGTCGCCGCTTCGCAGGGGAGGAGTGGATGATCTCGGACCCGACGGACGTGGCCGAGGGGTTGGCGCTCACGCTCCAGCACCTGGCCACCGGGCTCGAGACCCAGTTCGACGAGGACCCGGCCCACCCGACCTTCCGGCCCATCGTGACCGCGTGGCGCAAGGCCCTCGGCGACAACGCCGATGCCCGCTACCACGACGCCCGCGTCGACCCGTCCGGCACCTACCGGATCCGGGGCGAACTGGCGGGCGCCGTGTACGTGTCCTTCACCGTCGAGGCCGCGGCGGGTGACGGGTCGTTCCCGACCGCCACCCTCGGCGTGCTGAACGACACCGACCTGGAGGCCGGCGACGACGGCTCGTTCGAGCTGGTCGTCGGGGGGACCGAGCGTGGCGGGCCCTGGCTCCCGCTGCCGGACGGCTCGGCCCGCCTCACCGTGCGTCACTACTGGGAGGAGGCCGACACGCCCTGGCGGCCGCCGGTGGCCGACCTGGGCCTCGTCATCGACCTGATCGACGGGCACGACGCCGTGCCCTCCCGACCGGCGGCGCCCACCGACGAGACCACGGCCGCGGGGATCCGACGCCTGGCCACCTACGTCCGGAGCCGCACCGTCGACCTGATCCCCCGGCCGGGCGAGGGTGAGCCGCCGCCGTTCGTGTCGCGGGTCCCCCACGAGTTCCCCGCCCCGGTCCCCCCGGGCGCCCACGCCCTCGCCGCGGCGGACGCCGCCTACTCCCTGGCGCCCTACCTGCTCGGGCCCGACGAGGCGTTGGTCCTGACGGCTCGCTGGCCCGAGTGTCGGTGCGCCAACGTGAGCCTCTGGAACCGCCAGATGCAGACCTTCGACTACCTCCGGGGCCAGGTCAGCCTGAACCGGGCGCAGACCGTTCCCGAAGCCGACGGCAGCATCCGCCTGGTGGTGGCCCACCGCGATCCGGGCGTGGCGAACTGGCTGAGCACCGAGGGCCGCCCGTTCGGTCTGGTGTTCTGGCGCTTCCTGCTGCCCGAAGGCCCGATCGCCACCCCGGGGGCCGAGGTCGTCCCGGTCGACTCCCTTCGGCGCTGACCGCAGGTCGGGTCGGGTCGGGTCGGGTCAGGGCTCGAGGGGGACGCCGAACCGGGTGAGGTACGGCGAGAGGTCGGCGCGCACCGTGTCGGCGTCGAAGCCCCAGTCGGCGGCCGCGTAGCGGTGCGTGCCGTGCTTGCCGCGAGGCTTGGCCGCCACGTAGTCGAGCACGGCCCTCCGGTGGTCCGCGGTCATCTCCCGGCCGATCTGGGCGTACGCCGCCTCGATGCTCGCGACCGGGTCGGCCATGAGGTCGGCGAAGAGGACGTCGCCGTACGTGCCGGGGAGCGAGCCATCGTCGCGACGTGTTGCCAGGGCGTTCAGCGCCGCGGTGAACACCGCGCCGATCAGCAGGGCGAGGGGCTCGACGGGGACGTCGTCGGTGCGGAGCCACTGGACCATCGCCGTGGTGCTGACCGTCGAGGGCATGGTCTTGGCCGGGTCCCGGTGGCTGACGATCACCGACGCGTCGGGGTAGGCCGCGAACAGCTCGTCGAGCATGAACACGTAGCCCGGCGTCTTGAGCAGCCACTGGCGGGGAGGCCCGCCGTGCTGCACGGTCTGCAGCAGCGCCCGGTGGAAGGCGAGGTCGGCGGGTGCGTCGGGCGCCCAGTCGCCGAACTCGCTCAGGACCATGGTCCAGTGGTTGCCGGCGAACGACGGCGAGCAGAAGGTGATGCACTCGACCGGGAGGTCCGAGCGCAGCTCGTGCATGGCGGCGAACTCGGGCTGCACGTCGGCCCAGAGCTCCTGTTCCGGTTCGGTCATGGCCGTGCGTCGGGCGGCGGAGGTGCCGGCCGGCACGACCGGGTGCAGCACGTCGGTGGCGATCGGTGTGCGGAACCGCTCGTCGAGCCCGAGGAGCTCGAACAAGATGGTGGTGCCCGAGCGGGCCGGCCCGGTCACGACGATCGGTGCCTCGATGCGCTCGTCGGCGATCGACGGGTCGCGGCGGCGGGCGTCGCCCAGCAGGAACCGGGTGCGCAGGCCCCGCAGCAGCTCCTCACGGGTGAGCAGCCGGCCGACGGTGTGGAGCGAGCTGGCGTTGATGCCGTCGACCAGGCGCCGCAGCCGCCCTTCCCAGTCGCCGTCGCCCAGGTCGCCCGGCTCGTCGATCCCGGTCGAGCTCGCCGTGTGCTCCAACAGGTGGTCGACCACCAGCGGCACCATCCGGCCGGACCCGCCGACCGCGGCGCTCATGGCGTTCAGGCGCCGGACCCAGTCGGGTCGGGTGTAGCGATCGGCCAGGGGAGCCAGGGCGTCGGTGCCGGGGGTGCTCATGGGGGGGAGTCAACCACGGGCGGTCGTCCGTCGACCGGGGACGGCCGGACGTCGGCTCACGGGCGGGGGATGATCTCCACCACCCGCGCCGCGGGCCCGTCGCCGATGGGCCAGGCCAGCGTGGCGTCGGTGAGGTGCACCGGGTCGGCGCCCCCTGGGGTGCGGTCGACGACGTCGTAGCGGCCGGAGGGGTCGAGCCAGGGCAGGGCGATCGGCCCGACGGGGGTGGCCCCGCCCCCGGCGCCTGCACCGGTGGCGCTGGTGGCACCGCTGGCCGCGGCGGGGTCTGCGGGGAGCACGAAGGCGAACACGACGCTGCGGCCCGAGACCGGGTCCAGGTAGCCCAGGGCGGCCCGGTCCGAGCCCACCGGCGAGACCAGGCGGTGGAGCTCGCCCTGCTGGACCAGGTCGCGGATGGCGCGGTGGTCGACGACCGCCTGGCGGCAGGTGGCCCACTCCTCGGGGTCCAGTCGGCGCAGGTCGAGATCGAAGCCGAAGCGGCCGCTCATGGCGACCGCGCACCCGAACGCGACCGGGCGGTTGCCCCAGCGGGTCACGTGGGCGGCGAGCACCGAGGCCGGCAGCAGGTGCGATGCGCCCCACTGGATGCGGACCCGATCCACGGGATCGGTGTTGTCGGAGGTCCACAGCTCGTGGAACCAGCGGAGGGTGCCGACATCGGCCCGACCGCCGCCGGAGGCGCACAGCATCAGCTCCACGTCGGGATGGCGACGGGCCACCTCGGCCATCACCTCCCAGGTGGCCGAGACGCGGTCCAGCGACAGGTGGCTCTGGCGGTCGGCCGGCAGGGCGGTGGAGCCGGGCTCGGTCACGTCGCGGTTGGCGTCCCACTTCAGGTAGGTGATGCCGGGGTGCTCGGCCAGGATCCGGTCGATGGTGTCCACCACGAACGCGCCGACGTCGGGCCGGCACAGGTCGAGCACGAGCTGCTGGCGCTCCTCGCGGCGATCCCGCCCCGGCTCGCCGATGACCCACTCGGGATGGCGGCGGTAGAGGTCGGACACCGGGTTCACCATCTCGGGCTCCACCCACAGCCCGAACCGCATGCCCCGTTCGAGGGTCCGCGCCACGAGGGGCCCGAGCCCGGCGGGGAGCTTGCGGCGGTCGACGTCCCAGTCGCCCAGCGACGTGGTGTCGTCGTTCCGGGGGTGGGTGGTCCCGAACCAGCCGTCGTCGAGGAGGAACAGCTCGGCGCCGAGGTCGGCCGCGCGGTCGACCTGGTCGGCGAGCCCATCGGGATCGAGCGAGAAGCCGACCGCCTCCCAGGTGTTGACGACCGTGGCGCGCGCCCGGTGCCCGTCCCGCACCGCCTGGTCGCGGACGAACCCGTGCAGGGCGCGGCTGGTGGCGCCGATCCCGTGGTTCGACCAGGTCCACAGCACCGAGGGGGAGGTGAACGTCTCGTCCGGATCGAGCACCCACTCCGCACCGCGGTCCTGGTGGCCGGCGATGAGCCTGAGGTGACCGTGCAGGAAGACCTCGGCGTCGAAGCGGACGTCGCCGCCCCACGCCACCGTGCACGCGCCGACCGATCCCACGGTCTCCTCCGCGGGGCCGGCGGGAGCGAGCAGCACGATCGCCGGGCGGTAGAGCGATGGCCGGACGCCGCCGGCGGATGCCACCGTCTTGGTGCCGGCGGAGAGCCGTTCGGTGGTCTCGGTCCACTCGCCGGCCCACCCACCGCCCCAGTGGGTGAGGTGGGGGGCGGCGCCGGCGAAGGCGGGAGCGCTCCCGGCGGCCCGGTGGACGGTGATCGGCGCCTCGCTGCGGTTGGTCACGGCCACCCACTGCTCGAGCACGTGGTGCGCGGGCCAGGTGCGGACCGTGAGCGTGACCGACAGGGGAGCGACCCGGTCGACGAGCTCGACCCGGTGCACCGTCCCCCCACCTTCGGCGGCGGGCTCCTCGGTGTGGCGCACGTACCGGAGGCGCGTGGACTGGACCCCGTCGGCGTGGGTGATCCGCAGCGCCGGGTCGCGGAGCGGCTCCTCGCCGAACGTGGGGTAGGCGAGGGGGTGCAGCCCGATCGGGAGGTCCGGCCGCCGGTCCGCCACCTCGGCGCCGAACGCCACCTGGTGCAGACGGCCGTCGTCGCCCACCCCCCACACGAGGCCGGTCCGCCCCGCCGAGATCGCGATCATCGTCCCGTCGTCACCCATGGCGGCGGACCGTACCCCGGTGGGTGGGCGGCCGAGCAGGTCAGCCGGGTCGGTGGTCGGGTCGGGGAGGGCGCCAGCCGTCGAGGAGGCGGGCGTAGTTGGTGCGCTCGAAGGCGTGGGGGTCGGCGACGTTGTGGAAGGCCATGGCGCCGCAGGCGTCGCGCAGGCGGGGGTAGCCGAGGTCGTCGACCCAGCCCGCCAGCTCGGCGCGCATCGCCACCAGCCGCGGGGCGCCGCCCTGGAGCAGGGCGGCGACGACCTGGATGACATCGGCGCCGCAGAGGATCGCCTTGGCGGCGTCGCGGCCGTGGTGGATGCCACCGGTGGCGGCGAGGGACAGGTCGACCCGGCCGTGGAGGAGGGCGAGGGCGTGGAGCCGCAGCGGCAGCTCGGCGGGGGTGGAGAGGGTGAGCTTGCGGTCGAGGGTGAGCTCGTCGGGGTCGATGTCGGGTTGGTAGAAGCGGTTGAACACGGTGACCCCGGCCGCGCCGGCCTGTTCCAGCCGGCGCACGAACGCGGGGAGGGCGCTGTAGAAGGGCGACAGCTTGACGGTGACCGGCACCTCGACGGTGCCGGCCACGGCGGCGACCACCTGGAGCTGGCGGTCCTCGAGGTCGGCGCTGGTCTCGTCGAGGTCGGTGGCGAGGTCGTAGAGGTTGAGCTCCACGGCCGCGGCGCCGGCCCCCGCGAGGTGCTGGGCGATGTCGGTCCACCCGCCGGGGGTGACGCCGTTGAGCGACGCGACCACGGGCACGTCGACGGCGGCCCGCACCCGCCCGAGGTGGGCGACGGCCGCCTCGGCGCCGACGGGGAAGGTGGCCGACTCGGGGAGGAAGGAGCGGGCCTCGGCGTCGTGGTCGACGCGGCTGTCGATGAAGCGGTGGATCGCCACCTGCTCGGCGACGATCTGCTCCTCGAACACCGATCGGAGCACGACGGCGCCCGCCCCTGCGGCGACCAGCTCGCCGAGCGCGTCGAGGTCGTCGGCGAGGGGCGACGCGCCGACGACGAACGGGCTGGCCAGATCGAGCCCGAGCCAGGTGGTGGACAGGTCAGCCATCGTGGACCTCCTCGCCGCCGTCGGTGGCGGGGCCCCCGGTGGCGGCGTCGGTGGGGTAGCGGACCCGGGCGAGCTGCTCGTAGAGGGCGTGGCGCTCGTGCACCGCGTCCTCCGCGGCGCGCACCAGCCGGGTGAACCGCTCGGGGTCGCGCAGCTCGACCATCCGGAACCGGGCCTCCTGCTCCATGTAGTCGCGCATGGGCAGCGAGGTGGGGTCGGCGTCGATGACCAGTGGCGGCTCGCCGGCGGCGGTGCGGCGAGGGTCGTAGCGGTAGAGGGGCCACGCGCCGCTCTTGATGGCCCGGCCCTGCTGGGTGGGGGAGTGCACGAGGTCGTAGCCGTGGGCGATGCACGGGCTGTGGGCGATGACCAACGACGGTCCCGGGAAGCTCTCGGCCTCCTGGAGCACCTTGAGGGTGTGGCGGCTGCGGGCCTGCACGGCGATCGAGGCGACGTAGACGTGCCCGTAGCTCATGGCCAGCAGGCCGAGGTCCTTCTTGCGCGTCTCCTTGCCGGCGGATGCGAACTTGGCGATGGCGCCGAGGGGGGTGGCCTTGGACTGCTGGCCGCCGGTGTTGGAGTACACCTCGGTGTCGAGGACCAGCACGTTCAGGTCGTGGGTCGAGGACAGGACGTGGTCGAGGCCGCCGTAGCCGATGTCGTAGGCCCACCCGTCGCCGCCGACCGCCCACACCGACCGAGGGGTGAGCGAATCGGCCAGACCGGCCAGGGCACGCGCCTCGGGCCCGTCGAGGGTGCCGAGGTGGCCGCGGAGCTCGGCGACGGCGGCGCGCCGCTGCAGGCGGGCGGTGTCGTCGACCGGGGGCGCCGCGGCGAGCTGGGCCACGAGGTCGGCGGGCAGCGAGGGGGCGAGGCCGGCGAGCAGCACCCGCGCCCGGCGCTCCCCGGCATCGAGGCCGAGGCGGAGCCCGAGGCCGAACTCGGCGTTGTCCTCGAACAGCGAGTTGTTCCAGGCCGGGCCGCGCCCGTCGGCACCGGTGGTGTACGGGGTGGTGGGGAGGTTGGCGCCATAGATGGACGAGCAACCGGTGGCGTTGGCGATGACGAGCCGGTCGCCGAAGAGCTGGGTGAGCAGGCGGATGTAGGGCGTCTCGCCGCAGCCGGCGCAGGCCCCGGAGAACTCGAAGGTGGCGGGGAGCAGGGCGAGGGTGCGGGGGTGGTCGGGGATCGCGGTGCGGGGGAGGTCGGGGATGGTGCGGAAGAACCCGAACGCGAGGCGCTCACGGTCGCGGTGCTCGGCGGTCGGGCGCATGTTGATGGCCTTGCGCTTGGGCTGCGTGCGGTCCTTCGCCGGGCAGACCTCGACGCACAGCCCGCAGCCGGTGCAGTCGTCGGGCGCGACCTGCACCGTGTAGGAGAGCCCCTCGAACTCGGGGGTGAACGCCTCGGGCTCGCTGCGGAACGCCTGCGGAGCGCCGGTGGCGTGGGCGGGGTCGAAGACCTTGGTGACGATGGCGGTGTGCGGGCAGATCATCGAGCACCGGTTGCACTGCACGCACAGGTCCGGTTCCCAGATGGGGATCTCGAGGGGGATGGCCCGCTTCTCGTAGCGGCTGGTGCCGGTGGGCCAGGTGCCGTCGGGCGGGAACGCGCTGACCGGCAGCCGGTCGCCGTGGCCCTCGAGGATGAGGCGGGTGACGCGCTGCACGAAGTCGGGAGCGTCGTCGGGCACCGTCCGGTGCGTCGATGCGGGGGCGGTCGGGGCGGCAGGGACGGGGATCTCGTGCAGCTCGGCCAGGGCGGCGTCGATGGCCTCGATGTTGCGGCGCACGATCTCGGGGCCCCGCCTTCCCCACGCGGCCTGCACCGAGGCCTTCATGGCCTCGATGGCGACGTCCACGGGCACCACGTCGGCCAGGGCGAAGAAGCACGTCTGCATGACCGTGTTGATCCGGCGGCCCAGGCCGAACCGCTCCGCCAGGGCGAAGGCATCGATCACGAAGAGGCGGCACCCCTTGGCCACCAGGCCCTCCTGGACCCGGCGGGGCAGCCGGTCCCACGCCCCCTCGGTCTCGCCGGGCAGGTTGATCACCACGGTGGCGGCGGGCGCGGCCCGTTCGAGGACGTCGATGCGCTCGAGCAGCCCGGGGTCGTGCACGGCCACGTAGCCGGCCCGGGCGATCCGGTACGTCGAGCGGATCGTGGTGGGCCCGAACCGCAGGTGCGACACGGTCATGGCGCCGGACTTCTTCGAGTCGAGCTCGAAGTAGCCCTGGCCCTGGAGCGGGGTGGTGTCGCCGATGATCCTGATCGACGCCTTGTTGCTGCTGACGGTGCCGTCCGAGCCGAGGCCGTAGAACACGGCTTGTCGCACCTCGTCGGGCTCGGTGGCGAACGCCGGGTCCACGGACAACGAGAGGTGGGTGACGTCGTCGGTGACGCCGATGGTGAACCGGCGGCGGGGCGACGGGGCGGCCAGCTCGTCGAGGACGGCCTTGGCCATCGGGGGGTCGAACTCCTTGGACGACAACCCGTACCGGCCACCGATGATGCGGGGGAGGCCGGGCAGGGCCCCGCCGGCCACGGCATCGACGAGGGTGGCGGTCACGTCGAGCAGGAGGGGCTCGCCGGTGGATCCCGGCTCCTTGGTGCGGTCCAGCACGGCCACCGAGCGCACCGTCGCCGGGAGGGCCTCGACGAGCGCCTCCATCGAGAACGGCCGGTAGAGCCGCACCTTCACCAGCCCGACCCGCTCACCCGCGGCGACGAGGTGGTCGACGACCTCGTGGGCGCACTCGGCCCCGGAGCCCATCATGACCACCACCCGCTCGGCTTCGGGGTGCCCGACGTAGTCGAAGAGCCGGTAGCGGCGACCGGTCAGCGCCGCGAAGCGGTCCATGGCGTCGGCCACCACCGCCGGGCAGGCATCGTGGAACGGGTTGGCGGCCTCGCGGGCTTGGAAGAACGTGTCGGGGTTCTGGGCGGTGCCCCGCACCACGGGGTGGTCGGGGCTCATGCCCCGGGCGCGATGGGCGGCGATCGCCCCGGCGTCCACCAGCGCGTCGAGGGTGGCGTCGTCGAGGGTGGAGATCTTCTGGATCTCGTGGGAGGTGCGGAACCCGTCGAAGAAGTGCAGGAACGGGACCCGGCACGCGAGCGTGGCGGCGTGGCCGATGGCGGCCAGGTCCTGGGCCTCCTGGGGCGAACCGGAGGCCAGCAGCGCGAACCCGGTGCCCCGGGCCGCCATCACGTCGGAGTGGTCCCCGAAGATCGAGAGGGCGTGGGTGGCCACGCTGCGCGCCGCGACGTGCAGGCACAGGGGGGTGAGCTCGCCCGCGATCTTGAACAGGTTGGGGATCATCAGCAGCAGGCCCTGCGACGCCGTGAACGTGGTGGCCAGCGCCCCAGCCTGCAGCGCACCGTGCAGCGCGCCGGCGGCGCCGCCTTCGGACTGCATCTCGACCACCTCGGGCACCGTGCCCCAGCGGTTGGCCCGTCGGGTCGACGCCCATTCCTCGGCGTGCTCGCCCATGGCCGAGGCCGGGGTGATCGGGTAGATGGCGACGACCTCGCTCAACCGGTACGCGACCGACGCGACCGCTTCGTTGGCGTCGATCGTGGCCGTGGCCGTGGCCGTGGTCGTGGTCGTGGCCGTGGTCGGTTCGGTCATGGGGGCTCCCGGCGGAGCCGACGGGATGGCCGGAGCTCGGCCGTCCCGGTCGGGTCAGGCGATGGTGCGGACGATGATGGCGTCGCCCTGGCCGCCGCCGCCGCAGAGCGCGGCGGCACCGGTGCCGCCGCCCCGGCGGGCGAGCTCGAGCGCGAGGTGGAGGGTGATCCGGTTGCCGGACATGCCGAGGGGGTGACCGATGGCGATGGCGCCACCGTTGACGTTCACGATGTCCATGGAGATGCCGAGGTCGTCGGCGGAGGCGACGCCGACGGCGGCGAAGGCCTCGTTGATCTCGAACAGGTCGATGTCGCCCACCGACAGCCCGGTGCGGTCGAGGGCCGCCTTGATGGCCCGGGACGGCTGGTGCAGCAGCGAGGCGTCGGGGCCGGCGACCTGCCCGTAGCCGACGATCTCGGCGAGGGGGGTGACGCCGAGGCGCTCGGCGACCTCCGCCGTGGTGATGACGGTGGCCGAGGCGCCGTCGCTGATCTGGCTGGCGTTGCCGGCGGTGATGTGCCCGGCCTTGTCGAACGCGGGGCGCAGCCCGGCGAGCGACTCGACGGTGGTCTCGCCGCGGACGCCTTCGTCGTGGGCGATGACGAGGGCGTCGCCCTTGCGCTGGGGCACGGTCACCGGGACCATCTCGCCCTCGAAGCGCCCGGCCTGCTGCGCGGCGTCGGCGCGGCGGTGGGACTCGAGGGCCATGGCATCCATGTGCTCGCGCACGAGGCCGTGGGCCTGGGCGTACTTCTCGGTGCCCTCGCCCATGGCGCACTGGTCGAACGCGCAGTACAGGCCGTCGTACATCATCGAGTCGATGAGGACGCCGTCGCCGATGCGGTAGCCGCCTCGCGCGCCGGGGAGCAGGTGGGGGGCGTTGGTCATCGATTCCATGCCGCCGGCGACCACGATCTCGGCGTCACCGGCGCGGATGCGCCGGTCGGCCTGGTAGACGGCGTCCAGGCCCGACAGGCACACCTTGTTCACGGTGGTGGCGGGCACCGACATGGGGATCCCGGCGTTCACCGCGGCCTGGCGGGCGGTGATCTGGCCGGCGCCGGCTTGGAGCACGTGCCCCAGGTAGGTGTAGTCGACCTGCTCGCCGGTGAGGCCGGCTCGCTCGAGCGCGGCGGCGATCGCGAAGCCACCGAGGTCGGTCGCGGAGAACGACGAGAGCGAGCCGGACAGCTTGCCGATCGGGGTGCGGGCCCCGGCCAGGATGACGATGGGCGAGGTCATGGGTGCTCCGGTTCGGCGACGGGTTCTCGGACGAGGCGCGGTCGGGCCGGTACGCCCAGGGCTCGGAGGCAGGCTGCCTCGGAGCCGACGACCGTCGGACCCCACACGTGGACATCGTCGCCTCGTGCGGGCCCGCCGTACAGGGGCGAAGGTCCCAGCTGCGCGCAGCTCCGCCCGGGATCGCGCGGGTGGGTGGTTCAGCGGGTGCGGTCGCGCTGCCAGGCGCGGAGGGTGGCCTTGAACGTGCGGTCGTAGGCGGCGTGGTCGTCGCGGAGGGGTGCGCCGGGCCAGTCCGGTGGGAGCAGCTCGACCGGGAGGAGCGGGTCGGCCTGGAGGTGGCGGAGGGTGTCGGCCGAGGCCACGAAGCCGTCGGCGAGGGCGCGGTGCCCGTCGTCGGCGAGGCGCTGGCCGAGGCGGGCCAGGTTCGCCCGGAGGTCGGTGGCCCGGTCGGCCCACCCGGTGAGGTCCCAGAGCTCGGCAGCCAGCGAAGGGGGGTCGCGGGGCACGCTGTCGAGCAGGGTGCACTGGGCGGCCACCACGGCCTCGGCCTCGGGCAGCACCCCCGTCGGCAGGTTGGCCGGACGCAGCCAGACGCCCTCGCGCAGCTCCGCGCGGCGGAGGGCCACCATGGCCGACCGCAGCTCGGACCGCTCGGCGGCGAGGCGCCCCTCGGCGGTCACCACGGCCACGATCCAGCTGCCGTCCCAGGTCGGGAGCGGGCCCCGGCGGGACTGCTCCTGGCGGGCCTGCCGGTCGAGGAGCGGTCCGGTCAGGCGGTACCCGTCGCCGGTGGCGGCCAGCTCGCCGGCCGCCACCATGCGGGACATCGCCACCCGGGTCGTGCCCGGGGCGATGCCCAGGAGCTCGGCGGTGGCCACCAACGACCTCGTCGGCAGCGCCGGAGGGGTGACCCCGAGGAGCGTCGAGGCGATGACCGACCGGGCCGTGAGGCGGCGGGTGGCCGCGTCGTGCTCGGGCGTGGCGGCGGGCCGGCTCATGGTGACTCAGCGTAGGCCAGGGCGCTGGCGCCATGTTACGTGTGGGCATCGGTCGACGGAAAGATGTAGCATGGCGGCATGACCACCCCCATGGTGACCCGGCGCACCGGGGGCATGGTGCCCGGCCCGGCCGCCCTGCCCGACGTGCTCCCCACCGACCGGCTCACGGCCACCGGCAAGGCCGTGCCCGAGATCCGGACCGAGCTGCGGCGCATCGCGAGCTACCGCAACGTGGGCACGGTGGCCGGCCTGTGGCTGGCCATCGGGGTCCTGTGGCTGGCTGCGGTGCGGGTCGACCACCCGCTCGGCTACGTCGCCCTGTTCGTGGTGATGGGCCCGATGTTCGCCCGGCTCGCCATCCTGGGCCACGAGGCCGCCCACCGCCTCCTGTTCCGCAACCGGATGGCGAACGACGTCGCCGGCAGGTGGCTGCTCGACTACCCGGCCTTCGTGCCGTTCGACATCTACCGCCGGTCCCACTTCGCCCACCACAAGGACGAGTTCGGCCCGGGCGAGCCCGACATCCCCCTCTACGCGGGCTACCCCGCGCCGGCCGCGTCGTGGCGTCGCAAGCTGGTGCGCGACGCCGTCGGCATCTCGGGCTGGAAGAACCTGAAGCCGCTCCTGAAGGCGATGACCACCAAGGGCGGGCGGGTGGTCGCGCTGCCGATCGTCGGCACGCAGCTGGTGCTGTGGGCGGCGATCTGGGCGCTCACCGGACGGTGGTGGCTCTACCCGTTGTGCTGGCTGGGCCCCTGGATGACGGTGTGGCGGGTGCTGAACCGGCTCCGCGCCATCGCCGAGCACGGCGGCATGGAGCGGGCCGACGACCGCCGCCGCACCACCCACAGCATCCGCCAGAGCTGGTCCGCTCGCTTCTGGATCGTGCCCTACCGGACGGGTTGGCACCTCGCCCACCACACCGACATGGGCGTGCCGTGGCGCAACCTCCCCCGCTACCACCAGGAGCTGGTGGCCTCGGGGTGGGTCACCCCTGCGCTCGAGTACCCGAGCTACCGCGCCTTCTGGAAGGCCTGCTCGTCCGGCGCCGCGGTGCCGGGTGCCGAGGCTCCCGCGGCCTGAGCCGCCGACGCGATCGCTACCGGATCGCTCCACCGCCCCGGCGCGTGCCGCTCGCCGACCTCGCGGCGTTCGACACCGGACCGGCCCGGACGGGACGAGCCCTGATCCCTAGGGTGCCGCCATGGCCGAGGCAGCGTTCGACGTGGTGGTCGTGGGCGCCGGCACCGCCGGGGCCAACGTGGCCTACCAGTTCGCCCGCCGGGGCCGGCGGGTCCTGCTGGTCGAGCGTCGCCCTGCGTCGCAGGCGGGGGCCCAGTGGCACAACGGCGTGCTCGATCGCCACTTCGTGCGGGCCGGGCTGGAGCCGCCGACGGGACCCGAGCGCGTCGCTGAGCGGGTCACCGTCCACCTGCGGGCTCGGGACCCACGGATCGGCCCGACGCTGCACGACGCGCCGACCGTCGCCGCCGACATGGCCCTGCTCGGGCAGCGTCTCCGGGACCTGGCGGCGCAGGCCGGGGCCGACCTGGTCGACCAGGTGGAGCGGCTCGAGGTCGGGGTCGAGCTCCGCTCGGGGCGAGTGCGGTCCCTGACCCTTCGTCGTCCTGGTCAGGCCGGCCCGACCACCGTCACCGCGTCGCTGTTCGTCGACGCCTCCGGTCGACGCGGCACGGTGCGCCGTCACGCGCCGGATCTGTCCCGCTGGTGCCCGCCGCTGTCGGGTGACGAGCTGTGCTCGGCGTCCGACGCCCACCACACCGTCACCGACGCCGCAGGCGCCGAGCGGTTCCTCCGCCGCCACGGGGCCGGGCCCGGCGACTCGGTGACCTTCGTCGGGCTCAGCGGAGGCTTCTCGACCTGTGCGGTCACCGTCTCGGCCGACCTCCGCCACGTCGGCATCCTCGTCGGGTGCCTGGCCAACGGCCGGTACGGGACGGGGCCTCGGATGGTGGTCGACCTGTGCCACCGCGAGCCGTGGATCGGACCGGCCGTCACGTCGGGCACCGGCGTCATCCCGCTGCGCCGTCCGTACGCCCGCACCACGGCCGCCGGCGTCGCGTCGGTGGGCGACGCCGCTGGTCAGGTGTTCCCGGCCCACGGTTCCGGCATCGGCATCGGCCTGGTGGCGGGCACCATGCTCGCCGAAGGGGTGGCGTCGGCGGACGACCCCGGCGACCCGCGCCAGCTCTGGCGCGGGTACCAGGCGCCGTTCCAGCGCGAGTCGGGAGGCGTCCTCGCCGGCTACGACGCGTTGCGCCGGGCGACCACGGAGCTGGGCGGTGCGGGCGTCGATGCCCTCGTCCGGTCGGGACTCGTCGACGAGGAGACGACGCGCGCCGGCCTCGAGCAGCGGTGGGCCACCCCGCCTCCCCGGGACCTGGCCCGCGGGGCGGTGCGGCTCGCTCGCCACCCGCGCCTCGCGGCGGTGATGGTCCCCGCGCTGGCCCGGGCCCAGCTCCTCGAGGCCCACGCCGCCCGCTACCCCGAACACCTCGACGTCGCCGCCCTGGCCCGCTGGGAGCACCGCAGCCTCCGCCTCCTCGGCCCCCTCCCGCGGTGATCGCCCGGTCGTGATCTGTGCCCGCGGCCGGGCGTTGCCTGCTCGCTCAGCCAGCGATCCCCGACGGGTCGTCGGCGCCACGGCTGTCGGCGCCACGGCGGTCGGGGGGAGCGCTGCGGTCCGGCAGACCCGCCGCCCAGAGGGCTGCGGCGATCAGGAGGGGCTGGCCGAACAGCCGCACCAGCCGCTTCGTGTCGGTGTCCAGGCCGAACGCGTCGACGCCCTCGACGTACTGGGCGACGTTGCCCGGGAAGATCGCCACGAAGAACGCCGCCAGGGCGAGCCCGGTGAGGCGACGCTGCTTCGGGAGGGCCAGCAGGGCGAGCCCCAACCCGATCTCGACGACGCCCGACGCCAGCACCACCAGGTCCTCGTCGACGGGGACCCAGCTGGGCACCTGCGCCCGGAACTCGTCGCGAGCCGACGTGAGGTGCGCCGTGCCGGCGAAGGTCATCGCCGCCCCCAGGACGAGCCGGACCACGTTCTGGGACCGTGACGCCGTCGGCTTGGTGGTGAGCAGCTCCATGCCGGCCACGATACGGAGGGAACCCCGGTCCCGGCGGGTGTCGTCGGCCGCGTCACCCCACGCGGTGGGTCGGGACCAGGAGCGGTCGATCCGGGCGCGCCGGCTGCCGCTCGTGGACCTTCGACCCTGTTCGGTGGGCGCGGGGCGGTGCACCGTGGAGGTGTCCGCTGGGCCCGGTCTCGAGGCCGGCCCGTCACGAACGAGGTCAGCGCCATGGGGACCACCGCCGCCACCCCCGAGGTCCACGTCAGTGAGGCCGATGCCTTCACCCTGCGCATGGAGCGGGATCCGTTGCTCCGCTCCACGATCGTGGCGGTCGCGGTGTTCGACCGGGCGCCCGAGTGGGACTCGTTCGTGGATCGCATCGAGCGGGCCACCCGGCTCGCCCCGACGTTCCGCGAGAAGCTCGTGGCCACGCCGCTGGGCCTGGCCTCGCCCCGGTGGGTGGTCGATCCCGACTTCGACCTGACCTGGCACCTGCGTCGGACCCGGGTCCCCGAGGGCGGGGACCTCGCCGCCGTCCTGGAGTTCGCGCGCACCACGGGCATGACCGCCTTCGACCACGATCGGCCCCTGTGGGAGTTCACCCTGGTCGAGGGCCTGCCCGACGCTCGGGCGGCGCTGGTGATGAAGGTGCACCACTCCCTGACCGATGGCATCGGTGGCATACAGATCGCCAGCCACGTGGTCGACCTGGAGCGGGAGCCCGCCGAGCACGGTCCGCTGCCCGCACCCCCGATCGGCGGGCGCCGCGGCCCGTTGGCCGACCTCGCCGAAGCCGTGGGCCACGATGTGCGGGCCGCCCTCGACCTCGCCGACAGCCTGGTGCGGCGGGCCCCGTCGATGGCGTTCGACGTGGTGAAGCACCCGGCGTCGGCGTTCGAGACGGCACGGTCCACCACGGCGTCGCTGGCTCGGTTCGTGCGCCCCATCACGTCCACCCGCTCGACCGTGATGCGGGCTCGGCGCCTGCAATGGCACTACGACGTGCTCGACGTGCCCCTGGCGCCGCTCAAGGCGGTCTCGGCCACGGTGGACGGGACGCTGAACGATGCCTTCGTCACCGCCATCGGCCGCGGGTTCCGCGCCTACCACGACCACCACGGCGCCATGGTCAACGAGCTGCGCATGGCGATGCCGATCAGCCTGCGCACGGACGACGACGCGGCAGGGGGCAACCACGTGACGCTCGTGCGCTTCGACGTCCCGGTGGGTCGGGCCGATCCGTCCGTCCTGCTGCGGGAGGTGGGCGCGGTCTGCCGGGCCCAACGCGAGGAGCCCGCCCTGGCCTACAGCAGCCTGGTGGCCGCCGTGCTCAACCTGCTCCCGGTGGCCGCGGTGGGCGGGATGCTCAAGCACGTCGACCTGCTCACGAGCAACGTGCCCGGCTTCCCCATGGACGTCTTCGTGTCCGGCGCCCGGCTCGAGGCCTTCTACCCCTTCGGACCGACGATCGGTGCGGCGGCCAACGTCACCCTCATGTCCTACCGGGGGACCTGCCACGTCGGGGTCAACACCGACACGGGCGCGGTGCCCGATCCCGACGTCCTGATGGCGTGCCTGCGGGCGTCGTTCGACGAGCTGGTGGCCCTCCCCGCCACCCCGCGGCGCCGGCCCACCCGCAAACCTGCTCGGTGACGGGCTCCCGGCCCGTCGGCGCCGGATGCGGCGGATGCGGGCAGCTCGCCAGGGACCTCGCCGACCCCATCGGCTGATCCGCGCCGGCTGGGCCGGCCCGTGCCCACTCGCTACGGTTCCGTTGCTCACCACCCAGGTGCGAGGCGCCTGGCGACACGAGGATCGATGAACCGACCCGACCGGTCAGACACGCTGGTGGCGCGGCGATGAGCGCCGCCGTCCCGCTCCTGATCATCGCCGTCATGGTGGCGTTCAACGCGCTCTACGTGGCTGCCGAGTTCGCCACCGTCGGCGCCCGTCGGTCCCGGGTCCAGGAAGCAGCCGCTGGAGGGAGCCGGCCGGCCACGAAGCTGCTGGCCATCATGGCCGACCCCACGCGGCTCGACGCCTACGTGGCGGCGTGCCAGGTCGGCATCACCTTGAGCAGCCTGGTCGCCGGCGCCTACGGGCAGGCCCAGCTCACGCCCGTGCTCGAGCCTGCCTTGGGCGGCATCGGCGGGCGAGGCGCCGCCGTGGTCATCGTGCTCCTCGCGATCACCGCGACCCAGGTGGTGCTCGGCGAGCTGCTCCCCAAGACCGCCGCACTTCGCTATCCCGAGCGCCTGGCCATGGCCACGCTCGTGCCGATGCAGGTCAGCCAGGTGGTCTTCCGCCCGTTGGTCGCGGTGTTCAACGGCTCCGCCTTCGAGCTCATGAAGCGGTGGAACCTCCAGGTCGACCACGCCCACGCCCACGTGCACTCGCCCGAGGAGCTCGCCGGCCTCTACCGGGCCAGCGCCGCAGGTGGGCTGATCGACGCGTCCGAGCGCGACATGCTGGCGGGGATCCTCAACGTCGAGGCCCGGTTGGTCCGTGAGATCATGACGCCCCGGACCCGGCTCGTCACCGTCTCGGGCTCGATGACGGTGGCGGAGGCGCTCGCCCGACTCTCGGGGGGACCCCACACGCGGTTCCCCGTGATGGTCGACGACGACGTGACCGGCGTCGTCGACCTCCGAGATCTCTACCTCCAGGCCCGTGTCGATCCGGCCACGCTGGTCGACGACGTGGCCCGGCCCGTCGTGGCGGTCGGCGAGGTCGTCCGCGTGCCGGCGCTGTGGCGGACCCTCCGCGACGAAGCCCAGCACTGCGCGCTGGTGGTGAACGAGTACGGCGACGTCGCCGGGCTCGTCACCCTCGAGGACGCCATCGAGGAGATCTTCGGCGAGGTGCACGACGAGTTCGACCTCGAGGACGAGCCGATCACCCGCGCCGACGGACGGGTCTCGCTGCGCGGCGACGTGCTGCTGTCCCAGCTCACCGATCGCTTCGGCTTCCGCATCGAAGCCGGCGGGGTCGACACGGTCGGGGGCCTCGTCTGGCACCGCCTCGGCCGGACCCCGGCCATCGGCGACGTGCTGCCGATCACCGATGACGGGCCCGAGCTCCGGGTCGACGCCATGGACCGGCGCAGCGTCACCCGGGCCAGCTTCCCCGAGCCGACGACCGGCCCCGACCACCCGGAGGTCGGGGCGTGATCTCCACCGTCGTCCTCCCCATCGTCGCCATCCTGGTCCTCGTGCTGATCAACGGCGTGTTCGTCGCCGCCGAGTTCGCGCTGGTCGGGGCCCGGCCCAGCCGCCTCGAGACGCTCGCCGACGACGGCAACCGGGCCGCCCGCTGGTTGGTGTCGATCATCCAGCGCCCGATGGGCAAGGACCGCTACATCGCCGTCGCCCAGCTCGGCATCACCCTCGCCAGCATCGGTCTCGGCATGTACGGCGAGCCGGCGGTGGCCGGCTGGCTGTACGGGCCGTTCGAGGAGTGGGGCCTCTCGAGCACCGCGGCCCACACGGTCGGCTTCATCGTGGCGCTCAGCGGCATCACCTTCCTGCACGTCGTCTTCGGCGAGATGATCCCCAAGGCCCTCGCCCTGCAGGCGCCCGAGCAGGTCAGCATGCGGGTCAACCCGGTCATGCGCGCCTTCTCGGTCGTGTTCCGACCCGTGGTGGCCGTGTTGAACGTCGTCGCCTTCGGCCTGATGCGCCTGCTGCGGATCCCCGAGCCCGACCACCACTCCTCGCTCTACACCAGCAGCGAGCTGGCGATCGTCACCGACGAGACCGCCGAGAGCGGTGCGCTCGGCGCCATGCAGCGCAACCTCATCCGCAACGTGTTCGATCTCGACGAGCGGACGGCCGGGGAGCTGATGACCTCGCGCCGCAACATCGAGGCCCTCGACCTCGCCACGTCGCCGGCCGAGGTCGCCGGGCACATCGAAGCCTCGACCCGCAGCCGGTACCCGGTGGTCGACGGTGATCTCGACCGGGTGGTCGGCCTGCTCCACATCAAGGACCTCATCCGCGCCGAGCAACGGGGCACCTCGCTCGAGCTGCGGGACCTGATCCGGCCCCTGCCCACGGTCGCGGCCACCGCCACCGTCGAGCAGGTGCTCGACCGGTTCCGACGGGAGCGCACCCACGCGGCCCTCGTGGTCGACGAGTTCGGTGGCACGCTCGGCCTCCTCACCATGGACGACGTGATCGCCCAGGTCATGGACGACGAGGTCGCCGACGTCGGGTCCCCGGTCGTTCGCCACGACGATGGCTCCATCAGCGTGGACGGCGAGGTGACCCTCGCCGAGCTGCGCCAGGACCACGGCATCGACGTGGACCACCCGGACGTCACGACGATCGCCGGCATCGTGCTCGCCCACCACGGGATCGTGCCCGAGATCGGGGCCACGCTGACCATCCCCGGTCTCGTCGTCGTCGTCGAAGGCACCGAGGGCCGGAAGATCACCCGCGTCCTGCTCACGCCGGCCGCCGCCGACGGCTCCTGACCGGTCGCCGCGGGCGCCGCGGCGACCCGCGGCGCGGGCCCACCCTCGAGGTCGCGGACCCGGTGACCGGCCCTCGTCCGCACCGTATGGTCGGCGGGGTGCCGGTCCACCACGTCGTCCTCGCGCCGGCCCGGCCGTGACGGACCAGGCACCGGACGCGGCGGCCGCAGGCGGCAGGGCGAACGGCGGCGTCGGGCGCGCCGGCTCGGGGCGCGTGGCGATCGCCGGACTGGCCCTCTCGGCCGTCGCGCTCCTGTCGGCACCGCTGCTGATGCCCGAGGGGTACTCGTGGGTGTCGAACACGACGAGCGAGTCGGCGGCGCAGGGCATCGGCGGGGCCTGGATGGCCCGGGCGGGCTTCGTGCTCTTCGGGGCGGCCGTGCTGGTGCTGTGCCGTCGGGGTACCCCGCGCTGGGGCCCGGTGGCCACGTGGTGCCACGCCGTCTTCGGCCTCTGCCTGGTGGCCACGGCGATCTTCTCCACCCGGTCGTGGGTCGACGGGGCGGCCTTCGACCGCACCGAGGACGGCCTGCACTCGCTGGCCGCGACCGTGATGGGCTTCGCGTTCGCCGGAGGCGTCGTGGCGGCCGCCGTCACCGCTCACCGCCGGTCCGCGTCCCGTCGGTCCTCGTCCCGGCGATCCGCGTCCCGGCGGTCGGTGGTCGATGCCGTGGCGGTCACGGCATCGGTCGCCGTCCCGCTGGCCATGGTGACGTGGCCCGACCTCGACGGAGCGCTCCAGCGGGCGATGTTCGCCATCGCCTACCTCTGGTACGCCAGCGAGGCGTGGGGGCGGGAGCGGGTGTGACCGCGGTGCCGGCGAGGCGTCGGTCGTGCCGTCGTCAACCAGGTGGTTGACGACGGGCGACGGTCGGCGTACCGTCGTGTTCAACCGATGAGTTGAACAAGGAGCGCCGTGACCGACGATCAGCTGTCCCGGGTCTTCGCCGCCCTCGCCGAGCCGACGAGGCGCGACATGGTGGCCCGCCTCGCCGCGGGCGATGCCACGGTCGGCGAGCTGGCCGAGCCCTACGACGTCTCCGTCCAAGCGGTGTCCAAGCACATCAAGGTGTTGTCCGACGCGGGTCTCGTCAGCCAGCGCAAGGACGCCCAACGGCGGCCGTGCCACCTCGAAGCCGAGGTCTTCGACCTGATGACGACCTGGATCGAGCGATACCGACGACAGGCCCAGGAGCGCTACGAGCGCCTGGACGCCGTCCTCGCCGACCTGGCGGAGGGCGGGCCCCACGAGCACCCACGACCACAGCAAGGAGCTGCATCATGACCCCCACCACCAAGCGCCACCAGGTCTCGATCGAGGCCGACCCGCACCTGCCGATCATCCGGATGACCCGCGACTTCGACGCCACGCCGGCCCAGCTGCTGCGGGCCCACACCGACCCCGACCTGTTCGCTCGCTGGGTCGGCCCCGACGGGATGGCCACCCGGATCGTGGACTGGGACGCCACCACCGGGGGTCGCTGGCGCTACGTCGCCGGGCGTGATGGCGAGGAGTACGCCTTCCACGGCTGCTTCCACGAGATCGCCGAGGACCGCATCGTGCAGACCTTCACCTTCGAGGGCCAACCCGAGGGCGTGGCCCTCGAGACCCTCTGGTTCGAGGACCTCGGCGACGGCCGCACCCGCCTGCGGGCGCAGTCGCTGGTCGACAGCTTCGAAGGTCGTGACCAGTGGCTGGCCAGCGGCATGGAGACCGGCGTGGAGGAGGGCTACGCCAAGCTCGACGGCCTCCTCCCCGAGCTCTGAGCTCGCCGGTCAGCGGTGGTCGCCGCGCTCGATGGCGTCCAGGACGGCGTCGAGCGCGGCGAGGCCCTGGTCGGCGACGTCGGTGCGCCACGTCGGGTCCTCGGCGAAGAAGAAGTCCCGCATCTGCCGGCGGATCCGTTCGCCGACCTCCCCGTCCGGGTCCCCGTGGTGGTGGAGCCAGTTGTCGGCCCGGAAGACCGTGACGCCCTCGGTGGGATCCAAGGTGCCGAACTCCAGGACGAAGGTGGCCACCTCGGGCCGTCCCGCCCCGGCCCCGGCCCACTCGTCGAAGCCGGGCCCGAGGAGGCCGTGGTCGACGGAGCCGGTGCGGTCGGAGCGGTAGAGCCACGAGGGGAACCAGGCGGCGCCGAGCGCGGCGGCGTGCTCGTGCTCGTCGGCGGTCTGGAAGACGGTGAGGCGGCCGAACGGCCCGAGGCCGGTGTGGATGTCGAGGCTGATCGCGTGGGCGGCGCCGACGAGGTGCGTGGCCCACACCTGCTCCAGCGTGGTCCGCGACCAGCTCGGGCCGGTGCCGCCGAACTGGACGCCGTGGGGATGGCTGTACTGGCCGCCGCTGATGGTCCGGAAGGCGATGTCGTCGCCGACCTCCTGCCAGAACGCCAGCAGGTCCTCGAGGAACGAGGCGTCGTCGAGGTCCAGCTCGCGTGGGTTGAGGATGGCGTCGATGTCGCCGTAGCGCGGGTTGGCGGGCAGGTCGTCGTAGTCGACGAAGTTGCGGTTCACGTCGATGTTCTGGTGGTCCACCCGCCGCGACCAGGCGAAGCCGTACGGGTTGACGGCGTGGACGAGCACGACGGCGACACCGTCGGGCAGCGTGCCGAGCCGGCCCCCGTCGAGGAGGAGCCGCTGGAGGCCGCTGCCGGCGTGGCCCTCGACCCCGTGGAGCCCCGAGCTGACCAGGACGACGGTGTCGGCCTCGCCGATGGGCGCACCGAAGCGAGCGGTGTCGGTCGCCAGGGGCCCGCCGTCGGGACCGACGAGCGGGTGGGGGTGGCTGGCGATCTCGGCGCCGGCCGCCTCGGCGGGGCCGAGGAGGTCTGCGCGCGTGGTGGCGTAGGGGGCGAGGTCGGCGATCATGGCGGTGCTCCAGTGGGGGAGGGGCGGGTCAGGTCGGGGGAGCGGTGGTGGTCCCGTCCACCGATCACGGTGGCGAGGACGCGGGTGGCGCCGACCTCCGCCGCAGGCACCGACGTCGGGTCTCGGTCGAGCACCACGAGGTCGGCCCGCAGCCCGGGCGCCAGCCGGCCGAGCCGGTCCTCGGTGCGGCGCGCCCGAGCGCTCCCGGTGGTGAACAGCGCCAGGGCCTCGGCGCCGGTGATCGCCTGCTCCGGGCCGAGCGCGGGGCGGTCGACAGCTGCGGCCATGGCCGCCACGACGTCGGTGGCCTCGATCGGGGCGTCCGACGAACCGGCGACGTCGACCCCGCCGTCGAGCAGCCGCCGGAACGGGTACGTGCGGTCGAGTCGCTCGTCGCCCACGCGGCGTCGGAGCCAGTGGGCCTCGCTCCGCAGGTTGATCGGCTGGACGACGGCGGTGATGCCGAGCTCGGCGAAGCGCTCGACGGTGCGGTCGTCGAGGACCGACGCGTGCTCCACCCGGTGCCGGTGCTCGCCGGGGTGGTCGGCCAGGACCTGGCCCAGCAACTCGGCGGCGTCTCGGTTGGCCCGGTCGCCGATGGCGTGGATGCACACCTGGAGGCCGGCCAGGTGGGCGGCGGTGATCCGCCGGCGCGCCTCGGCCCGGTCCAGGGTGGCCAACCCGTTGGTGTCGTGATCGCTGAACGGGTGGTGCATGCACGCGGTGCGCCCGCCGAGGGTGCCGTCCAGGAACAGCTTGACGGCGTCCACCCGGCGTCCCCGGGCCGGCTGGTGGAGCGGGCCGTCCCTCGCCTCGTCCACGACCGCCAGGTCCGGGGTGATCAGGATGGTCTGCACGTCGAACGGGACCTGGTCGACGAGGAGCGACCACCCCAGCCACTCGAGGACGCCCGCCTCGCCCGACGGGCCCTCCGAGGAGGTCTGGCACATGGCCGAGATGGCGGTGACGCCCTGGCGCACCAGGCGCTCGGTCCAGGCGCGGCACCCGGAGGTGAGCTCCTCCATGGTCACCTCGGGCAGGAGGGCGAGCAGCGGCTCGACCGCCCGCTCGGCCACCAGGCCGGTGGGGGCCCCGTCCCGGTCCCGCGCCACGGCCCCGCCCGCCGGGTCGGCCCCCGGGCCGGCCAGGCCGGCGGCGGCGAGCGCGCTCGTGGAGCCGACGGCGTGGTGCCCGTCGCGCCGGAGGAGCACGACGGGTCGCCCGGCCGCCTCCTCCAGCTCCGAGGCGGTGGGCATCCGGCGCTCCGCGAGGAGCTCGTCGTCGAGCTGGAACCCCACGACCGCCCGGTCCGGCTCGGTGGCGCGGGCGCGATCGGCGACCGCGTCCAGGACGTCGGCGATGGTGCGGGCCCGGTCCAGCACCAGCTGCTGCTCGAACACGCACATGACCAGCGGGTGCAGGTGGGCGTCGACGAAGCCGGGCGCCAGGACGGCACCGGCGAGGTCGACCACCTCGGTGTCGCTGGGCAGGGCCGCTCGGCACTCGGCCTCGGTGCCGAGGGCGACGATCTGCTCGCCGACGGTGGCCAGGGCGTCCCGGCCCGGCCCCACGGGGCCGGGCCCGAGGAGGCGAGCGCGCCGGTACAGCCGGGTGGGCACGGTCATGCGGTGAGGACCACCGGCGGTGCGACGAGGTGGTCCTCCAGCGCGTCCCGGTCGACCTCGATCCCCCAACCCGGACCGCCCGGGAGGACGAGGGCGCCGTCCTCGACCCGGTAGCGCTCGGTCACCAGGTGGTGGTCGAACATGACGTCGCCGGCGAGCTCCACGTCGTGGCCCAGGCGGTCGAAGCGGGCGGCCGCGAGGTGGGCGTGCATGGCGGTGCCGATGCCCAGGGGTTGGTTGTGGATGATCGTGCCCAGGCCGCGCGCCGACGCGTAGTCGATCGCCCGCAGCGCGCCGGTGAGGCCCCCGGGTCGCTCGCCGTTGATGCCCACCACGCCGCTGCCGCCGGCGTCGATGAGGGCCACCAGGTCCCCCAGGGCGAAGAACCCCTCGTGGAGGAAGATCGGGATGGTGGTGCGGCGGGCCACCTCGGCCATGCCCACCAGGTCGCCGAGGGGCAGCGGCTGCTCGGCGCCGTCGATGCCGTAGGGCTCGAGCAGGCGCAGGGCCCGCACGGCCGACGCCGCCGAGTAGGCCTGGTTGTAGTCGACGCGGAGCCGCAACCCCGGACCGCAGCGCTCGCGCACCGCGGCGATGACGTCTCGGTCGGCGTCGGCGCCGGTGCCGAGCTTGATGCGGGCGGTGCCGTAGCCGGAGCGCTGGTAGCCCGCGCAGATCGCCGCCGCGGTGTCCGGGTCGGTGAGCGGGACCAGCCCGCACAGCGGGATCCGGTCGACGACGGCGCCGCCGATGAGGTCGTGGACCGGGATGCCCAGCTGGCGGGCGGCCAGCTCGTGGCACGCGATGTCGATCAGCCCCTTGGCCATCTCGTTGCGGGCCACGTTGCGGTCGAGGCGGGCGGCCAGGGCTTGGACGGCCACCGGCCGGCTGCCCAGCACATAGGCGCCGAGGTGGTGCTCGATGGCCGAGGCCATGTCCCGGTTGGAGACGCCGCTCTCGGGCAGCCACACGTACGCCTCGCCCCACCCCTCGACGCCGTCCTCGTCGACGAGGCGGCAGAAGAGGAAGTCGGCGGCCAGCCACGGTTCCTCGGCGGGGATGACCATGCCCATGCCGGTCTCGCTGGCCTCCATCGCTCCCCGGGCCAGCTCCGAGAGGGGGACGCGGGCCTCGAACAGCTCGACGGTGGCGATGGTCGGCGTGGTCGGCGTGGTCGGGCGCTGTAATGTTTGTTCCACCGCCTGTAACGTAGCAACCATGCCGAGCCGTCGCCCGAGGAACGAGCCCGCGTCGCTCTCCGCCCGGCTGGCCGGCGCCTCGCTCACCCCCACGCTGCGCCGCGTCGCCGAGGTCCTGCTCGTGGACCCGGAGGCGGTCGCCTTCGGCACGGTGGCCTCGGTCGCCCGCCAGGCCGGCACCAGCGGCCCGACCGTGGTGCGCCTGGCCGCCGCCCTCGGCTACCGCGGCTTCGGCGAGCTGCGCGACGCCGCGCGGCGGGAGCTGTCGCTGCGGCTCGCCAGCGACGCCGTCCGCGCCCGGACCGCCACCGCGGGGGACCCGATCGAGAGCCTCCGCCAGGCCGAGCACGCCAACATCGATCGCACGCTCGACGGGGTGACCCCCGACCTGCTCGCCGCCACCGTCGACCTGCTCGACGACGACGCCCGGCGCGTCTGGGCCCTCCCCAGCACCCAGACGTTCGGCGTGGCCCACCGCGTGGTCGATCAGCTGGTCATGGTCGGCCGCCGCGCCACCCTCCTCGAGGGCTCGGAGTTCCGCCTCGCCTCGATGCTCGCCGCCCTGGCCCCGGGCGACGTGGTGCTGTCGATGGACGTGCCCCGCCACGAGCACGCCCTGGTCCGCCTCCAGCGATCGGCCGTCGAGCGCGGCGCGGTGCCGATCGTGCTGACCGGCCCGCCCGCATCGGGACTGGCCGTGGACGGCGGCGTGTCGCTCCTGTTCGCCACGGGGTCGGCCGGCCCCTTCGACTCGCTCGTCGGGCTCACCGTGCTGGCCAGCGCGCTCGTCAACGCCGTGGTCGAGCGCCGCCGCTCCGAGGCCGCCGCCCGCCTGGCGGCGCTCGAGGCGACCTGGACCCTCACCGGCCTGTTCGACGCCTGACCGGGATCGGTCGACCCGGCGGGAGGTCTGCGACGGTGGTCAGTGGGCCGGCGTCGCGGTGCTCGCCGTCATGCGGCGATCTCCCGGAGCAGGCGCTCGAGGTTCCGACGAGTGGCCGGTGTGTCGAAGTCGGCGAAGCGTCCGGCGAACTCGGCGCGAGCCGCGAGGCGCCGCTGGTCGAGCTGCTCGGTGAGGCGACCGATCGCCACGAGCGTGTCGGCCGAGGCGCCGGCGTGGTGGAGCTCGTGGGCGATGCCTCGCAACAGCCCGACGTGCACCGCGGCGTCCTGGTGCTCGCCGAGGTTGTCCTGCAGCGCCTTGAGCCGCTTCACGAACTGCCCGCGCGCCCGGTTCGGGAGGAGGCTGCCGAAGCACTCCAGGAGGTAGCGGAGCCGCTTGGCGTCCTTGCGGAGATCGTGGACCGGTTCGGCCGGCGTGTCGGGACCGACCAGCCGGCCTCGTTCGAGCACGACCCCGTGGGCGCGGGCGATGCGCCGGGCGACCAACGGGCCGAGGGGGCGACCGGCGCGAGCCGGGAGGTCGTCGCCGCCGAGCGGCTGCTCGAGCCAGGTCCGCCACGTGGCCATCAGACCGGTGGCCCGCTCGGAGCGGAGGGCGCCGGCGAGCTCGTCGTGCGCCTCGGCGCGGCGCCGTTCGAGCAGGTCGCGCACCGGTTCGAGCGTCGACGCCACCTCCTCGTCGAAGGGATCGGTGTAGCGGGGCCACTCGAGGAGGTAGACGTCGAGGTCCCGTGGCGATCCGGTGAGGTCGGCGAGCCACGCGAACTCGGCCCGGGCGGGCCCGAGGATCGGGGCGGGCAGCACGGCCTTGGCCTCGGCGAGGACGGTGCGCGTGCGGCGGACGGCGATCCGCAGGTCGTGGAGGAACTCCGGATCCGACTCGTCGATGGTGCCCTGCCAGTTCGCGCCGATGGTGGTGGCGAGGGTGTCGAGCACGAGGCGGAACCCGTCGATCGCGGGAAGGCCCGGTCGGAGCGGGATGGTGGCAGGCGCGGCCGGGGCCCGGGCGGAGCTCGTCACCGTGTCGAAGGTAGCGGGCAGGTCCCATACTTCTGTCGTGGCCACCGAGATCGAGCGGAAGTTCCTGCTGCCCGAGCCCCCGGGTCCCGAACGGCTGGGTCCCGGCGTCCACCTCCGGCAGGGCTACCTCGCCGAGGAGCAGGCGGTGGAGGTCCGGGTCCGCATCACCCCCAGTGACGCCGTGCTGACGGTGAAGGCGGGGACCGGGATCTCGCGGACCGAGGTCGAGGTCTCGATCCCTGCGGAACAGGCGGACGCGCTGTGGCCGCACACGGTCGGACGACGGATCGACAAGACGCGGCACCGGGTGCTGCTCGACGGCCCGCTCGATCTCGTCGCGGAGGTGGACGTGTACGCGGGTGCGCTCGCCGGGTTGTGCGTGGCGGAGGTCGAGTTCCGATCCGAGGTGGAGGCGGCGGCGTTCGTCCCGCCTCCCTGGTTCGGGCGGGAGCTCACCGGGGAGCGCGGGTGGGCCAACGCCGCGCTCGCCCGCCACGGCCGACCCGGCTGACCCCGCGCCGAGCGCCGAGCGCCGAGCGCCGAGCACCAGGTGGTGGTGGTGACCCCCGACCACCTGCGGGGGTGGCGAGTTCGACCGCCGTTCAGCTCGCGTTCACCGGGCCTCCGTAGCCTGGGGCGGTGAAGGCCCCCGCATCCGAACGTCACGACCTCGAGGCCCTCGAGGCCGATCTCCGTCAGGTTCGGGACGCGATGCTGGCGGCCGAGACGGCACGAGCGGCCGACATCGCCGCCACCCACCCGGCGCACCGCCGCTCGGCCACGAACCTCGTCCACTACCTCGAGCTCCGCCACCACGATCGCCGCGACCTGCAGGCGCGCCTCGCGGCGGCCGGGTTGTCCTCGCTGGGCCGGTCCGAGGCCCACGTCCTCGCGTCGACCGAGGAGGTGCTCTCGGTGCTCGCCCGGCTGAACGGCAACGAGCCGCCGCCACGCGCCGCGGGCATCGCGCCCAGCGAGGGGCACGAGCTCCTGGCCGCCACCGCCGAGGCGCTGTTGGCCGCGCCGGCCGGGACGCGACGCACGAGGATCATGGTCACCCTGCCGACGGAGGCGGCCGACCAGCCCGAGCTCGTGGTCCGGATGACCGGCAACGGCATGGACATCGCCCGGGTGAACTGCGCGCACGACGGCCCCGAGGTCTGGGAGCGGATGATCGAGCACGTGCGCTCGACCCGGCGCGCCGACGGTCACCGGCCGTTCGTGGCGATGGACCTCGCCGGCCCGAAGCTCCGCACCGGCCCCCTGCTCCCGGGCCCTCGGGTGGTGCGCATCTCGCCGCGGCGCGACCGCCTCGGCGCGGTCGTCGCGCCGGCGCCGGTGTGGCTGACCGCCGACGGCGGCCATCCGCCGCTGCCGCCGCGCGCAACGGTCGTGCCGGTCGATGACGTCGGCTGGCTCGACCGTCGTCGTCCGGGCGACCGACTGGAGCTCGTCGACAGCCGAGGCGCCCTCCGGCACTGGGTCGTCGTGGAGGTTCGAGACGGCGGTTGCCTGGTGACGGCGACGCAGACCGCCTACGTGTGCTCCGGCCTGGAGCTCACCTGCCCGACCGGGCTCGCCACCGACGTCGTCGCCATCGGCGACCTGCCCGAGGTCGAGCAGTCCCACCGCGTCGACGTCGATGACCACCTGACCCTCACCCGGTCGCTCGAACCGGCGACGCCGGCCGCCGCCGGGGACCCGCACCGGATCGGCTGCAGCCTCCCCGACGTGTTCGACCAGGCCGAGCCCGGCGAACGGGTGTGGATCGACGACGGCAAGATCGGCGGCGTGATCCTGCGGGTCACCCCTGAGGAGATCGAGGTGCGCGTGACCGACGTGCGCACCGGTGGGGTCAAGCTCAAGGCCGGCAAGGGGATCAACGTCCCCGACACCGACCTGCGGCTCGACGCCCTCACCGCCAAGGACCTCGACGACCTCGACTTCGTCGCCCGGCACGCCGACCTCGTGAGCCTGTCCTTCGTCCGCCACCCCGGCGACGTCGTGCAGCTCCAGGCCGCGCTCGAGCGACGGGACGCCGCTGAGGTCGGCATCGTGCTCAAGATCGAGAACGTCGCCGCGTTCGAGCACCTTCCGGAGCTCCTCCTCGCCGCGATGCGCAGCCGGAAGGTGGGCGTGATGATCGCCCGGGGCGATCTCGCCGTCGAGGTGGGCTTCGAGCGGCTCGCCGAGGTCCAGGAAGAGATCCTGTGGGCGTGCGAGGCCGCCCACGTGCCGGTCGTCTGGGCCACCCAGGTCCTCGACACCCTGGCCCGCACCGGCCAGCCGTCGCGCGCCGAGATCACCGACGCCGCCATGTCCGAGCGCGCCGAGTGCGTGATGCTCAACAAGGGGCCCCACATCACCGACGCCATCCACACGCTCGACTCGATCCTGACCCGGATGCAGGACCACCAGCACAAGAAGCGCAGCCTCCTCCGCCGCCTCCAGGCCTGGGAGCAGGTCCCCTCCGCCTGACGAGACCGGAGGAAAGGGGTGGACCTAGATACCCCCTAGGGGTATGGTGACGGTACGGCGACCGAACGAGGGGTAGGTGCGCAGCCACGGCTCCACCCCGCCCGCGTCGCCGATCCACGACTGCACCGGAGGCTTCGCCATGGCGACCGCACCGCACGCCGACCCCGCCCACTCGCCCCACGCCGGGGCCCACCCCGGGGTCACCGACCGGGAGCACGCCCCCGGGGCGCACGCCGGGCACCACACCGAGGCCTTCCGCCGCCGGTTCTGGTGGAGCCTGCTCCTGACCGTCCCGGTGGTGGCCACCAGCCACATGGTCATGGACTGGTTCGGCTACGAGCTGGACTTCCCCGGGATCGCCTGGGTCGGCCCGATCCTCGGGACGGTCATCTTCCTCTGGGGCGGCTGGCCGTTCCTCGAGGGCGGGCGGCGAGAGGTCCGGGAGCGCCAGCCCGGGATGATGCTGCTGATCGCCATGGCGATCACCGTCGCCTACGTCGCCTCCATGGCCACCTCGCTCGACCTCTTCGACCTGGACTTCTGGTGGGAGCTGGCTGCGCTGGTCACGATCATGCTGTTGGGCCACTGGCAGGAGATGAAGGCCCTGGGCCAAGCCCAGGACGCCCTCGCCGCCCTCGCCGCGCTGTTGCCGGACGAGGCCGAGCGGGTCGGGCCCGACGGGACCGTGGCGCCGGTGGCGATCGACGACCTGCGTCCGGGCGATGTCGTGCTCGTGCGCTCGGGCGCCCGCGTGCCGGCCGACGGTGAGATCGTGGACGGGTCGGCGGAGCTCGACGAGTCGATGATCACCGGCGAGTCCAAGCCCGTGGCCAAGGAACGCGGCGACCGGGTCGTCGCCGGGACGGTGTCCACCGACTCGGCGCTCCGGGTCCGCGTCGACGCGGTGGGGGAGGAGACCGCGCTGGCCGGCATCCAGCGGCTGGTGGCCGAAGCCCAGTCGTCGCGGTCGCGGGCCCAGGTCCTCGCCGACCGGGCTGCGGCGCTGCTGTTCTACGTCGCCACCGGCGCGGCCGCGATCACCGCCGTCGTGTGGGTGCTGCTCGGCCAGCCCGACGAGGCCGTCACGCGGGTGGTCACCGTGCTGGTGATCTCCTGCCCCCACGCGCTCGGGTTGGCGATCCCGCTGACGACCTCGATCTCCTCGGCGCTGGCGGCCCGCAACGGGATCCTGGTCAAGGACCGCCTCGCCCTCGAGCAGAGCCGCACCGTCGACGCCTTCCTGTTCGACAAGACCGGCACCCTCACCAAGGGCGCTCACACCGTGGCCTCGGTCGCGGGCGTCGGGATCGACGAGGGCGAGGTCCTGCGCCTCGCCGGAGGCGTGGAGTCCGACAGCGAGCACCCCCTCGCCCGCGCCATCGTGCGGGCCGCCCGGGAGCGAGGCGACCTCGCCACGGCGGAGGACTTCCGGTCGATCACCGGCCGCGGCGTCGAAGCCGCCATCGACGGCACGACGCATGCGGTCGGCGGCCCGGCCCTCCTGCGGGAGCGCTCCCTGGCCGAGCCGGCCGCCCTGGCCGCCTGGTCCCGGCACTGGCGGGACCGGGGCGCATCGGTCCTCTACCTGAGCCGCGACGACGCGATCGTCGGCGGGATCGCCCTGGAGGACGAGGTCCGCCCCGAAGCCCGCGCCGCCGTCGCCGAGCTGCAGGCCAGGGGCCGGCGGGTGGTCATGATCACGGGCGACGCCCGCCAGGTCGCCGACGCGGTCGGCGCCGACCTCGGCGTCGACGAGGTCATGGCCGAGGTCCTCCCCGAGGACAAGGACGCCAAGGTCGCCGAGCTCCAGGCGCGGGGCCTGAAGGTGGCGATGGTGGGTGACGGGGTGAACGACGCCCCCGCCCTCGCCCGTGCCGACGTGGGCATCGCCATCGGCGCCGGCACCGACGTCGCCATCGAGTCGGCCGGGCTCATCCTGGCCAGCTCCGACCCCCGCTCGGTGGTCGGCATCATCCGGCTCTCCGCGGCCGCCTACCGCAAGAGCCTCCAGAACCTGTGGTGGGCCGCCGGCTACAACATCCTGGCCATCCCGGTCGCCGCCGGTGCCTTCCAGTGGGCCGGCATCACCATGCCCCCGGCGCTCGCGGCGGTCCTGATGAGCGTCTCCACCATCGTGGTGGCGGCCAACGCCCAGCTGCTGCGCCGCATCCAGCTCCGCCCGGCGGCCCTCGACGCCCCGGCCCCCGACGGCGCCACCCAGCGCCCGGGGGTCGAGGCGGGGCGACCCTGAGCCCACGGCCCGCCCGCAGGCCCCGCCTCAGGCCGGCGGGTACGGCTCGAAGCCGTGCGTCTCCTGCTGCTCGCGGACGTAGGCGATGATCTGCTCGATCTCGTCGTCGGCGAGGCCCTCGACGGGAGCCATGTCCCCGAACGCCCAGTGGTGCGCCGCGGACCCCTCGGCGATCGCCGCACGGAAGGACGCATCGGCGTGGTGGTCCGGCGCGTACACCTGGGACAGGTGCGACGGCCCCTGAGCGGTGCCCCGCAGGTCGCTGCCGTGGCACGACGCGCAGGACCGCTGGTACAGCTCGGCTCCCGCCTCGCTCCCCGCCGCCTGCGGCTCGGGATCGTCACCCGAGCAGGCCGAGAGGGTCAGCGTCGCGAGCGCCGCCACCAGCGACCTGGAGCCACGATGTCGGGCGAGGGATCGGGTGGTGGGCCGCACCGCCTCGAACGTAGCGGCCGGGCACCCCGGACGGCGCCGGGCGGTTCGCACCGGCGGCGTCGCCGACCGGCCGGTACGATCGGGCACCACCCGCGCGGCGTCGATCGGGCGTCTCGGTGGGGGCCAGAGCAGACCACCACGAAGCTCGACCGTTCCCGGTGGCCGGTCGGCGGAGAGAGAGGTGCCGATGCGCGCCGTCGTGTTCAGCGAGTGGCAGACGTTCCCCACCATCGAGGAGGTGGAGCCGCCCGAGCCGGGACCGGGTGAGGTCCTGCTCAAGGTGGCCGGCGCGGGTGCGTGCCACTCCGACGTCGCCATCTACCGGGAGTTCGCCGAGGACACGCCGGGGTCGATCCCGCCGCCGTTCACGCTCGGCCACGAGAACGCCGGCTGGGTCGAGTCGGTCGGGGCGGGGGTCGACGGCCTCACGGTCGGCGACGCGCACCTCGTGTACGGCCCGATCGGCTGCGGCCGCTGCAAGATGTGCTCGCGGGGCCAGGCCACCTCCTGCGAGAACGCCGCCTCCCTGCCGTACCTGGGTGTGGGGCTCGGCCGCGACGGGGGGATGGCGGAGTACGTGGTGGTCCCGGCGAGGAACCTCGTGGCCCTCGGCGATGCCGACCCCGTCGCGGCGGCGCCCCTCAGCGACGCCGGGCTCACGCCGTACCACGCCATCAAGAGCGCCCTGCCGAACCTGGCCGGTGGCGGCCGGTTCGCGCTGGTGGTCGGTCTGGGCGGGCTCGGCCAGGTGGCGGTCCAGATGCTCACCGCGCTGACGGGCGCCACGGTGATCGCCACCGACATGAAGCCCGACGCCATGGCACGGGCCGAGCAGCACGGGGCGGTCACCGTGCCGGGCGGCGCCGACCAGGTCGAGGCCATCCGAGACCTCACCGGCGGCCGCGGGGTCGACGCCGCCTTCGACTTCGTCGGGGTCAAGCCGACCATCGAGGCGGCCCAGGCGTCGATGGCGCAGGGCGGCCGCCTGATCGTCGTCGGGATCGCCGGAGGGGTCGTGGAGTGGTCCTTCTTCACCAGCCCCTGGGAGGCGACGATCAGCAACACCTACTGGGGGACGGTCGAAGACCTCTACGAGGTGGTCGCCATGTACCGCGCCGGTCAGGTCCGCCCCGACATCGAGCGCTTCTCGATGGACGACGCCCTCGAGGCCTACCGGCGCCTGGAGGCCGGTGAGCTCACCGGCCGGGCGGTGGTCACGCCCCACGGGTGACCCCGGCCCCCACCCGCTCGGCGTCAGGGCGGTGGGCGGTGGAGCGCGGCCGTCGGCCCGGATCTCGCCCGGGGCGGGAGCAACTTCTCGGGCCGGGGTGTCGATTCCGTCGATGCCGTTCGTGGAGAGGGTGCGTGACGCACCGGGCGTCGCCGGAGCGAACGGAGCCCTCCATGCCCACCACCCTCGCCAGCACGGCGACGACCGACGAGTCGGAGACCCGAGCCCACCCGCTCCGGCGGGCGGCCGTGGTCTCCGGCGTCTCCGCCGCCGCCGCCACGACGGCGCTGGCGGCCACCGCCGACGCCCTCGGCGTCCCCTTCGCCATCGACGGGGAGACCATCCCGCTGTACGGCTTCGCCCAGCTGACCCTGGTCGGCGCCCTGCTGGGCGGGCTGCTGGCCGCCGCCTCCGCCCGCTACGCCGCCTCACCTCGCCGCACGTTCACGGGGGTCGCCGTGGTCCTCACCGTCCTGTCGTGCATCCCGTCGGTGGCCTGGCCGCCCGACACGGCCACCAGGCTCGTCCTCGTCGCCACCCACGTGGTCGCAGCCGCGATCATGATTCCCGCGCTCGCCGGCCGGCTCCGGCACTGATCGAAGGAAGAGAACCATGCCCCAGTACCTGATCTCCGTGTGGCACGACGAGGAGTACGAGGTCGACTTCAGCTCCCTCGAGGCCCAGCGCCTCGGCCAGCAGGTCGGCGCCCTCAACGAGAAGATGGAAGGCGCCGGCGCCTGGGTCTTCGGGGCCGGGCTGCAACCCGCCTCGTCGGCGACGGTCCTCCGGCCTGGCCCGACCGTGTCGATGACCGATGGCCCCTACGCCGAGACCAAGGAGCAGATGGGTGGCTTCTGGGTGATCGAGGCCGCCGACCTCGACGCCGCCCTCGACTGGGCCCGCCAGGCGGCCACCGCCTGCGAGGGGGCCGTCGAGCTCCGACCCATGCAGAGTGACTGACGACGACCTCGCCACGATCTACCGACGTGAGGTCGGTCGCTGCACCGCCACGCTGATCCGCGTCCTCGGCGACGTCGACCTCGCCGAGGACGCGGTGGCCGACGCGTTCGCCATCGCCGCCGACCGGTGGCCCGCCACCGGCGTCCCCCCGAACCCCGGTGGCTGGATCACCACGACGGCCCGCAACCGGGCCATCGACCGGCTCCGCCGCGAGGCGAAGCGGGACGATCGCCACCTCGCCGCCCACCGCCTCCTCGAGCCCGACATGGACCCCGAGCCGACCCCCCACCTGGACGACCTGGACGACCTCGTCGACGTCGTCCCCGACGACCAGCTCCGCCTGCTCTTCCTGTGCTGCCACCCGGCCCTCGGCGCCGACGCCCAGGTGGCCCTCACCCTGCGCCTGCTCGGCGGGCTCGAGGTGCCCGAGATCGCGCGTGCCTTCGTGGTGCCCGAGGCCACGATCGCCCAGCGCCTGGTCCGGGCCAAGCGGAAGCTCCGCGACAACCACGCGCCCTACGCGCTGCCGCGGCCGGCGCAGCTGCCGGACCGGCTGCCCGTGGTCCTGGCCGCCATCGCCCTGATCTTCACCGAGGGCCACACGGCCAGCGCCGGCGACGAGCTGGTGCGGGTGGACCTGTCGCGCGAGGCCATCCGCCTCTCCCGGGCCCTCGCCGAGCTCCTGCCCGACGAGCCCGAGGCCGTGGGCCTGCTCGCCCTGCTCCTGCTGACCGACGCCCGCCGGCCGGCCCGCCTGGCGGCCGATGGCTCGATGGTGCGCCTGGCCGACCAGGACCGCTCCCGCTGGGACCGGACGCTCATCGCCGAGGGCCACGACCTCGTGCGGGCCTGCCTCCGGCGCGACCAGCCCGGGCCGCTCCAGGTCCAGGCCGCCATCGCCGCGGTGCACGCCGACGCCGAGACCGCGGTCGACACCGACTGGTCGCAGGTCGTCGCCCTCTACGACCAGCTCCACGCCCTGCAGCCCAACGAGGTGGTGGCCGTCAACCGGGCCGTGGCGGTGGCCGAGCTCCGCGGGGTCGAGGCCGGCCTGGCTGCCCTCGACCGGCTCGACGTGGTGCGGCTGGCGCCGTTCCAGCCCTTCCACGCCACCCGGGCCGACCTGTTGGCGCGGGCCGGGCACGGGGCCTCGGCGGTGGCCGCCTACGACCGCGCCCTCGCCCTCACCACCAACCCGGTGGAGCGGCGCTTCCTCGACGAGCAGCGCGAGCGCGTCCTCGCCGACGGTCGTCCCGAGGGCGGCGGCCCCCGCTGACCGCGTCGACGAGGCCGGTCGGAGCGTCGAGGGCGTCGGGGCGCCGTCGCGGTGCCGGTCCCCGGCGGCGGGGCCGGCCGGACGCCTACCCGGGTGCAGGGCGGGCGAAGGATGCGGCCAGCGTGGCGTAGGACGACGCGACGGGGCGGGGGTTGCGGTCGGCGTCGAAGAGGCCGACCTCGGTGACGGTGCCGACGGGCACGGTGAGCGCCGTGTCCCAGTCGTACTGGTCGCCGCGGCTGTACCAGCAGATCCCGCGGACCGGGAGGCCACGGTCCCCCAGCGTCCGGAGCGACGTGGTCAGGGCCCCGAGCCACTCGGTGCCCTGGTCGACGGGGAGGCCCAGGTTGGAGGTCTCCGACACCCAGAACGGCACCTGGTAGCGCTCGAACCAGGCGGCGGCCTCGGCTTCGTACGCGGCGACCCGGTCCGCGATCGTGAGGGGTCGTGCGGTCCGGGTGCCGTGGGCCGCCACGCTCACGGGGTAGAGGTCGTGACCGGCGACGATCCGGTCGGCCGGGACGATGCCGACCAGGCCGGCGATCCGCTCCTGGGTGGCACCGGGCACGACCTCGGTGAGGCGGGCCGCGATGCCTCGGGGCGCGAGGCCGAGGTGGAGGTCCCAGACGGCCTGCTGGAGGTCGCGGGCATCGGTGGCGGCCCGGACGCCCGCTTCGTCGTCGGGATCGGCGAGCTCGCACCCGAAGCCCTCCGAGCCGATCCACCAGCCGTCGCGGTCCGCCCGGATGCGGCGCAGCGCCTCGAGGTTCGCGAGGGCGACGTTGGCCAGGGCGGTGAAGTAGTCGTCCTCGGTGGCCCTGCGGTCGTTCCACATGCCCAGGCGAGCGGAGAACAGGGCGGTGATGCCCGGCTCGTTGACGGGCGTGAACCAGCGCGGCTCGGGGTAGCGGGCGAGGAAGGCGTCGACGTAGCGGGCGAACCCGTCGACCCAGTCCGGCTCGCAGAAGCCGCGGTGGTGGTCGGGCAGCCCGAAGTGGCAGAGGTCGATCACCGGTTCGAGGCCCTGGCGTCGGCAGGCGGCGAGGGCCCGGTCCCAGAGCGTCCAGTCGTAGCGGCCGGGGCTGGGCTCGGTGAGCCGCCACGGCATGCCGTAGCGCCACACCCGCACGCCCAACCCGGCGACGTCGGCGAGGTCCCGGTCGAGGTGCTCGAGGTGACCGCTGGCCCGGTACTGGTCGACCCGGACCACCTGCCCCTCGTGCAGCACGAGCGGGTCGGAGCCTTCTTCGCCACAGGCGACGGCGAACGAGGGGAAGTCCACCCCGAGTTCCTAGCGGTTCCTGCGGCGACGCCGAGCACGACCCGCCGCAGCATCCGTCAGGGGGAGGGGTGGGCCTCGGCCAGGGAGGCGGGGGCCAGGTCGTAGTGGTCGGGCCGGCGGGTGAAGCGGCCCCGGCCGCCCGTGAGCGAGCGCAGGTCGATCGGGTAGCGCCGAAGCTCCGCGTCGGGGACCAGCGCGGTGACGGCGTGCTCGCCGGTCCCGGCCGGCTCGGTGCCCAGCACCCGGCCCCGGCGGGCGTTGATGTCGCCCATCACGTCGCCCTGCAGCGCCGAGGGCACGACCACCACCACCCTCGAGACCGGTTCGAGGATGACCGGGCCGGACTGGTGGACGGCCTCACGGATGGCCTGGCGCCCGGCCTCGCGGAACGCCATCTCCGACGAGTCGACCGAGTGCTCCTTGCCGTCGAGGAGGGTGATCCCGACGTCGACGATCGGGTACCCGCCGGGGCCGCCGGCGACCGCCTCCTCGATGCCCTTCAGCACCGCCGGGATGTACGCCTTGGAGATGGCGCCGCCCACCACCTTGTTGGCGAACTCGAACCCGGCGCCGCGCTCGAGGGGCACCACCGAGATCGCGCACTCGGCGAACTGACCGTGGCCACCGGTCTGCTTCTTGTGCCGCACCCGCACGTCGACCGGCGTCGCGATGGTCTGGCGGAAGGCGATGCGCACCGGCTCGGTCTCCACCTCGACGCCGTGGCGGCGGGCCAGGCGCTCCAGGGTGATGGCCACGTGCGTCTCGCCCAGGCCGTGGAGCACGGTCTGGTGGGTCTCGGGGTCGCGCTCGATGCGCAGGGCCGGATCCTCCTCCACCAGTTGGTGGAGCGCGGTGGCCAGCTTGTCGTCGTCGGTCGCGGAGCGGGCCCGGATCCCCACCCCGTAGAGCGCCTCGGGCACCGGGACCGGGTCGATCACGATCGGCGTGCCCTTGGGGGCGAGCGTGTCGCCGGTCAGGGTGGCGTGGAGCTTGGCGACGGCCCCGATGTCGCCGGTGACCAGCTCGACGACCGGGTCCTGCTGGTGGCCTCGGAGCGAGGAGAGGACGTGCAGGCGCTGGTCCTCGCCGGTGCGGCTGTTCACCAGGTGGTCGTCGGGGCGGACGCTCCCGGAGAGCACCTTGAACAGGGAGAGGTGACCGACGAACTGGTCGATGGTGGTCTTGAACACGAAGCCGAGCGGCGGCCCGTCGGGATCGGGGGCGACGTCGACGGTGGTGTCGCCGGCCGCAGCCCGGGTGGGTGGGCGGTCCAGCGGCGACGGGCCGACCTCGCACACGTAGTCGGCGAGCCGGTCGAGGCCGATCCGTGCGGTGGCGGAGCCGCACGCCAGGGGGAACGCGGTGGCGTCGTCGATGCCGACGGCGAGCCGCGCCTCCAGGGCCTCGGCCGATGGGACCTCGCCGCCGAGGTAGGCCTCGAGCATGGCGTCGTCGCCCACCACGATGCCCTCCACGACCGCTTCGCGGACCCGCTGCTCCAACGCGGCCAGGTGCTCGGGCACGTCGCCCTGGGTGCCGACCCCGTCGGCGTAGCGCCACGCCGTGTCGGTGAGCAGGTCGGTGACGCCCTCGAACGCGGCTTCGTTGCCGATGGGCAGCTCCAGCGGCACGATGCCCGCACCGAGACGGTCGTGGATCTCCGCGAGCGTGCGCTCGTAGTCGGCGCGCTCCCGATCGAGCTTGTTGACGAAGATCATCCGCGGCAGGCCGGCGTCGGCCGCGAGACGCCACGCCGCCTCGGTCTGGGCCTCCACCCCCTCGACCGCGCTGATCACGAACACCGCCAGGTCGGCCACGCGGAGGGCGGCCTGGACCTCGCCCACGAAGTCGGCGTAGCCGGGGGTGTCGAGGAGGTTGACCTTGTGCCCCTTCCACGCGAACGGGAGCACCGACAGCGACCGGGAGATGCCTCGTCGCTGCTCCTCGGGCTCGAAGTCGGACGCGGTGGTGCCGTCCTCCACCCGGCCGGGGCGGCTGACGGCCCCGGCGAGGTGGAGCAACGCCTCCGCCAACGTGGTCTTGCCGGACCCGTTGTGGCCCACCAGGGCCACGTTGCGGATCATCTTCGACGCCACGGTCTCCATCGCCCACCTCCGGTTCCGGCCGGTCCGCCCACGGTACCGATCCGTCCCGGGCCCTGCCCGGCCGGGTGTCGAGGTCGGCAGCCCGTTCTTCCGCCTGGCCCCGGAGTGGGCGGTCGTGCCGCTGGCCGTGCTCGCCACGATGGCCACCGTGATCGCGTCCCAGGCGCTCATCTCGGGAGCGTTCTCGTTGACGGCCCAGGCGGTGCGCCTCGACTACCTGCCTCGGCTGTTGATCCGCCACACGTCGCGATCGCACATGGGGCAGATCTACGTGCCGCTCGTGAACTGGCTCCTGATGATCGGTTGCGTCGCCCTGGTCCTGGGGTTCCAGACCTCCAGCAACCTCGCCGCCGCCTACGGGATCGCGGTGACCGCCACGATGGCGATCACCACCCTCTTGTTCTTCCGGGTGCTGGTCGACCGCTGGTGCAGCTCAACCGCGGCGCCGCGAGCGCGTCCCGCTTCTACAAGCTGCCGTCCAGCCAGGTGTTCGAGGTCGGCACCCAGGTCGACATCTGACGGCTGCGGTGCCGTTCCGGACGCACGGTCCGGACCCGTTGCCGCCACCCGGGCGCGGTGCTCGCATGCTGGGGGCCTCGGTCGTGCGGACCGGTGCGCGACCCTGCAGGGGCGTCGTGCGTGTGTGCGTCGGAGGGAACATGGTCGACTTCGCGGAGCTGGTGGAACAGGAGAGCCGAGGCCTCGTCGCCGCGACCACCGCGATCGTGGGCGACCGGCACCGGGCCGAGGAGATCGTCCAGGTCGCCTTCGAGCGGTGCTACCGCAGGTGGAGCCGGGTGTCGCAGCTCGACCGGCCCGGTGCCTGGGCCCGACGAGTCGCCATCAACGAGGCCATCTCGGTGGCCCGCCGGTCCTCCACCGAGCACCGGGCGGTGCAGCGGTTCGGGGCCATGGCCGCGTCCACGGCGGGCGCCGCGGCCGACCCGCTGGCCGCCCTCGACGACGAGGGGGTCTGGGCCGCCGTCCGCGCCCTGCCGCGCGAGCAGGCCGCGGCGATCGCCCTGCGCTACGGCGCCGACCTCGGCCTCGACGACATCGCCGACACCCTGGGGATCACCGTCCCCGCCGCCAAGTCGCTCCTCCACCGGGGCCGGACCGCGCTCCGGTCCTCCCCGACCATCCAGTCCTACGCCGCAGAGAGAGCAGACCCGTCATGAACGATCCCATCGGCGCCACCCCACCCGCAGACGACGACGACCCGGTGCTGGCCGCGGCCGGAGCCCGGCTCCGCCGCCACAGCAGCCCGATCTCGCCGTCGACCGTCGAGGCGGCCGTGTGGCGCCGACGGACCCGTCGCACCGCCGCGTTCGCCGGGGCGTCCCTCGTGGTGGTCGCCCTCCTCGGCGGCCTGCTGGTCCGGGAGCGCGGGTCCGATCCCGAGACCGAGGTGGCGAGCGACCGACCCGGGGCCCCCACGGTCGGCGAGGTCGAGCAGCTGCTCGGCTCGCTCGACGCCCGGCCGATCGACCCCACCAAGGTGCAGCTGGTCAGCACGGTGTCGACCTTCCCCGACTGCGACGCCCTGGTGGGCGACCTCCGCCGGGTCGGCGCCGAGCACGTGGGCAGCCGCGGCTTCGGCGGGTTCGATGCGCTGCCAGGCGGCTGGAAGACGTCGAGCCGGGAGTCGTTCGGCGAAGCAAGTGCCGACGCGGCCCAGCTCACGCCGTACGCGCCGGCGTCGACCGTGCCGACCGGCGAGACGCTGGGCACCAACGTCCAGGTGGCAGGGGTGGACGAGCTCGACTACGTGAAGGCCGTCGGCTCGCTCGTCTTCGACCTCGACGGCAAGGGCAACCTCCGCATCACCGACACCGAATCGCTCTCGGTCCTCTCCACCCTCGACGTCACCCCGGGGCCCGACCAGGGGGGCGAGGACGGGGTCATGCCGACGCAGGTGGCCGAGCTGCTGGTGGCCGGCGGGCGGGTGGCGATCTTCGGCACCGAGACCGAGGTCTCGGAACCGGTCGAGGGCGACCCCTCGGCCACCCGGGCCACCACCAGCTACCTGACCGTGACCTTCGTGGACGCCGCCGACCCCGCGGCACCGACGATCACCGACCGGGTCCGGGTGGAGGGCTCGCTGGTGTCGGCCCGCCTCGTCGACGGCGAGATCCGCCTGGTGACCACGTCGAACATGGCCGACCTCGGGTTCGTGATGCCCACCACGCCGAACTCCGTGGAGAAGGCCCTGGAGCAGAACCGCCGATCGGTGGCCTCGTCCACCGCACCCGACTGGATCCCCGACTGGCAGCGCCAGGACGAGGGCCCGCAGCCGCTGGTGCCCTGCGACCGGGTCCACCTGCCCGACACGTTCTCGGGGGTCGCCATGACCTCCATGGTCACGTTCCCGCTCGGCACCGGTCGCTTCGAGCCGGCCGGCACGTCGATCCTCGCCCCGGCCACCACCCTCTACGCCGGCCTCGACAAGGTGGCGATCAGCTCCGAGGTCTGGGTGGACCCGATCGACCGGGACCGCCTCGAGTTCGAGGACTGGGAGACGGCGATCCACGAGTTCGGCTTCGCCGACGACGCCGCCCCGACCTACGTGGGGTCCGGCATCGTCGACGGGTCGACCATCGGGCAGTTCGCCTTCGGCGAGGTCGGCGACTCCCTGGCGGTGGTGACCACCAAGGGCACGCCGTGGCAGCAGAACCCCGAGGTCGGCATCGACCTCACCATCCTCACCCCCGACGGCGACGGCGGGCTGGCCGAGACCTCGAAGATCGCCGATCTCTCCAACGGCAAGGGCGAGGTCACCGCGGTGCGGTTCGTCGAGGGGCGGGTGCTGATCTCCACCGGCTTCTTCGGGCGAGAGGTGTACGTCATCGACGTGACCCGGCCCGCCGAGCCCCGCCGGGCCGGCAACCTCACCCTCCCGATCACGGTCGGCTACTTCCACCCGCTGGCCGACCAGCAGGCCCTCGTCATCGGCGCCCGGGACGACGAGGTGGGGGAGGGCGACGACCGACGGACGCGGCAGTGGGTGCAGGCCCAGCTCCTCGACGTGAGTGACGCCGACGCTCCCCGGACCGTCAGCACCTGGGAGCGGCCCTGGACGGCCGACGGCGTGGGCTCGGACCACCACGCCTTCACCTACTGGCCCGACCGCCAGCTGGCCATGTGGGGCCTGCAGAACACGCAGTACCCGTCGCCCGATCCGGGCAACCGGGCTGCGGTGCTCCGCACCGACGGTGGCCTGACCGAGGTGGCCGTGCCCCTGGCCAGCCAACCCGACGAGACCCCGGCCCCCTGCCCGACCGTGCCGATCACCGACCCGGAGATCCGGAAGATGCTGGGTGCCGACGACGTGGTGCTCCGCTGCGACGACAAGGACCGGAAGGAGGTCGAGTGGCCCCGCTACGGGTGCTTCCGGATCGATCCGGGCACCGTGGCCCGCTACGCGCCCGGCGAGGAGGATGCGGCGGCGTTCTTCCAGTGCTCACCGGCCCCGTTGCCCACGGTCAGCCGGGTCCTGGTGGTGGCCGGGCGGCCGATGCTGCTCACCGACCAGACCCTGGAGGTCCTCGATCCCGAGACCTTCCGGTCCACCTCCGTCACCTACCTGCCCTCGGGGGGTCGGTACCCCTTCTAGGTGTATTGACCCGGTAGGTCGTTGACGCGAGCGATCGGTGGGCCGTCGATAGCGGTGTGGTGGCGGTGATGGTTGTAGAGGTGGAGCCAGTCGTCCAGTGCGGCGGTGCGTTCTTCGTCGCTGAAGTAGACGCGGACGTAGGCCCACTCCTCGAGCAGGGTCCGGTTGAACCGCTCAACCTTGCCGTTGGTTTGTGGCCGGTAGGGCCGGATCCGCTTGTGGCGGATGCCGTCGAGCGCGGCGGTGAAGTCCTTCCCGAGGTAGTTCTTCGCGTTGTCGGTGAGGACCGCGTCGATGGTGTCGATGCCGTGATCGGCGAACCATGCCTGGGCTCGCTCGAAGAACCCGGCGCAGGTCGGGCCCCTCTCGTCGTCGTGGATCTCGGAGAACGCGAGGCGGCTGTACGCGTCGACTGCTGAGTGCACGAAGCTCATCCCGCGGAGCCGCTTCTCCCGGCCGACACGGACTGCCTCGCGGCCGTGGGCGCGCCAGCCGCCCCCGTCGGGGATCCGGCCGAGCTTCTTGACGTCGATGTGGACCAGCTCGCCGGGGTGGTCGGTGTGGATCCGCCGGATGACGCGGCCGGTCGGGCGGTCGATCCGCGCGAGCCGGTTCAGCCCGAGCCGGCACAGCACCCGGTGGACCGTCGAAGCGGGAACGCCGAGCTGGCCGCCGATGCGCGCCGGGCCCCGCTTGAGCGTGGTGCGCAGCTCGGCGATCTGCGCCTCGATCTCCGGTGAGGTCCGGTGCGGACACGAACGGGGTCGGCTCGAACGGTCAACGAGGCCGGCTTCGCCGTCGTCTTGCCACCTCCGCCACCACTTGTACGCGGTCGGCCGGGAGATCCCCATCTCCGCCGCGACGTGAGCAACCGGACGACCCGATTCGATCCGCATCACCAACGTGAGCCGACCGACCGGCGTGAGCCGAGCGTTACCGTGCACCTTCGAGCCTCCTGGTTCGAGCGTGGGTCCTAGACAGCTCCACACTCGCCCAGGGGGCTCACTTCCTGCTCAGGCCAGAGTCAACAAGGTCCGTGGTCAATACATCTAGGGGACGGACGAGGCCCTGGGTCGAGGGCGTCCCGCCGACCGGACCACCGCCCGCGGGCGCCGTCACCTGCGAGGACTCCCCGACCCGTGGCCCGACGCCCGGTTCGGCTCAGGAACCGGTCCGAAGGACCGATGGGAATCGGTCATGAACTCCCGCCCCCCCGGATTCGACGGCCGGCACTTCTCGAGCTTCGTCACCGGACGGGTGGCCGAGCACGTGGCGGCGACCTGCGGGGACGACGCGCTGGTGGCGATGCTGGCCGCGAACGACCTGCCGTCGCGCGAGGAGCTCTCCGACTGGGGCGGCTGGTGCACCTACGACGAGACCATGCGCCTCCTCGCCGGGGCGGCCGAGCTCCTCGGCGGCCTCGACGGCGTCCGGGCCGCCGCCGCCACGCTCGGGCGCCTCGACGTGGCCGCGCCGATCGACGCCCTGACGTCTCCCGCCGACGTGTTGAAGGCGGTGGCCCAGCTGTCGGCGAAGTTCGCGACGGTGCTGCCGCTCGAGGCGGCCCAGGTCGACGACGCGGGTGGGCTGATCGTGGGCCGATCGTCGCCCGGGTTCCCTCGCAACGAGCTCATCTGCGCGTTCACCGCCGGGGTCCTGATGCGTGCCGGCGAGCTCTTCGGGCTCACGGCCATCGGCGTGGTGGAGGAGCGCTGCGAGGTCCGTGGCGACGACCACTGCGCCTTCCGGGTCACCTTCCCCCCGCACGCCGCCGCATCGGTGGACGAGCTGGCCCGCTGCCGAGCCCAGCTCGACCGGGCCACCCGAACGGTGGAGAACCTGCAGTCGACGGTCCGCGACCTCGTGTCGGGGGCCGACGTCGACATGGTCCTGGCCCGGATCACCGACCGGGCGTCGCACGCCGTCGTCGCCCCGCAGTACCTGCTCGCGGTCGCGCCCGAGGAGGGCGACGCCCCGCGGGTCCACCAGCTGGGCTTCGACCGGGACGAGGCCGCCACCCGGGCGGCCGAGCTCCTGGCCGACGACGACGCCGAGGACCCGTCGCGCCTGGTGGTCGACGTCTCGTCGGGCGAGCGCCGGTACGGCAAGCTCGCCGCCTTCAACCCGGGCGGCGTGGCGTTCCTGGACTCGGACCGCGCGCTGTTCGCCGCCTACGCGGAGCTGGCGGCGGTCGCGCTCGACGTGGCCACGTCGCTCGAGGAGTCGCACCGGCAGCGCTGCGTCGCCGAGGCGCTGCTGGACCTGGGGCGGGCGCTGTCGCGGGGGAGCAACACGCGAGACGTCGCGCAGCGGCTCGCCGACGCGGTCCCGAAGACCGTGGGGAGCACGAGCGCGTCGGTGTTCATGTACGACGCCGAGCGCGGGTCGCTCCGGGCCACCGCCACCAGCGGCATGCCCGACGCGGTCGCCGAGCGCGTCATGGCGGTCGAGATCGGCGACGGCGACACGCCGCTGCTGGGCGCCATGGTGCGCGACCAGGAGCCGCTGTTCCTCTCCCGCCCGTGCGACGACCCCTACATCGTCGGCCTCCTGGACGTGACGGGATCACACACCGCCGTCGTGCTCCCGATCTGCTTCGGCGGTCGCTTCCGCGGCATCATCACCGCCTCGCGCACCGACGACGGTCTCCGGCCCACGCCGGAGATCCTCCAGCGACTGGAGGGCATCGCCGACCAGGGGGCGACCGCGCTGCACAACGCCGAGTTGCACGACGCCGTCCAGCACCAGGCGCTGCACGACGCCCTCACCGACACCGCCAACCAGCGCCTGCTGCAGGACCGCGCCGACCTGGCCATCCGCCAGGCCCGACGCCAGGGCCACCAGGTGGCGATGCTGTGCCTCGACCTCGACCGCTTCAAGGTCGTCAACGACACCCTCGGCCACTCGGTGGGTGACCTGCTGATCGCCCAGGTGGCGAACCGACTCAAGGGCTCGGTGCGCGACGTGGACACCGTGGCCCGGCTCGGCGGCGACGAGTTCGCCGTGCTGCTCCCCGGCCTGGCCGGGGCCGACGAGGCCGCGCTCGTCGCCGCTCGCATGGAGGGCGCGCTCGAGCAACCGTTCCACATCGACGGCTTCCAGCTCTTCGTGCGGTGCAGCATCGGGATCGCGGTCCACCCGCACCACGCCGACGGCTACGGCGACCTCCGCAAGGCGGCCGACATCGCCATGTACCAGGCCAAGGCCGCCGGTGGGGGCGCCATCCGCGCCTACAACCCGTCGATGGTGATCCGGTCACCGGATGCCCTCTCCCTCGAGACCGACCTGCACGGCGCCGCCGGGCGGGGCGAGCTGCGCGCCCTCTTCCAGCCGCTCGTGGACCTGCGGACGATGCGGATCGTGGACGCCGAGGCGCTGATCCGGTGGCAGCACCCCCGGCTCGGCCTGCTGACGCCCGACGTCTTCCTCCCCTTGGCGGAGGAGTCGGGGATGATCACCGAGCTCGACACCTGGATGCTCCGGACCGCCTGTCACCAGCTCGCGGCCTGGCGGTCGGCCGGGCTCGACATCGGCGTCGCGGTCAACGTCTCGGACCGCGACCTCCGAGACGTGGGGTTCGGCGACCGGGTGGAGGCCGCGCTGGTCGAGGCCGGGGTGGCGCCGGACCGCCTGGAGCTGGAGATCACCGAACGGGTGGCGGAGTCCATCGGCCCCCACGCCGAGGCCATGCTCACCCGCCTGAGCGGGCTCGGCGTGCGCCTGGCGGTGGACGACTTCGGCACCGGCAACTCCGCCTTCGGCCGGCTCACCGACGGCCGCATCGACACCCTCAAGATCGATCGCTCGTTCCTGGGCGAGATCGTCGACGAGGCGAGCCCGGCACCGCTCGTCCGTGCGCTGATCGAGCTCGGTCACACCCTCGGCGTGCGCATCGTGGCCGAGGGGGTCGAGACCCCCGCCCAGGCGGCGTTCATCCGTCGGCACGGGTGCGACCTCGCCCAGGGGTTCCTCTTCAGCCGACCCCTCGATCCCGCCGCCTTCGCGGACCTGGCCCGAGCCGGGCTCGTCGACCCGTTCCCCTTCGTCGACCCGCTCCCCCTCGTCGCCGGCTGAGCTCGGGCGCTACGGCGTCGCGGTGCTCTGCACCCGGGCCATGAGCGACCGGGCCACGCCGAGGACGATGGTGCGGTCGTAGGTGAGGACGTAGTCGAACCGGCGCAGCTCGTCGGGCCCGTCGTCGCCGAGGTCGATGGCGGCGAGCGCCGCCGCGAAGTGGGGCCCGATCACGGCGACCGACCACTCGTCGACCAGCGGGTCGTCCGCGCTCAGGGTGGCGCCCCGGACCCCTCTCGCGGGCTCGGCGGCCATGCCCACCCCGAGGGCGGCGACGAACGTCGACTGTCGGGCCAGCTCCTCGTAGCGCCGGATCGTCGCCGGGGTGAAGCGCTCCCTGGTCTGGAACGCCCCCAGCACCACGACCGAGTCGCCCTGCCCGAGGGCCTGGCGCTCGAGGTGTCGGCTCATCTCCAGGAGGAACGGCTTGGTGGAGGTTCGAGCGGGCCGACCCGCCACCGCGGCCTCCATGGGGGAGGCCGGGGCCGGACCGGGCGCCGGCAGCGGCAGGAGGGGGACGCCGGCCGCCCGTGCTGCGGTGGGCAGCGGTCCGGGGTGGGCGTAGAGCCAGCCCTGGCCCAGGGTGGCGCCCATGCCGAGGGCGATGTCGCGCTGGACGGGGGTCTCGATGCCCTCCGCGAGGACCTGGGCCCCGCTGCGCTCGGCTTGGGCGTCGACGGCCCCGACGATGGCGGCGATCTCGCGGTCGGGCCGTTCCTGGATGAGCCGGAGGTCCAACTTGATGACGTCGGGGCGAACGAAGGGCATGAGGGCCAGGGACGCCGTCTCGGCGCCGACGTCGTCCAGCGCCACCCCCCAGCCCAGGTCGCGGACGATCGCCAGCGCGACGAGCAGGTCCGCGGGCGCGGCCGCCACCGACCGCTCGGTCACCTCCACGGTGACGCTGAGCGCCCGGCTCGCCTCGCCGAGCAGGTCCCGGACGGCGGGCGTCGGGGGGACGGCCAACGTCTCGGGCTCGACGTTCACGAAGAGGCCCACCGAGCGGTGCAGGCCGGCGTCGAGGGCCCCCTGCAGCGCGGCGGCCCGACAGGCCCAGTCCAGCTCGGCGAGCCGCCCGGCCGCCCGAGCCGCGGCGAACAGGAGGTCGGGGCGCACCAGCCCACTTCCCTCCGGGCCGCGGGCGAGGGCCTCGTAGGCGACCGTGTCGCCCGTCGCCAGGTCGACGATGGGTTGGTACACCGAGGTGACGGCGTGGTCCCCGAGGATCTGGTCCAGCTCATCAGCGGTGCGCGTGGCGACGTGGTTCACCGTGGGCTCATCGGCGCGATGGAGGCCGGCCTTGAACGGGGCCCGGGAGAACCACCCCATCGGCGTCTCAGGCCCGGTGGCGGTCCAGGAAGCCGAGGATGGCCTGGTTGAAGATCTCGTTGCGGTCGCCGGCGACCATGTGGCCGGCACCGGCCACGTCGGCGAACTCGGCGTGCGGGGCGCGAGCGAGGAAGTCCTCTGCCCCCTCCTCGCTCAGCAGGTCGCTCGAGCGCCCCCGCACCAGGAGCGTGGGCACGCGGAGGGCGTCGACGGCGCGCCCGAGGCGGTCCGGGTCCACCACGGACGACCTCGTCTCGTCGGCCGACCCGAGCTTGCCGCGGACGAACGCCGGGTCCCAGTGCCACACCCACCGGCCGTCGTCGCGCTGGCGCAGGTTCTTGGCCAGGCCCGAGAGGTCGGCCGGGCGCGGCCGGTGCGGGTTGTAGGCGGCGATGGCATCGGCCGCCTCCTCCAGCGTGGCGAAGCCGTCGACGTTGCCGCCCATGAACGCCCCGATCCGCTCGCGCCCGGCCGTCTCCACCCGGTGGGCGACGTCGACCAGCACCAGGGCGGTGGCCACCGCCGCCTGGTCGGGCGCCTCGCCGACGGCCACGAGTGACGAGAGCCCGCCCAGCGACGCGCCGACCAGGATCGGCGCGCGGCCGACGGTCTCCGAGATGGTCCGCACGTCGGCCGCGAAGGCATCGAGCGAGTAGTCGCCGTCCGGTGACCACTCGCTGTCGCCGTGGCCGCGGAGGTCGACCGACCAGGCCCGCCAGCCGGCGTCGGCGAGCACCCGCCACGTGCCGGCCCACGAGTGGCGCGTCTGGCCGCCACCGTGCAGGAGCACGACGGTGGGCCCGTCCTCCGGACCGTCCACGTCGGCGGCCAGGGTGAGCCCGTCGGCTCCGTCGATGCGCGTCGTCGTCATCTCCGCAGCCTGCCAGGCACCGAGGAGCCGGTGGTGCGGACCATCCGGCACCGAGCGCCGGCCTCGCCCGAGCTCGCCCGGGGGCGGCGGACGGCCCGACGGTCGGTGCGGTCAGGTGAGCACGCGGTGGGCGCCCGGCCCCCCGACGGAGAACACGTCGAGGCGCCCCTCGGCGGGCGCCACCACCGACCCGGCCGGGCGGATCCGGTGGGCCGGTTCGCCGACCGGTCCGAGCCAGCCGGCGAGCGCCGCCAGGTTCATGCGGAGGATCTGCTCGGCCAGCTCGAGGTCGAGGTAGCCCGTGGTGTCGAGGGCGGTGTGGACGTTCCCGTTCGCCGAGTCGGTCCCCTCGATGGTGAGCAGCGCGGGCAGGCCGGCATCGATGAAGGGGACGTGATCGCTGGCGAACGGGTTGAGCGACGTCTCCACCGCCAGGCCCGTGTAGGTGGCGGCGGCCGAGGCGCAGTCGGCCATCAGCGTCGACGAGACGGCGGCACCCTCCAGGAGCACCGTGGCCACCGCGCCGTTCTGGGAGGCGATCATGTCCATGTTGAGCACGGCACGGATGCGGTCCCGGTCGTCGGTCGACAACGACGCCACGTGCTGGGTGCTGCCGTGCAGCCCCTGCTCCTCGCCGCCGAACAGGACGAGCCGGAGGTCGTGCTCCCACCGGTGGGCGACGAGCACCCGGCCCAGCTCGAGGACCCCGGCCGCCCCGCTGGCGTTGTCGTCGGCCCCCGGCGCCGGTGCCGCCGGGCCGCCGGCGGTGTTCACGGAGTCGAGGTGGGCCGTCACCACCACGGTCGGTCGCGGCGCCGGGCCCGATCCCGCCCGATCACCCACCACGTTCTGGGTGCGGGCCCCGCCGACCGAGACCGGCTCCCGCCGCACCGCGCACCCGAGCGCTGCGAGGCGCCCGGCCGCCCAGTCGGCGGCGACGGTGAAGCCGGGGCCGAACGAGTGCCGCGTGCCGATGCCCGCCAGGTGGGTCAGGTCGGCCTCGTAGGAGCCCGGGGCGAGCTCGGCGAGCAGGGCGGCCGTGGTGGGGTCGGACCGGTCCGGCGCCCGCCGGGCCACGCCGACCACCACCTCGTCCGCCGGGAGCGGCTCGACCCGCCAGCACGTGTGGCGGACGGCGGCCAGCGAGGGATCGAGCCCCTGCACGACGAGGTGGCGGCCGTGGTCGAGGACCGGCCGCACCCAGGGGTGCTCGTCCTGGAAGGCCCGGCCGACCTGGGTGACCAGGTACAGGGCATCGGCGCGCTTGGCCCGGGCCCCGGCGGCCGGGTCCGGCGGGTCCCACCGCACCTCTCGATCGGCGATCCTGGTCCAGCTCGACGGCATCGGCACTCCTCGGGCTCAGGCGGACGACACGGCGACCTCGAGGCGATCCGCGGTGACCAGGGTGGGGTGGAGGACCCGCTGCGCCCCGGCCTCGGTGCTGACCTCCAGCGCGCCGTCGGCTCGTCGGGACCAGGTCCCCGGCCGATCGTCGGGCGCGTCGCCCCGACCGATCGGGTGGTCCACGAAGCTCCCGTCGGGACGGAACTCGATCTCGTCGCGCCCGCGCGCCGGGGGGAGGTCGCTCCCCGCGGGGCGGTACACGGCGACGCCGTCGTGGTCCTCCTCCCGGACGTGCACCCACCGCTTGAACAGGTGGGTGCTGGGCGCGGACCCCGGGTCGGGCGGCTCGGGCGCCGGGTCAGACATGGGCCCCCTCGGCGCGGTCGTGGAGGCTGGCGGCGTCGACCGGGACCACGATCGGTCCCATGGGCGCACCGGCCGGCGCGCCCTCCCGGATGTCGCTCACCACGCCGCCGAGGTACTCGTAGTCGGTGATCGACGGGCCCCAGGAGGAGCCGTCAAACCACTTGTGGTAGAGCGCCCCGTCGGTGCCCACCACGAAGACGTCGAGGCGATCCGGCGCCCACGAGGCCACCCGGGGCGGCTCCACGCAGATGCCGCCCAGGTACTCCCACCCCGTCAGGGACGGGCCCCACGACGAGCCGTCGAACCACTTGTGGTAGAGCGCGCTGTCGGTCCCGAGCACGAACAGGTCGAGGCGGTTCTCGCCCCACGCCACCGCGGTGGGCGGGCTCGCGCAGATCCCGCCCAGGGACTCGTAGTCCACGGTGGAGGGCCCCCAGGCCGATCCGTCCCACCACTTGTGGTACACCGCGCTGTCGGTGCCGAGCACGAACAGGTCGAGGCGGTTCTCGCCCCACGCCACCGCGGTGGGCGGGCTGACGCAGGTGCCGCCCAGGTACTCGTAGTCGACGACCGACGGGCCCCAGCCCGAGCCGTCGAACCACTTGTGGTACACCGCGCTGTCGGTCCCGAGCACGAACACGTCCAGGCGGTTCGGACCCCAGGCCACGGGCGCGGGCGGGCTGGTGCAGATCCCGCCCAGGTACTCGAAGTCCGTGGTGGAGGGCCCCCACGAGGAGCCGTCCCACCACTTGTGGTACATCGCCCGGTCCGTGCCGAGGACGAAGGCGTCGAGCCGGTCGGGCCCCCAGGTCACCAACCGCGGCGGGCTCATGCAGATCCCGCCCAGGTACTCGTAGCCCGTGGTGGAGGGCCCCCACGAGGAGCCGTCCCACCACTTGTGGTACATCGCGCGGTCCGTGCCGAGGACGAAGGCGTCGAGGCGGTTGGGGCCCCAGGCCGCCACCTCGGGGGCGCTCACGCAGGTGCCGCCGAGGCTCTCCCAGCCGACGGTCGACGGGCCCCAGCTGTGGCCGTCCCACCACTTGTGGTACATCGCCCGGTCCGTGCCCTGCGCGAAGGCGTCGAGCCGCTCGCTGGACCAGGCCACGATGGGCCCGGCCGGCTCGGGCGCCGCCCCGGTGAGCGTCACCAGGGTCGGGCGGGAGATGTCCAGGCACGCCTCCATGCGTGCCGCCTGGCCGTGGGTGAACATGACCATGGCGGCGTCGTCGACGTAGTCCATGTAGTCCATGAACAGGTCGCCGTTGGGCCCGTTGTCGCAGCTCACCTTCGGGAAGGTGGGGACGCCCACGTTGGGCCCACCCTGGTTCGGGGTGTCGTCCACCTCGTCGGTGCCCCCGCAGCCGTTGCCGTCGTCGCCCCAGATGTGGAACAGGTTGAGGTAGTGGCCGACCTCGTGGGTGGCGGTCCGGCCCAGGTGGAAGGGCGCGGTGGCGGTGCCGGTGGTGCCGAACGCGGTGTGGGTGCACACGACGCCGTCGGTGTCGGCCGGGCCCCCGGGGAACTGCGCGTAGCCCAGGAGGCCGCCGCTCAACGGGCACACCCACATGTTGAGGTAGTGGTCCGCCGGCCAGGCCTCGTGCCCGGCGGCGGCGGTCTTCACCGCGTCGTCGTGGGTGAACGAGGTGGTGGTGGTGGACGTGCGGGTGATGCCGTTGGTCGGGTTGCCGTCGGGGTCGATGGTGGCGAGCCGGAACTCGATGCGGGCGTCGGCCACCAGCGGCTGGAAGGCGGCCGGGACCGAGGCGACGTCGGGGTTGGTGGCCCGGAAGTCCTGGTTGAGGACCTCGATCTGGCTGGCGACCTGCGCGTCGGAGATGTTCTGCGCCGGCGTGTGCCACACCACGTGCACGACCACCGGGATGCTGGCGACGCCGGCGAAGCGGGAGGCGTCGGGCTCCTGGACCCGCCGCCGGGTCCGGTTCTCGATCCTCGACCGGTTCTGGGCGTAGTCCGCATCGTCGTCGAGCAGGCGCCGGTGCACCGCCATGGTGGCGCACCACTGGCGCGAGGGGGGCTGGATCGGGTCGCCGGGGCCTGCGGGGCCCTGGTCGTCGTCCCCCGCCGAGGGGGATCCCGCCTCGCCGGCTCCTTCGCCGGCGCCCATGGGAAGGCCCGGCGGCATGCCGAGGCCGGGCTCCTCGCCGGGCGAACCGCCTCCCATGGCGCCCCGGCTCATGGCGCGGCCGCCCGTTGCCCCACCGCCCATGGCCCCACCGCCCATGGCGTGGCCCTCCGTCCCGTTCCCGGGTCGCATGGCCGAGCCCTGCTCGTTCCCCGTCTTCTCGGTCTTCCGTGGCATCGCGCGTCCTCGAATCGTCGCTCGTGTGCGCGCGTGTCGGCGCAGGCGACCGAGGTCCCGATCCCTCCATCCCACGAACCCATCGGGCCGTCGCCGGCACTCGCAATCCGCTGCCCGTCCCGCGGGCTGTGGTCGGTCTCCCCCCGGATCAGTGTGCGCCCGCCTCCACCGGGGCGCAACAGGCGAGCGGGTTTTCACCTCGTTCGGGCCGGGGTGGCGCGGGCCGCGGGCGTGGTGGGCGGAGCCCGCCGGTTCGGCCCTAGCCTCCGCCGCGTGACCACCGCACCCATCGACACCGTCCGGGCCTTCTGCGCCGCCTTCGGCGAGGGCGAGCCCGACCTCGACCTCATCGTCGGGTTCTTCACCGACGACGCGGTGTACCACAACATCCCGGTCGACCCGGTGGTCGGGACCGAGGCCATCCGAGCCACCCTGGCGAGCTTCACGGGAGGGGTGGAGGCCATCGAGTTCCGCGTCGAGGCCATCGCCGCCGCGGGTGGCACCGTCCTCACCGAACGGGTCGACGTGTTCCGCTACCCGGGCAAGGAGATCTCCCTCCCGGTGATGGGCACCTTCGAGGTGGTCGACGGCAAGATCGCCGCCTGGCGCGACTACTTCGACATGAACCAGTTCCTGTCGCAGCTCGGCTGAGCCGCGTCCGGCGGCGGGCCGGGCTCGGTTCGCGGCGGGTCCCCGCCGGCGCTCGGTCTCACGGTGCGGTGGGCGGGTCCACGGGGCCGGCGAACCGGGGCAGCAGCGCGGCGGCGGATCGGGCCCGCAGGCAGCCCGCCCACACCCCGGCGCCGTAGGCGAGGTCGTCGGCCAGGCGCAGGGCGGCGTAGCGGGCCGGGTCGATCCCGGGCCGGTCGTCGCACCAGGCGAGGAGCGGCGCGACCAGCACGGCGGCGAGCAGCGCCGGACGGCTCCGAGGCACCCGCCAGCCGAGCAGCAGGGCGAGCGGCCACCAGGTGCGGCGGAGGGCCTCGGCCGCCGCTCGACCTGCGTGGAGGTGGCCCAGGCCGGCGAGCTGCACGGCCTCGGCCAGCGGGTGGTCGAGCCCCCGCAGCTTGGGGACGAGGGCGGCGGTGGTGCCCGCCGCCACCCCCACCCCCGGGACGGGACGGCCGAGCAGCACGCCCAGCCAGGCCAGCGCGCTCCAGCCGGAGATGCCGAGCGGCGCCCCCGCCCGCCCGTGGCGCCGGGCGAGCGGCGCGGTGGAGGTGCCGTACCGGAAGCGCTGGCGGAGCGCCGCCCGGGCCGAGGGCCGGCACGGGTGCCGGGCCACCACCTCGGGCTCGTAGCGCACGCCGAGGCCCGCCGCCGCCAGGCGCCAGACCAGGTCGACGTCCTCGCCGACCCGCAGCGCCTCGTCGAACCCGTCGATCGCCTCGAGGGCCGAGCGCCGCACGAGCAGCACGGCGGTGGGGACGTAGGACACCCGTGCGCCGGGGCGGACCGGGCCCGGGCGCGGGCCGAGGTCGAGCGGGGAGCGGCGTGCCTCGTAGCGGGCCAGCCACCGGGGCGCCCGCCCCGGGTGGGCGCCGATGCGGGGGGCCACGGCGGCGACGGTGGGGTCGTCGAGGTGGGGGAGGAGCCCGTCGAGCCACCCGGCGGGGAGGGCCACGTCGGCGTCCACGAACGCCACCACCGGCCGGTCCGCGGAGCGCCAGCCGCGCTCTCGCGCCGCGCCCGGGCCCTGCGACGTGGCGTGGCGCAGCACCGTCGCGCCCGACGCCGTCTCGGTGCTGGCGGCGGCCCGCACCTCGTCCGGGTCGAGCGACCCGTCGTCGACCACGGTCACCGCCCCGACGTCGCCCAGGGTGGCGAGGGTGACCCGGAGCCCCGCGGCATCGTCACGCACCGGGATGACCACCGCCACGTCGGCGGCGGTGTGCTGCGTGGCCGGCGTGGGTCGGGGCACGGCGAGGCCGGCGTCGACCAGCCGACGGGCGAGGGCCCGCTGCCCGGCCGACGACGGGACGGCGCCGCCGTCGGCCACCCGATCGAGCCAGCGAGCCCCCGCCGGTCGGAGGCGCAGGACGCGCAGCGGGGAGCCGCCGATGAGCGTCCGGCCCTCGTCGGTGCGTCGGGCGCCGAGGTCGAGCGAGATGGACCACCCCTCGGGGAGCTCGGCGGCGGCCGAGGTCATCGGGAGGTGGCGCCGGCATCCACGGGCACGACGGCGCCGGTGATGCCGCTGCTCGTCTCCCCGCAGAGCCAGGCCACGGTGTCGGCCACCTCGGCCGGTCGGAGGGCTCGTCCGAGCAGGTGCTGGTCGGTGAGGCCGTGGGTGTCGGGCAGGTCGTAGATGACGGCGCTGGCGTCGAGCATGGCGGTGGTGGTGGAGCCCGGCGCCACCGCGTTGGCGGTGATCCCGTGGGGCCCGAGCTCGGCTGCCAGGCTGCGGACCAGGCCGTTCACCCCGTGCTTGGCCGCCACGTAGGCGCCGAGCAGCGGCAGGCCGACCGAGCCGCCCATCGACGACACCGCCACGAAGCGCCCGGCCCGCGGCTCGGGCCGCGCCAGCAGGGCCGGGACCGCGGCGCGGGCCAGCCGCCAGACGCCCTCCAGGTTCACCCCCAGCATCGTGTCCCACGCCGCGTCGTCGGTCTCCCAGGCGGGATCGCCGCCCACCAGGCAGCCGGCGGCCGCCACCGCGGCGTCGAGGCCCCCGAAGCGCGCCACCGCGGTGGCCACCGCGGCGTCGAGCGCGCCCTGGTGGCGCACGTCGGCCACCACCGCCACGGCGCGGTCCGGGCCGCCGCTGGCAGCCGCCACCGCGTCGAGGTCCTCGGGGCGGGAGAGCGCGTAGGGCAGGGCCGGGTCGTCGGCACACCGGTCGACGAGCACCAGCGACCACCCGTCGGCCGCCAACCGGCAGGCGGTGGCGGCACCGATGCCGCGTGCGGCCCCGGTGATGATGGCGACCCGGGGGCTCATGGCGACCACGCTCCCACGGCCGCGACCAGGTCGCGCGCCAGCCGGGCGTGCAGCGCCTCGCCCGCCGCGGCCGTGGCTCCGGTGGGGTCGCCCAGCACGCCGGTGGGCGACACCGCGGCGACCCCCCGGGCGCGCAGCGCGGGGAGGAGCTCGGCCAGATCGGCGGTGGCGCCGGCGACCGCGGCCGCCTCGTCGACCGACCCGGGCCGCACGTGCAGCATCAGCGAGGTCTCGGTGCGGCCGGCGTGGGCGTCGCCGCCCGGGACCGAGGGCAGCCACACGAGGAGCCGACGGCCCTCGGCGGCGGCCGTGGCCTCGGCGGCGCGGAGCGCGTCCCGGTTGCCGCCGTGGCCGCACACCACGACCACGCCCGCGAAGGCATCCGCGCTGCGCACCAGCTCCACCACCACCAGCTCGAGCGCCACCGCGCCGATCGACAGGGTGCCCGGGAACCCGGCGTGCTCGCCGGCGGCGCCGTAGGGGAGGGCCGGGGCCAGCACGGCGTCGCGGCGGGCGGCCACCAGGGCCGAGGCCAGCGAGGACGCCAGGTCCGTGTCGGTGGTGAGGGGCAGGTGGGGCCCGTGCTGCTCGGTGGAGCCGACGGGCACCACGAGGAGCGAGGAGGCGGCCCGTTCGGCCACCGCGGGCCACGTGAGGTCGCGCAGCGCTCGGGGATCGGCGTGGGCGGGACCGGGCTCCGGCACGACGGCCTAGGGGGTGTCGTCGCCCAGGTTGCGGGTGAAGCCGTCGGGCACGAGGACGTCGCCCGGCGTGAGCTCGTCGATCGAGCCCTTGGAGAGGCCGAGCAGCACCGCGTCCATGCCGTTGCGGAGGATGTCGAGGACGTTCTCCACGCCGGCCTGGCCGTTGGCGGCGAGGCCCCACAGGTAGGCCCGACCGATCATGGTGGCCCGGGCGCCCATGGCGACGGCCTTCACCACGTCGCTGCCCCGACGGATGCCGCTGTCGGTGACGATCTCGATGTCGTCGCCCACGGCGGCCTTCAGGGCGGAGAGGACCCGGAGGGGCGACGGGGTGCCGTCGATGTTGTTGCCGCCGTGGTTGGAGGCCGAGATGGCGGTGGCGCCGATGTCGACGGCCCGCTTGGCGTCGTCGACCCGCATGACGCCCTTGATCATCAGGGGCCCGCCCCACTCCTCGCGGAGCCAGGCCAGGTCCTCCCAGGTGACCGGGGGCGTCCCCATCCACTCGCCGTACGCCTCGAAGAAGGTGGGCGGCGCGTGACCGGGGACGGCCATGTTCGGGACGGTGAGGTCGGGCAGGTCGCGGTGGCGGCCCCACTCGGCGAGCCAGCGGGGCTTGCGGAGCACCTCGGGGGCGTAGCGGACGACCGCCTTGCGGTCGATCCGCTCCGGGATGAACGGGCTGCCCCAGTCGCGCCCGTGGGCGAACGACCAGTCGAGCGTGACGATGAGGCCCACCGCGCCGGCGGTGCGGGCCCGGTCGAGGCGGGCGGAGATCTGCTCCTTCGTGCCGCACCAGTAGACCTGGAAGAAGGTCTGCGGGTTGGCCTCGACGACCTCCTCGATGGACTTGCTGGCGAACGAGCTGAGCCCCATCGCGGTGCCGCGGTTGGCGGCGGCCCGGGCCACCGCCACCTCGCCCTCGGGGTGCACCGCCTGCACGCCGGTGGGCGAGATCATCACCGGGAACGAGAGGGCCTGGCCCATCACCGTGGTGGCGAGCTCGCGCTTGGCGGGCTTGTCGGCCACCAGCGGGGCGAAGCCCAGCTCGGTGTAGGCGGCGATGTTCTCCTCGATGGTCTGGCCGCGCTCCGAGCCGGCCAGGAGGGCGCCGTACACGGGCCGGGGAAGCCGCTTCTGGGCCCGGCGCTGGGCCTCGGCCACGGTCTCGAACCAGGTGTCTGCCATCAGAGCGCTCCTACAGGGGTGGGGGTGGCCGAACGGTCGAGCCCGGCCAGCGGGCTCTCGTCGCACGACCGGTCCGGGCGGGCCCGGATGGTGACGGGGATGCGGGTGCCCGTGGTGCGGACGCCCTTCGAGTGGTCGCCGGACGGCCGGGGGGCCGCCGTGGGGTCGACGGTGGCGAGGGCGGTCTCGCCGTGGCCCTTGACGCACTCGGGGTCGGGCCCGTCGAGCGGCATGCCGGTGAAGAACTTGGCCGCCATGCAGCCGCCGCGGCACGTGTCCCACGCCGAGCACGACTCACACGCCCCGCCCGACTGCGGCTCGCGCAGGCCGAGGAACAGGTCCGAGGTGCGCCACACCGTGGCGAAGCCGGCGTCGCGGACGTTGCCGGCCAGGAACTCGTCGTGGATGGTGAACGGGCAGGCGTACACGTCGCCCACCGGGTCGATGAGGCAGACCACGCGGCCGGCGCCGCACAGGTTGAGCCCGGGCAGCGGGTCGCCGAAGCCGGCCAGGTGGAAGAACGAGTCGCCGGTGAGCACCTGCTCGCCGTGGGCGACGAGCCAGGTGTAGAGCTGGCGCTGCTGGTCGGCGGTGGGGTGGAGCTCGTCCCACACGTCGGCGCCGCGGCCCGAGGGCCGGAGCCGGGTGAGGCGGAGCTGGGCGCCGAAGCGGTCGGCGATGGCCTGGAAGGCGTCGAGCTGGTCGATGTTGTGCCGCGTGCACACCACCGAGATCTTGAAGCCCTCGAAGCCGGCGGCCTGGAGGTTCTCCATGGCGGTCATCGCGGTGGCGAAGGTGCCCTCGCCGCGCACGGCGTCGTTGACCTCGGCGGTGGCACCGTCGAGCGAGATCTGGACGTCGACGTAGTCACTCGCAGCGAGCTTGGCCGCGACTGCCTCGTCGATCCTCACACCGTTGGTGGAGAACTTCACGCCGACGTGATGCTCGGTGGCGTAGTCGACGAGTTCCCAGAAGTCCGACCGCACGGTCGGCTCGCCGCCGCCGATGTTGACGTAGAAGACCTGCATGCGCTCGAGCTCGTCGATGACGTCCTTGCACTGCCGCGTGGTCAACTCGCGCGGGTCGCGCTTGCCCGACGACGACAGGCAGTGCACACAGGACAGGTTGCAGGCGTAGGTCAACTCCCAGGTCAGGCAGATCGGAGCGTCGAGCCCGAGCTCGAACTGCTCGACCAGCCGCGGGACGGGACCTGCGGACGACATCGTGGTCATGCTTCTTCCTTTGCGTCCTCGCCGTCCTGGCGGACCAGCATGTTGGATTGGACCAGCACGCTCAGTGCATGCAGGTAGGGCGCCTCACCGGCGTCGTCGATTCCCGCGGCGCGGCAGGCCGACCTGACGTCGGGATGAGCGTCGAGCGAGTTGACCACTTCAACGATCTTGGTGTTCTTAAGGAACGAAAGCTTGCGCGTACCAAAGTGATACAGCAGCGCACCGAATGGCTCCGGGCGCACCGCCACCTGATGGTGCAGACGCCAGCGGGCGTCAGGATCGAACGCCTGAACGCCCGCCAGCGCCTCCGAGGATGATGCGACCACCGTCAGTAGACGCCGCACATGCCGTCGATCGAGACCTCTTCGACGAGGCTCTCGGTGACGAGCTCGGTTTCGGTTTCCGCCTGCTGAGTCGGCTCCATGGTTTCGCCCTTCGCTTCGTGTGTCTCGACAATTGTGATCGAAATCGCAATAATATGGCATCGAGTGCCGAAACGGAAGGGCGGATCTAGATGAGTCGTGAACCCGCGGCACGCGTGGGCCGACGCAGGTCCACCACCGGGGACCACATCACCAGCGTCGCCCTCGAGCTGTTCGCCAGTCGCGGCTTCGACGAGGTCAGCGTCGATGACGTGGCCCGTGCGGCGGGGATCGCGCGCCGCACCCTCTTCCGCTACTACCCGTCCAAGAACGCCATCCCGTGGGGCGACTTCGACGCGCACCTCGACCACATGCGCGAGCTGCTCGACGCCGTCCCCGCCGATGCGCCGACCACCGTCGCACTGCGCTCGGCGCTGTTGGCGTTCAACAGCTTCGACGAGGCCGAGACCGCCCATCACCGCCAACGCATGCGCGTCATCCTCGAGACCGACGCGCTGCAGGCCCACTCGATGACGATGTACGCGGGCTGGCGGACCGTCGTCGCAGACTTCGTCGCGCGCCGCCTCGGACTCAACGCCGGTGACCTCATCCCCCAGACCACGGCGTGGTCCATGCTCGGGGTCGCGCTGTCGGCCTACGAGCACTGGCTCGCCGACGAGTCGGCGTCACTTCAGCGCTCGCTTGGCGACGCGTTCGACACCGTCAACGCCGGCCTGACCGAACTGGACCGAAGAGAATCTCTAATTCGGGCGTCGGAGTTTCGCGTCCCACGGCGACGATAGAGGTGTGAGCGTCGAATCGGACTCCCATGACGCGCCGAGGGCGCTTCTCGAGCTATACGACGACGCCCTGCCCGCTGTCTACGGGTACTTCATGCGGCGCTGCGGTGACCGCGGCACGGCCGAGGACCTGACGTCGGAGACCTTTCTCGCAGCGATGGACGCCGCGAGACACGAGTCGCCACCGCCGATGACGGTTGCGTGGCTGATCGGCGTCGCTCGCCACAAGCTGGCCGATCACTACCGGCGACGGCACGATCGGTTCACCATCCCGGTGGCCGAACTGCCCGAGCCCGTCGATCCCCCCGACGAGTGGGATGCCGAACTCGACCGCATCGTGGCCGAAAGCGTGCTGGCCAGACTTCCCGAACACCACCGGGCGGTGCTGGCCCTGCGCTATCTGGACGACCGTTCGGTGCCGGAGTGTGCCGAGTTGATCGGCCGCACGGTGCATGCCACCGAGGCCCTGCTGGTGCGGGCCCGCCGCGCCTTCAGATCGCAGTATCCGGAAGGGGGGACGTCATGAGCTACCAGGGGGCGAGCGGAGCGACGGGGGATGGCCCGAGCAACAGTCGTGATCCGCTGACCGTGCTGAATGGCGACGACCTCCCGGTGGCGCCCGATCGGGCGTTCGCAGCCCGCCTGCGGGCCCGCCTCGAATCAGCGCTCTCGCTGCCCAACCGAACCGAAGGAGTCGTCATGAGCGGCACAGATACCGCGATTTCCGAGCTCAACGCAGCCGCCGATGTGCCCGCCATCGCACCCTCCGCACCCAGGCCTGCGGCGCTGCCCTACCTCGCCGTCGCAGGCGCCCGGGAGGCGATCGCCTGGTACGTCGATGCGTTCGGCGCCGTCCTGGTGGGCGATCCGATCGTGATGGACGATGGACGTGTCGGCCACGCCGAGCTCTCGATCGGAGGCGGCATGTTGTACCTGGCCGACGAATTCCCCGAGATGGGATTGAAAGCCCCTGCCCCACAAGCTGTCTCAGTGAGTCTCATGCTGCACGTCGCCGACACGGACGCCACGCTGGAGCGGACGCGCGAACGCGGCGCCGACGTCGTGATGGAGGTGCAGGAGGGCTACGGGTCTCGACGCGCCGCGGTCGTCGACCCGTTCGGCCATCGCTGGATGCTCAGCGGGCCGGTGACCGGATCGGTCAGCCCGATCCGCCATGGCGACATCGGCTACGTGTCGGTGTGGACGGAGGACCCAGAGCGGTCGGCGGCGTTCTACGGCCACGTGCTGGGCTGGCGGTACGACCCCGCGTCACGCCAGGTGACCAACACGGACCGACCCATCGGCATCGTCGCCGTCCCGGGTCCGCCCACGTTGTTCTGCTGCTACGCGGTGGCCGACGTGGCGGCGGCGCGACAGGCAATCCTCGACGCAGGTGGACGGGCCGCCGACGTCTCGCAAGCCCCCCACGGTCCAACGGTCGATGCCACCGATCCGGCGGGGATGGCGTTCGCGGTCTACCAGCCCACCGGGGCCGATCCACGGCCAGCGCTGAACGGCGCTGGGCCAGGCGAACTCTCGTACGTGACGTTCCAGGTGGCCGACTCGGCGAGCTTCCGTCAGTTCTACGGACGCGTGCTGGGCTGGAGCTTCGAGCCGGGCCGGATCGACGACGGCTGGGAGCCGAGGTCCGTGCACCCCATGTCCGGCATCGCCGGCGGTAGCGCCGAGCCGGTGACCGTCCCGATGTGGATGGTGGCCGACATCGCCGCTGCTGTGGAACGGGTCCGGGAAGCGGGCGGCATCGTCATCGAGGAGCCGTCGCAGCAGTCGTACGGCAGCTCGGCACTGTGCGCAGACAACCAGGGCGTGCGCTTCTACCTCGGCCAGCACTAGCCCCACCCTCGCGATTTGTGGCGTCTCACCGGCGCTGAGCGCCGGTGAACGCACACGAATCGCTGAGCTCAGGTAAGCACGTCGGCGATGGGGGCGCCGGCGGCGATCTTGCCGCGGGCCTTCATCACCTTGCCGGGCATTCCGCCGCCCACCACGCCGACGACTGCGCCATCTCGCTCGTAGTAGGCCAGGAACTTTCGACCGTCATCCGCGACGACGTGCACGATGTCGCCGGCCTCCGGCTCGCCGAGGCACTGGATCTTGACGTCGTACTGGTCGCTCCAGAAGTAGGGCACCATCACGGCGGTGGTGGCCTCGGTGCCGAGCATTGCGGGCACGATGACCCGGGCCTGCTCGGCGACGTTGCTCCAATGCTCAACGCGCACTTGGTGTCCAGCGGGATCGCGCCAGGAGGCGACATCGCCGATCGCCCACACGTTGGGAGCACTCGTGCGGCCAGCGACGTCGCAGACGACGCCGTTGTCGACCGCCACACCGCTGCCCTCGAGCCAGTCGGTGGACGGCCGTGACCCGACGCCCACCACGACGATGTCGGCGTCGAGCTCCCTGCCGTCGGAGAGCACGACCTTCTCGACGTGGCCGCTGCCCTTGACCTCGGTGACACCGATGCCACACCGCACGTCAACGCCCTCGGCACGGTGCAGTCGGGCCACCAACTCGCCGATCTGCTCACCGAGCACCGACGCCAACGGCGTCGGCTGAGCCTCGACGAGGACCACGTCGACGCCGAGCTTGCGCAGGCTTGCGGCGACCTCGCAGCCGATGAAGCCGGCACCGATCACGACGGCGTGCCGCGCCGATCCCGCATGCTTGCGCAGCGCCAGGCTCTCGTCGAACGTACGCAGTACGTGGATGCCCTCAAGATCGGGAAACGATGGGATTCGCTTGGGCACCAGGCCCGTTGCGATGACCAGCTGGTCGTAGCCGATGGCCTCTCCGCTGGCGAGTGTCACCGTCTGCGCCGCGGTGTCCAGGGTCGTCGCGCCCGACCCCAGCCGAACGGTGATGTCCTTCTCGTCGTAGAACTCGGCGGGCTTGAGGATGACGTCGTCGGTCTCGGCGCGCAGCACCTCCTTGGACAGCGGTGGCCGGTCGTAGGGCAGATGTTCCTCGTCGCTGACGAGGGTGATCGGGCCCGTGTACTCGGCGCGACGCAGCTGCTCAGCCGTGCGCGACGCAGCCAGTCCACCGCCGACGATGACGATGCCCCCAGTAGTAGTCACAGGGCTTTTCTTACACGATGACGACGATCCGTTGTGCAGCACCCACGGCCCGCGACGGTCAGGCAGGCGCTCGCTCGATGATGTTCGACAGCACCACGATGCTCTCGCTGCGTTCGATGTCAGCGCTCGCCCGGATCCGTTCGAGGGCCTCTTCGAGGTGGCGCATGTCGCGCGCCAGTACGTGCAGGATGGCGTCTGCCGTGCCGGTCACGGTGGCGGCGCTGACGACTTCGGGGATCCCGACCCAGGCTTCGCGGAGTTCTGCGGGCGCAATCGTGCCGTGGCAGAACACTTGTACGTAGGCCTCGGTGTTCCAGCCGATCGCATTGCGGTCGACGACGGTGGTGAAGCTGCGGATGACCCCGTCGTCGAGCATGCGGTCGACGCGTCGTTTCACGGCGGGCGCAGACAGATTCACCCGCTGCCCGATCTCGGCGAAGGTAGCGCGGGCGTGGTTGGCCAACTCGGCGAGAATGCGTTCGTCGATCTTGTCGAGCCTGTCCATCTGACCTCTTTCCCGTCTACGCACAACAAACTGCTGCAATACTAGCTTCAGCACAACGAACTGCCTACCAATACGCAATAAGTGGCGATTGATTGCGTGACAGCCAGCCCATATCGTCTATTCATGACGATTTCAGATTTCGCCGGTACCCCGGCGTCCGACATCGCCGCAATGACGCCGCGAGCCCGCACGCCCCGCCTTCGTCGATACGCCATGACGGCGCCGACGTTCTTCACCGTCGAGTACGCCATCAATCCGTGGATGGACACGTCGACGTCCGTAGACACCGGCCTGGCCGTTCGCCAGTGGGAGACGCTGCTGTCGACCTACCGCGCGCTCGGACACACCGTCGAGACGGTCGAGCCCGTCGCAGGCCTGCCCGACATGGTCTACGCCGCCAACGGCGGGTTGATCGTCGACGGCAGGGCTGTCGTGGCCCGCTTCGCCTACCCGCAGCGAGCCGGCGAGGCCGCCGCCCACGCCGAGTGGATGACCCGCAACGGTTTCGAGCCCAGGTACACCCGCCACACCAACGAGGGCCAGGGCGACCTCCTGGTCGTCGGATCGACGATCCTGGCGGGGTACGGCTTCAGGACCGATCAGCGAGCTCATGCCGAGGTGGCTCAGATCACCGGCATGCCCGTCACAAGCCTCGAGCTGGTCGACCCGCGGTTCTATCACCTCGACACCGCGCTGGCCGTGCTCGACGACACCACGATCGCCTATTACCCGCCCGCGTTCAGCGACAACGCCCGCGCGCAGTTGCAGAAGCTGTTCCCCGACGCTCTCGAGGTGAGCACCGCCGACGCCTACGTCCTCGGCCTCAACGTCGTCTCCGACGGCAAACACGTTCTCCTGCCCGCGAACGCAACCGGGTTCGCCAAGCAGATCGCCGACGCCGGTTTCGAACCCATCGGCATCGACCTGTCCGAATTGTTCAAGGGCGGCGGATCCGTCAAATGCTGCACATTGGAGGTGTATTCGTGACCATCCTGGATACCGTGACGACTCGACCCGGCCAGCTCACCGAGGCTGCAATCGCGATCGACGACCAGTATGCGGCGCACAACTACTCGCCGCTGCCCGTGGTCGCCGCGTCCGCCGAGGGCGCCTGGATCACCGACGTCGAGGGCCGTCGCTACCTGGACTGCCTGGCCGCCTACTCCGCGGTCAACTTCGGGCATCGCCATCCGCAGATCACCGCGACGGCCCACGCGCAACTGGACACCGTCACGCTCGTCAGCCGTGCCTTCCACTCCGACCGGTTGGGGCCGTTCTGCGCCGCGCTGGCCGCGTTGTGCGGCAAGGACATGGTGTTGCCGATGAACAGCGGCGCCGAAGCCGTCGAGAGCGGGCTGAAAGTGGCCCGCAAATGGGGCACCGACGTCAAGGGCGTGCCTGCGGGTCAGTCCAATATCGTGGTGGCGCACAACAACTTCCACGGCCGCACCACGACGATCATCAGCTTCTCCGACGACGAGACCGCGCGCCGAGGGTTCGGGCCCTACACGCCCGGTTTCCGTGCGGTGCCCTTCGGGAACGCCGACGCGTTGGGGGACGCCATCGACGAGAACACCGTGGCGGTCCTACTGGAACCCATCCAGGGCGAGGCGGGCATCATCGTGCCGCCCGACGACTACCTGCCCCGGGTGCGCGCACTGTGCACCGAACGCAACGTCCTGATGATCGCCGACGAGATCCAGTCCGGCCTGGCCCGCACGGGACGAACCTTCGCGTGCGACCATTGGGGCGTCGTTCCCGACGTGTACCTCCTCGGGAAGGCACTCGGCGGCGGTGTCGTGCCCCTGTCGGCCGTGGTGGCCGACCGGGACGTCCTCGGCGTCCTGCATCCGGGCGAGCACGGCTCGACCTTCGGTGGCAATCCGCTGGCAGCGGCGATCGGCGCGACCGTCGTCGCGATGCTGAGCACCGGCGAATTCCAGTCGCGCTCCGAGCGCCTCGGCGATCATCTGCATCATCGACTCCGCAGCCTGATCGGTCACGGCGTGCTCGCCGTGCGCGGCATGGGGTTGTGGGCAGGCGTCGACATCGATCCGCGGGTCGGGACGGGAAAGCAGATCAGCTTGCGGTTGGCCGCACTCGGTGTTCTCGTCAAGGACACGCACGGTTCGACCTTGAGGTTAGCCCCACCCATCGTCATCACCGAGGAGGAGATCGACTGGGCCGTCGATCAAATCGCCACCACACTGACCGACGCGCTCGCTTCACCCACGACCGCAAACGCTTGACGCCCGCCTGGGAGGCACCATGATGGTGATGATCAAGCTCGGCGTCCTCGCAACGACAAATTCGCGACCCAGCGTTGAAATTGCCTGCACGGCTGTGGATAACGTGAAATCGCGACCGTGGACGCAATGTCAGCGCGAGTGAAGCGCTAACGCCAGCTGGGCAGCCAGATGGGAGCCTCGGGCAGGTCGTGGTCGGGTCGACCGCCGACCGCTTGCTGCATTCGTCGCCGGTGCCCTTGGCCATCTGCCCGCGCGGCTACCGTGGTTCCAAGGCACATGGACTTACTCGGATCACCGCCGCGTATCCCGGAACGGCCGCTACACGTCGTCGTGCGGTCCGCCGCCTCGCAGCGCAGCTCGGAATCCCGCTGCGAGTGATCACGTTCGCCGTGCGCGGCCGCACGATGTACCCACCGGAGGTCGGCATCGTCGGTGACGACGTCCCTCTTCAGGTCATTACGGGCAACGGCTGGGGCCAGGCCGTGGACGCCGCCGAGTGGGAGGACGGCGAAGTGCTGGCCATCGGCACGTCACCGCAGGGTGCAATCGCCCGGGTTTCCTCGGGTCTACGGGCACGAAGAACGTGCGCCACAGCCCGGTTCCGGTGCTGGTCCTGCCGAACTAGCGGTCGAACGTCTCGGCCAGTAGGTCGACGAGGCAGGTCCACGCGCGTCGAGCCGTTGTCTCGTCGTACTGGATGCCACGCTGGGGATCGTTGGCGAAGGGCGCCATGAACGCGTGCATCGCATGCCCGTACGCGTGCAGCTGCCAATCGGCACCGCGGACCGTCAGTTCGGACGCGAGCGCGACCACGTCCGCCGGCGGTGCGAGGGGGTCCTCCCATCCGTGGTAAACGGCGATCCTGGTGGCGATCGATGAATCCGGTGAGACCGGCGGCGGAGTGAGTACGCCGTGGAAGCTGCCGACTGCCCTGAGGTGCGTGTTGTGCCTCGCCAGGTCCAGTACACACAGGCCGCCGAAGCAGAACCCGATCGCAGCCATGGCGTCCCGCTCCACCGCCGGCAATGCGCTGAGGATCTCCACGACATGAAACAACCTGTTCCGCAAAGCCTCCCGATTCTGCATCAGCCCGTTCATCGCCGCCGCTCCGGCGTTCATCCCGTCGTGGGCGACGTTGCGGCTGACCTCGCGGCCGAAGATGTCGACCGCCACGGCCCGGTAACCGATCGCGGCGAGCCGCTCGCAGAACTCGTCCTGAGCGTCGCTGCGACCCTCGATGCCGTGGAACACCAACACCGTCGGCGCGTGGGCGTCGTCGCCGGACACCATCACGGCGTTGCAGTCGAGGCCGTCGAGTTCGTAGTCGAAGGACAGGGTGACGAGCGAGGTCATGACGCGAACCTACCCACCGGACCCACCGATGGAACGGCCGTTCGCTGAGCGCATACCGCTGGTCAGTACTTCATCGTCCCGCGGTCGACCGCGATCTGCGATCCGGAGATCGTCGCCGACCCGTCGCCGGCCAGCCACGCCACCACGTCCGAAACCTCCTCGGCCGTCATGAATTCCTGTAGGCCCTTCTTGCCCTGGTGGTTGACCGGGCGGAACGGCATCGGAGAGAAGCTGTGAATGTACGTCGGGTACTTGCCGAAGATTTCCATCATGGCTTCGGGCTCGACCATCGGCGTACCGATCGAGTAGGGGTGGATCGAATTGACCCGGATGCCGTACTCCCCCACCTCGAGTGCGAGCGAGTTGGTGATGGCGACGAGTCCGTGCTTGGAGGCTGCGTAGTGACTATTGCCGGGGGTGGCCTTGAGGCCGGCCGACGAGCTGACGATGATGATCGACCCGCCGTTGCCCGCCTCGATCATGGCGGGCACCGCGGCGCGCACGGTGCGCCAGGTGCCGTTGAGGTTGACGTCGATGACGCTGTCCCACTGTTCTTCTGACATCTCGAACATCCGACCCCAGCTGAGCACGCCGGCGTTGGCCACCACGATGTCGAGGCGACCGAATTGGTCGATCGCGTCGGCGACGACCTGCTGCTGAGCGGCGAGGTCACGGATGTCGACTTCACGGGCGAGCACCTTGCGCCCCGTCGTCTCAACCGCGCTCGCGGTCTCGGTCAGTTCCTCCGGCGTCGCAGGCGGGTAGGTGATCGTGTCGGAGATCGGACCGCAGACGTCGATGGCGACGATGTCGGCACCTTCGGCGGCCAATCGCACTGCATGCGATCGGCCCTGCCCCCGTGCGGCGCCGGTCACGAATGCCACGCGCCCCGCGAGTGTTCCCGTCATCAATCGGCCTTTCGTCACACAGTCACGGCGCGAGCGTGCGCGTTGGTTCGCTCACGACGGCGTGTCGCGCAGCAGCCACGCACGCTGACGCAAGGAGCAGGCTAGCAGTCGAACTGGAACGTGTTCTAGTAGTCGATCGGGTCGCGCACGATCGGGCACGTCATGCAATGTCCGCCGCCGCGCCCACGGCCGAGCTCGGCGCCGACGATGGTGATGACCTCGATGCCTGCCTTGCGTAGTAGCGAATTGGTGTGGGTGTTGCGGTCGTAGGCGAACACGACGCCGGGTTCGACCGCGACCAGGTTGTTGCCGCTGTCCCACTGCTGGCGCTCCGAGTCATACGCGCTGCCGCCGGTCTCGACGACCCTGAGCGAACCGAGTCCCAGCGCCGCCGCCACGACCTCGACGAACGGCTTGGTCTCCGCCACGACGTCGACACCTGGCGCCTGGTCGCTGGGCAGCAACATGAACGTCTGAACGTTGTCGATGATGTCGGGGTAGATGGTGACGACGTCACGGTCGGCGAAGGTGAACACCGTATCGAGGTGCATGGCCGCACGCAGTTTCGGCATGCCCGCGACGATCACCTTCTCCGCGGCCCCCTCGGCGAACAGTCTCCCCGCGACCTGGGTGATGGCCTGGCGCGACGTGCGCTCACTCATCCCGATGATGACGACGCCGTTGCCCGGCACCAGAACGTCGCCGCCCTCGATAGTGGCCATGCCCAGGACTTTTCGGGATCACCCCACCAGACCGTCGAACCCTTGAAGTCTGGGTGGAACTCGTAGATCGCCTTCATCAGCAGCGTCTCGTCGTGACGAGCCGGCCAGAACAACGGGTTCATGGTGAGCCCGCCGTAGATCCAGCAGGTGGTGTCGCGGGTGTAGAGCGTGTTGGGCAGCGGCGGCATCAAGTATTCCGTGACACCGTTGGCTTCGCGGGCCAGAGCGCGATAGCCCGACGTCAGCGCCGCGGGCAGGTCACGCGTCGACATTCCCCCGATCAACAATTCGGTGAGCCTGCGAGGCTCCAGCGAATCGAGGAAGGACCGTGTGTCGTCGACGAGGCCGAGGCCGACTTCGTTGGGCACGATCTTGCGGTCGAGTAGCCACGACTTGGCTTCGGGGTTGGTCATGGTCTCGGTCAGGACGTCGTGCAGCTCCACGACGTCGACGTCGTGGTCACGCATCTTGTCCATGAAGTCGAAGTGGTCGCGGCGCGCGTTCTGCACCCACAGCACGTCGTCGAACAGCAGATCGTCACAGTTGGTGGGAGTCAAGCGTTCGTGTGCCAGACCCGGCGAGCAGACCAGCACCTTGCGGAGCGCGCCGACCTCGGAGTGCACACCCAGAGCCGCCGAGTCCTTCGCAGCTTGCGTCATCCCTCGATGATCCCGAACGCCGACCAAGCACCGTGGCGAAACGGTTGTTCTGCTTGAGAATTGGTCAGATCAGAGTTCAGAGATGATTTGCTGCCGTTTGGCGGTGTACTCGGCGTCGGAGATGGTACCCATGGCGCGCAACGTCTCCAGTTCCTGCAGGCGTTGGGCGGTCGACGGGTCGGGCGCAGTCGGTGCGGGCATGGGTGGCGGCACGTACCGGGCCGCCGGATCGACCGGCGGTGGCGACATGTGCGCTGCGGGGGGAACCTGTTGCGCGGCCGCGCGCCTCACCACGCTCATGACCTGCTGACGTACGGCCGGATTGGACCGGATGTCGATGGTGCCGTTCATCGGAACCCCATTGACCTTGAGGATCTGCATGATCTCCATCAGCGGTCCTGCCTGGCCCGAGAGGTCGTAGGTCCGGTTGCCGTCCTCGGCGAGCGTGAACTGGGCGGGCATCATTCCGCCCACCAATGCGCTTCTTTCCCAGTCGATTTGGTACTGGTTGGTAGCGGGATCGACGAGCACCACCAGTTTTCGACCGGTGATCAACGGCAGCCTCGTCACCGAGGCGATGACTCTGTCCTGGACGTCGAAGGGCATGATCCCTGGCCCCTCGATGTGCAGACCGATCTTGACCAGCGGTTGGTCGTTGATCCTGGTTCCCGTCTCGCCGATCGCCGTCACCTGAGCGAGCGCCAGCACACCGCTGGCCTCCAGCATCTGAGTTTTGGCAGCGGACTTGGCCCCGGAGTTCGTCAGCGCAATGGCGATCAACACGTCGGCGGCGGTGATCAGCAGGCCTACCCAGAACATCCACCCGATGTAGGGTCGCGTGGCCTCGCCGAGCGCGAAGTAGACACCGAGGAAGATCGGGCCGACGAGACCGCCACACAGCAGCACCACCAGCTGCGCCTTGACGTATCTGCCCAACATTGCCACGCCTCCTCCTCAGTCGGGCGGTGTGCAGGTCAGACTAACGCCAACCGGCCGAAATCGGCCCGTGTTGGTCTGTGGACTCGCTGTCCGCCCCCACCGCTCAGCGCGACTCGGGCAGGTCGGGGATCTCGACGATGACGAACGAAAAGTTGTCGTGGGCGCCCTTCTCGCGCGTCGTCGCGATGATGTCGGTCGCAAGGTCGTCGAGGTCGGACTGCAGGACCGCCGCCCGAAGGTCCTCGGGCGTCATCACCCCGCTCACTCCGTCCGAACACATCAGGTACGTCCCGGCTTGACGCGGAAGCACCCTCAGATGCGGTTGGACCGGCGCGAACTGACCGAGTGACTGCGTGATGATGTTCGTCGGCCTGCCATTGGAGTCGAACACGGAGTCGTCGATCGAGATCTGCGAGAGGACGCCGTCGGTGATCGCGAAGACCGGGCTGTCGCCGACGTTGAAGATGATGATCCCGTCGTCGGTGATGCACAGGCCGGCGATCGTCGTGCCCAGCCCTTGCAGGTCGGCGTCCATGCCGACGGCCCGCACCTGCTCATTGGTGTCCAGCAGGGTTGCCGCCACGTCCTCGCCGGTGCGCCAGTCGAGCGAGCGTTCGGAGATGACGGTCAGCGCCACCCGGCTCGCAAGATCACCACCGACATGGCCGCCCATGCCGTCGGCAACGGCGCACACGAAGGGCACGGCCGGCGCGAAATCCATTGTGACGAGCGTCCCTTCGCGCGTTTGGCTGAGCCAACCGGCGACCAGGATGGCGTCCTCGTTGCGCTTGCGCACCAGACCGACGTCGGTGAACGCGCGCACGTTGATCACGGACAATCCGCACCATCCTTCCCGATTCTCCTGCTCAGCACGCTCATCGTAGACGGAAGCACCCGATAACTCGGGCCCGAATACGAAAGCGGCGCCCACCCTTTCGGGTGAGCGCCGCTTCGCGACTAGCTTCAGATCACTTGATGATCTTGGTGACGCGGCCTGCGCCGACGGTCTTGCCGCCCTCGCGGATCGCGAAACGCAGACCCTCGTCCATGGCGACGGGCTGGATCAGCTTGACCGTGATGTCGACATTGTCGCCGGGCATCACGATGTCGGTGCCCTCCGGCAGCGTCACGACACCGGTCACGTCCGTCGTGCGGAAGTAGAACTGTGGACGGTAGTTCGACAGGAACGGCTTGTGACGGCCGCCTTCTTCCTTGGACAGGATGTAGACGCTGCCCTCGAACTCGGTGTGCGGCGTCGTGGTGCCGGGCTTGACCACGACCTGGCCACGCTCGACGTCCTCACGCTTGACGCCACGGATCAGCAGGCCGACGTTGTCGCCCGCCATGCCCTGGTCGAGCAGCTTGCGGAACATCTCGACGCCCGTGACCGTGGTCTTGGTGACGGTCGGCTTGATGCCGACGATCTCGACCTCTTCGTTGACGTTGACCACACCGCGCTCGACACGACCGGTGACCACGGTGCCGCGGCCGGTGATCGTGAAGACGTCCTCGACGGGCATCAGGAAGGGCTTGTCGGTCTCGCGAATCGGGTCCGGGATGGACTCGTCGACGGCATCCATGAGGTCCTCGACCGACTTGACCCACTTCGGGTCGCCTTCGAGTGCCTTGAGCGCCGAGACCTGTACGACGGGGGCTTCCTCGTCGAACTCCTGGGCGGCCAGCAGTTCGCGGACCTCCATCTCGACGAGCTCGAGGAGCTCCTCGTCGTCGACCATGTCGGCCTTGTTCAGTGCGACCAGGATGTAGGGCACGCCGACCTGACGAGCGAGCAGCACGTGCTCCTTCGTCTGGGGCATCGGGCCGTCAGTTGCGGCAACCACCAGGATTGCGCCGTCCATCTGGGCGGCACCGGTGATCATGTTCTTGATGTAGTCCGCGTGGCCCGGGGCGTCGACGTGCGCGTAGTGACGCTTCTCGGTCTGGTACTCAACATGCGAGATGTTGATCGTGATGCCGCGCTCACGCTCCTCGGGCGCATTGTCGATCTGGTCGAATGCGCGCGACTCGTTCAACGTCGGGTACTTATCGTGCAGAACCTTGGTGATTGCTGCGGTAAGCGTGGTCTTGCCGTGGTCAACGTGACCGATGGTCCCGATGTTGACGTGCGGC